>NZ_JBFODH010000009.1:57491-109259 GCF_040908225.1 Aeromonas sp. R5-3 | reverse complement strand
TGAGCGCCCGTAGCTCAGCTGGATAGAGTACCTGGCTACGAACCAGGTGGTCAGAGGTTCGAATCCTCTCGGGCGCACCATTTTGAAAGCAGTACACAAAAGTTTGTGAGCGCCCGTAGCTCAGCTGGATAGAGTACCTGGCTACGAACCAGGTGGTCAGAGGTTCGAATCCTCTCGGGCGCACCATTTTGAAAGCAGTACCAAAAGTTGATGAGCGCCCGTAGCTCAGCTGGATAGAGTACCTGGCTACGAACCAGGTGGTCAGAGGTTCGAATCCTCTCGGGCGCACCATACAGACAGCCTCGACTTCGGTCGGGGCTGTTTTTTTATATGGCCGCTCCGGATATGGGATACGACCCGGGTGGCTTGATACTCGTCTCTTCGTCTCTTCACCTCTTTGCTTCAACTCTGTGGCTTCGCTACTAAGATCGCGCTCACGGCAACCCCGAGTTCCGTGACAAGGGCTTCCACCTCTGCATGACGGGCGCTTGGCGCATCTCCCTGCCTCTGCGGCCCACTGCGCCGACTTTCGCGTTATCGCGCCCTGTGTGCATCCCTTGGTTCTCGGTCAACCCACGCCCCTTTCTGCTGATAAACCCGCTCAGAGGCGGGCAGAGGCGGTTTGCAGGCAATAAAAAAGGATGCCGCAGCATCCTTTTTTATCCCCGCAGTCCGGGTGTCAGCTTTTCAGCCATTTGCGAATGCGGTTGGCATCGCCGATGGGGGTGCGTTTGCCCACCGAGTTGAGCAGCACTATGGCCAGCTCCTGATTGTCCGGCTTGGCCCGCATCAGCAGACAGCGGCCCGCTTCGTCGGTATAACCGGTCTTGGAGAGGCGCACGTCCCAATCCGGGTTCTTCACCAGCGGGTTGGTGTTGTTGAACATCAGGCTGTAGGCCGGCGTGCGAAAGCGCATGTCCTTGCTGGTGTCCTGGGTGAACTCGCGGATCAGCGGCTGGCGGTAGGCCGCCGCGATGAGCTTGGCCAGATCCTGGGCGGTGGAGACGTTGCGGGTCGACAGGCCGGTGGAGTCGTAGAAGCGGCTGTTGCGCATGCCCAGCTGCTTGGCCTTGTTGTTCATGGCTCGGATGAAAGCGGGACGGCCCCCCGGGTAGTGGCGGGCAAGCGCCGAGGCCATGCGGTTTTCAGAGGACATCAACGCCAGATGCAGGGCATCGCGGCGGGTCACCTGGGTGCCCATGCGAACCCGCGAATAGGTGTGTTTGATGGCGTCTCTGTCGTTCTGGTCGATGGTCAGGGTCTGGCCGAGATCCTGGCGGGTATCCAGCACTACCAGCGCCGTCATCAGCTTGGTGAGGGAGGCGATGGGGCGCACCTGGGTGGGATTCTTCTGGTAGAGGGTCTTGCCCGTTCTGACATCCATCACCAGTGCGCTGCTCGATTGCAGCTGCAGTTTGGCCGGGTTGGGGGCAGCCAATGCTGCTGGCAGTCCCAGCAGTCCAACCAATGCATAAACCAGCGCCATAGCGCTAACCCGACACCGCATACTACCGACTCCGTTCACATGGAAAAAAAGGCGCTAGATTCACTCATTTTTACCCTCGCTTGACAAGAGTGCCAGCGGGTAAATCACCATTATTTCGCTAAAAAAAGGGCCATCTCGCGATGACCCTCTCTCTTTGCCTCAATCCCGTGGCGCACTGGCTTTGCGTTTGCTCAGCCAGCGCCAGATCAGCGCAATCAAACCGCCGACCAGCAGCACGATCGGCAGGCAGAGAATGATGCTGAGGAACTGGGACTGGTACTCGGCCGCCAGCTTGGTGTGACTGAGGAAGTAGCCGAAACCTACCAGCGGGCAGATCCACATGATGGAGCTGACCAGATTGACGATGAGAAAGCGCCCCTGGGGCAGTTCGGTGGCACCGACGATATAGGGGTAGGCTGTACGCACGAAGGCGATATAGCGGGCGGTGATCAGGGTCACGATGCCGTATTTGTCCAGCAGGTAGTAAACCTTCTGCTGGTGTTTCTCTTCCACATGGGACAGCAGCCGGTGGTAGAGCTGGGTATGGCCCAGGAAACGCCCCTGCATGTAGCCGAGCCAGGTGCCGACGAAGGTGGCCAGGATCAGCAGCGGGATCACCCCGAGGGAGAGCACGTCCTGATAGATAAGCACGCCGGTCAGGATCAGCAGGCTGTCGCCGGGCAGAAAGGCGGTGGGAATGAAGCCGTTCTCCAGCACCAGAAAGGTCAATAACACACCGCAGACCATGAAGGCCATCTTGGGATCGGATAGCGTCACCAGATCCTGATGCATAAAGGCGTGGGCCAGTTGGTAAAACTGTTCCATAGTTGCAAACTCCGCAGGTTAGCTGGGTTGATCAAGCAAGGGCATGGCAAGCACCTTGTCGATGCGCAAACCATCCATGTCAACGATTTCCAGTTGCCACTGTTCCAGGGTGACCAGGTCTCCCGTCTGGGGAACACGACCAAGGAGCAGCATGATAAGCCCTCCGAGGGTGTGATAGTGATGTTTTTCTTCCTCCGGTAGCCGAACCAGTCCCAGGCAGTCTTTCAATTCCGGCAGCGGAATGAGGCCGTCGAGCAGCCAGCTGCCGTCGGTACGCTGAAAAGCCCAGTTGTCGTCGCCGTCTTCCTGCTGGAAGTCGCCGGCCAGAGTCTCCAGCAGATCCTGCTGGGTGACCAGTCCCTGCAACTCGCCATATTCGTCCACCACCAGCACCATGTGCTCGGAGTGGGTGCGGAAGTGGTTGAGCAGCTCGAGGCCGTTGAGGGTCTCAGGCAGCAGGCTGCCATCCTGGGTCAATGCCGCCAGATCGATGGGCTCACCCTTGATATAGGCGTGCAGCACCTTGCTGACGTTGATGATGCCCACCAGTTCCGACAGGTTGCCGTCGCAGACCGGGAAGAAGCTGTGGCGATACTCCACCAGCCGCTGCAGGTTGACCTCCAGCGGCAGGGCGAGGTCGAGATAGCGGATGTCGCTGCGCGGCACCATCAGCGAGGAGAGGCTGCGTTCGTCGAGCCGGAATACGTTGCGCAGCATGGTGTGCTCATGATCCTCGATGATCCCGGCTTCCGAACCCTCCACCAGCATGGCGTGGATCTCCTCCTGGGTCACGTTGGCGCTGGCATCCTGGCTGACTCTCAGCAGTCGCAGGCTGGCCTTGGTGGAGGCCGACAGCAGCCAGACGAAGGGACGGGTAAGGGCGGCCAGCCACAACATGGGGCGGGCCACCAGGCAGGCGATGCGCTCGGCACTGATCTGGCCGAGCCGCTTGGGCACCAGTTCGCCGATGACGATGGAGAGATAGGTGACCACCACTATGACCAGCACGGTGGCGATGAGGCCGCTGCTCTTGGGGGTCATGCCCCACTCCTGCAGCCAGAGCGCCAGCGGCTGGGCCAGCAGGGATTCGCCGTAGATACCGTTGAGCAGACCAATACTGGTGATGCCGATCTGCACCGCGGAGAGAAAATGAGTGGGATCTTCGCTCAGCTTGAGCGCGATGGCGGCGGAGCGGCTCCCTTCGCTGACCATCTTGCTGAGGCGTGCCTTGCGTGCGGTGACGATGGCGATTTCCGACATGGCGAAAACGCCATTGAGCAAAATCAATCCAAACAGGATCAATATTTCCATACTGCGGCAGCACTCCTAGTAGAAAGATCGCTGGCAGTGTAATGAATTTGGGGGCGCTGCGCTTGTGAAAGCGGGTGATTTGGCTCGCTAATTTTGCATGACAACGCGCGAAATGAGGGGGAATGGTGGTGGGCGGGCAACAAAAAGCCCCCTGCAGGAGGGGGCTTTTGCGAGGCGGATGCCGGCTTACAGCGCGGCGATCTCGGCCTGCTGGGCTTCCAGCTTGGTCAGCTGGAGGCGGTAATCTTCCAGTTTCTCGCGCTCCTTGGCGATGACCGCTTCCGGCGCCTTGGCGACGAAGGCCTCGTTGCCAAGCTTGCCTTCGATGCGGCCACACTCGCCCACCAGACGGGCTACCTCTTTGGCCAGACGGGCCAGTTCGGCATCCTTGTCGATGAGACCGGCCATCGGGATCAGCAGCTCGGTGGCACCGATCAGCTTCTTCACCGACAGTGGCGCGGCTTCACCTTCGCCAAGCACGCGGATGGATTCCAGACGGGCAAGCGACTTGAGGAAGGCCTCGTTGTCGGCTGCACGCTCGGCATCCTTGGCATCGCACTGGAGCAGCACGTTGAGCGGGACGCTCGGTGCCACGTTCATCTCGGCGCGGATGTTGCGGATGCTGACGATGAACTCCTTCACCCACTCCTGATCCGCCATCGCGGCTTCGTCCACCTTGGCGGCGTCGAACTCCGGGAAGGCCTGAACCATGATGGTGTCGGCGTGTACGCCAGCCAGCGGGGCGACCGATTTCCAGATGGTCTCGGTGATGAACGGGATGATCGGGTGTGCCAGACGCAGCAGGGTTTCCAGCACGGTCACCAAGGTATGGCGGGCAGCGCGCTGCTCGGCCTCGGAACCCTTGGTCAGTACCGGCTTGGTCAGCTCCAGATACCAGTCACAGAACTGGTTCCAGATAAATTCGTACAGCACGCCAGCCGCGATGTCGAAGCGGTAGGTATCGAGGGCGGTGCGGAAGTCACGGATGGCCACTTGCAGCTGAGACTGGATCCAGCGATCTGCCAGACTGAACTGCATTTCGCCACCGGCAAAACCGCAATCCTGATCTTCGGTGTTCATCAGCACATAGCGGGAGGCGTTCCACAGCTTGTTGCAGAAGTTGTTGTAGCCATCCAGGCGCTTCATGTCCCAGTTGATGTCACGACCGGTAGAGGCCAGCGCCGCCAGGGTGAAGCGCAGGGCGTCGGTACCGTGGGCCTCGATCCCTTCCGGGAACTGCTTGGCGGTACGCTTGCCGATCTTCTCGGCCATCTGCGGCTGCATCATGTTGCCGGTGCGCTTCTCCAACAGATCTTCCAGGCTGATGCCGTCGATCATGTCGAGGGGATCCAGCACGTTGCCCTTGGACTTGGACATCTTCTGGCCCTCTTCGTCACGAATGAGGCCTGTGATGTAGACGGTTTTGAACGGCACTTGCGGCTGGCCGTTCTCGTCCTTGATGAAGTGCATGGTCATCATGATCATCCGGGCGATCCAGAAGAAGATGATGTCGAAGCCGCTCATCAGCACGTCGGTCGGGTGGAAGGTCTTGAGCGCTTCTGTGTTGTTCGGCCAGCCGAGGGTGGAGAAGGTCCACAGGGCGGAGCTGAACCAGGTGTCGAGCACATCTTCGTCCTGACGCAGCACGGTCACGGACGGGATGCTGTGCTTGGCGCGCACTTCATCCTCGTTGCGACCCACGTAGACGTTGCCGGCGTCGTCATACCAGGCCGGGATGCGGTGACCCCACCACAGCTGACGGGAGACGCACCAGTCCTGAATGTCGCGCATCCAGGAGAAGTACATGTTTTCGTACTGTTTCGGCACGAACTGGATACGGCCATCTTCCACCGCCTCGATGGCGGTCTTGGCCATGGGGGCCACGCGCACGTACCACTGGTCGGTCAGCATCGGCTCGATGGGCACGCCGCCGCGATCGCCGTAGGGCTGCTGCAGCACGTGATCCTTGATCTCGGCCAGCAGGCCCAGCTCGTCCAGCTTGGCGACGATGGCCTTGCGGGCGGCAAAGCGCTCCATCCCGGCGAACTCGGTCGGCAGGGTGGCGTCATAGGCGGTGCTGGGGTTGCCGTTGGAGTCAACCACTTCGGCCTCGGCGCGCACGTGGGCGTCCAGAGTGAAGATGTTGATCATCGGCAGGTTGTGGCGCTTGCCCACTTCGTTGTCGTTGAAGTCGTGGGCCGGGGTGATCTTCACGCAGCCTGTGCCCTTCTCCATGTCGGCGTGCTCGTCGGCGACGATGGGGATCAGGCGGTTCACCAGCGGCAGCAGAATGTGCTGACCGATCAGCGCCTTGTAGCGCGGGTCTTCCGGGTTCACCGCCACGGCGGTATCACCCAGCATGGTTTCCGGACGGGTGGTGGCGACGATCAGGTGATCCTGGCCTTCGGCGGTCTTGGCGCCGTTGGCCAGCGGGTAGCGCAGGTGCCACATGTGGCCCTTGATCTCGCGATTTTCCACTTCCAGATCAGAGATGGCGGTGTTGAGCTTGGGATCCCAGTTCACCAGGCGCTTGCCGCGGTACATCAGGCCATCTTCGTAGAGACGGACGAACACTTCCTGCACAGCAGCGGAGAGGCCTTCATCCATGGTGAAGCGCTCGCGCTCCCAATCCACGGAGTCGCCCAGGCGGCGCATCTGGCGGGTGATGGTGCCGCCGGACTCTTCCTTCCACTGCCAAATCTTGTCGATGAAGGCTTCCCGGCCATAATCGTGGCGGGTCTTGCCCTCTTCTGCGGCGATCTTGCGCTCAACCACCATCTGGGTGGCGATACCGGCGTGGTCGGTACCCGCCTGCCACAGGGTGTTCTTGCCCTGCATGCGGTTGTAGCGGATCAGGGTATCCATCAGGGTTTGCTGGAAGGCGTGACCCATGTGCAGGCTGCCGGTGACGTTCGGCGGCGGGATCATGATGCAGAAGGAGTCTTTGCTGGTGTCGCCGTGGGGCTTGAAGTAGCCCTGAGCTTCCCAGTGCTGGTAGAGCGCCTGTTCGATGGCGTTGTGATTAAAAGTCTTTTCCATGGTCTCGCCGTAATCTGGATGGATGGATTCTGGTGTTGATTCGTGGTGGATCACAGGCGGCGCAGTCAGGGCTGCGCCGGATCCGGTGCGGCAAGGACGGGCTGATCCCTCATCTCGAGGGCGTGGCCTGCCTGGCGATAGTGCTTGTAGCGCTCGCGGGCTTGCTGCTTTTGCGTTTCGTCAGTGGGGACAAAATCTACCACTTGAGCGAAGTGTCCTGCAAACAAAGGTGTCTGTTTGGCCAGATTGATGAGGCGGGCGTAGCGCCGCCGTGGCGGCTGGTGGCCGATCTCCACCGGGGCCTGGCCGCTCTCACCCTGCAACTGGTGCGGCACGAAGCGCTCCGGCGGCAGCTGCCACAACAGCTCGTCGAGGCGCAGGGCCTGAGCCTCATCGTCGCAGAACAGATAGAGGTGGCCCGCGCCCCACGACTCGGCCGCAAGGCTGCAGGCGAGTCGCTCGACGGCAGAGGCCTGCGCGTCATCCGGTTCGCTCATCAGGTAAAAAGTCACTTGGCTCATCAGGTTGATCCCGTTTGCGGTGACGGATAATTGACCGCCGGTAAGGACGGGCAGGGGGTATTCCTGCCCACCCTCAATGAAACAAGGAAGAGGCGGGCCTCTTCCTTGTGGTGCAGGGCAACTTCCGCTCGCCCGATGACATCGCCGGGCGAGGTGCGGAAATTACTCCTTCTCTTCGATGTCCACCCCTGACCGGTTCAGCAGGAACTGGGTCAGCAAGGGCACCGGACGCCCGGTGGAGCCTTTCTCCTTGCCACTCTTCCAGGCAGTCCCGGCGATATCCAGGTGGGCCCAGTTGTACTTCTTGGTGAAGCGTGACAGGAAGGCTGCGGCGGTGATGGTACCGGCCGGACGACCGCCTATGTTGGCCATGTCGGCAAACGGACTCTCCAGCTGTTCCTGATACTCGTCGAACAGCGGCAGACGCCAGGCGCGATCACCCGCCTGCTCGGAGGCATTGAGCAGCTCGTGGGCCAGCGGGTTGTGGTTGGCCAAGAGGCCCGTGGTGTGGTGACCCAGGGCGATGATGCAGGCACCGGTCAGGGTGGCCACGTCGATCACGGTTTCCGGATCAAAGCGATCCACGTAGGTCAGCGCATCGCACAGCACCAGGCGGCCTTCCGCATCCGTGTTCAGCACTTCGATGGTCTGGCCGGACATGGAGGTGAGGATGTCGCCCGGACGATAGGCGTTGCCACCCGGCATGTTCTCGCAGCCCGCCAGCACGCCGATGACGTTGATGGGCAGCTGCAGCTGGGCCAGGGCGTGCATGGTACCGAGCACGGAGGCGGCGCCGCCCATGTCGTACTTCATCTCGTCCATGCCGTCGGCCGGCTTGATGGAGATGCCGCCGGAGTCGAAGGTCAGTCCTTTGCCGACCAGCACGATGGGCTTGGCATCCGGATGACCCTTGTATTCGATGATGGCCATCATGGCTTCGTTGTCGGAACCGCGCGCCACCGCCAGGTAGGAGTTCATGCCGAGCTCGGCCATCTCCTGCTCGCCGATCACCTTGGTGGTGATGTTGTCGAAGGCATCGGCCAGACGACGGGCCTGGGAGGCGAGATAGGCCGGATTGCAGACATTGGGCGGCATGTTGGCCACGTCGCGACAGACGCGCACCCCTTTCGCCACGGCCAGGCCGTGGGCGATGGCTTTTTCACCAATGGTCAGTTCCCGACGCGTCGGCACGTTGAACACCAGCTTGCGCAGCGGACGGCGCGGCTCGGCCTTGTTGGTCTTGAACTGGTCGAAACTGTAGAGGCCCGCCTTGGTGGTTTCTACCGCCTGGCGCACCTTCCAATAGGTATCCCGTCCCTTGACGTGCAGCTCGGTCAGGAAGCAGACCGCTTCCATGGAGCCGGTTTCGTTGAGGGTGGTGATGGTCTTGTTGATGATCTGCTTGTACTGGCGTTCATCGAGTTCCCGCTCCTTGCCGCAACCGACCAGCAGCACGCGCTCGCTGAGCACGCCCGGTACTTGATGCAGCAACAGCATCTGGCCTGGTTTCCCTTCCAGGTCGCCACGGCGCAGCAGCGAGCTGATGTAGCCATCGCTGATCTTGTCCAGCTGTTCGGCAACCGGAGAGAGGCGACGCGGCTCGAATACGCCGACCACGACGCAGGCACTGCGTTGCTTCTCAGGACTGCCACTCTTTACACTGAACTCCATGGAATCTCCTACATCCTAAAGACAAAAGGCACCTTTTATTGAATAATGCGGTGCTTGTTGGGGTATCAGAGGCGGAGCGAACAGGCACTGGCCCCGCAGTTCAAACTGGTAAAAATCCAATATACGGCCCTATTTTTCAGGCATTCGACTAAAAACACAAGTTTACTTGGGAATGACTGTGATCGTTTTCCGATATTTGTTCAGGGAAACCCTGAAAACCCAGCTGGCGGTATTATTCGTGCTGCTGCTCATCTTCGTCAGCCAGCAATTCATCCAGATCATCGGCGATGCCGCCGATGGTGAGGTGCCGACGCGCCTGGTCTCCACCCTGCTGCTGCTCAACCTGCCGAATATGGCCCTGTTGATGCTGCCCATCAGCCTGTTTTTGGCCATCTTGTTCGCTCACGGGCGCCTCTACGCTGAAAGCGAGATGACGGTGATGCATGCGGTAGGCTTCAGCCACCGTTTCGTGATGCGCAGCGCCATGGTACTGGCCCTGCTGACGGCGGCCGTCGCCGCCTTCAATACCGGCTGGATTGCCCCGCAGGCGAAGGAGCGCGAGTACCAGGTGATCGACGAGTTCAAGGCAGATCCGGGGATCTCCTTCCTGCAGGCCGGCCGCTTCATGGAGCTCGACAAGGGTCGCCTGGTGGCCTACATCCAGGACCTGAATGACAAGGGCTCCAAACTGCAGAAAATCTTCGTGTTGCAGCGCTCCCAGGATGGCAAGCCGCCGTCAGTGGTGGTGGCGACCGAAGGGGTGGTCACGGTCGACAGCAACGGCCTGCAGTGGCTGACCCTGAAGGATGGTTCTCGCTACGAGGGGCACTTCAATACCCGCCAGTTCCAGATCTCCGAGTTTGACGAGTACAGCCTGGTGATCCGCCAGCAGGAGATGGAGCGCTCCAACCGCAAGGCGGCGGCCAAGCCGACCATGGAGCTGCTGGGCACCCAGGACAACCAGCTGATGGCCGAACTGCAGTGGCGCCTGTCACTGCCGCTCTCCATTCTGGTGCTGACCTTCCTGGTGGTGCCACTGGCGCGGGTCAACCCCCGTCAGGGCCGCTATGCCAAGCTGTTGCCGGCCATCCTGCTCTACCTCTCCTACTTCCTGCTGCTCAGTGCCGCCCGTTCAGCCATCGACAGCGGCCGGCTGCCGCACTGGCCCGGCATGTTCCTGGTGCCGCTGGTCTATCTGCTGCTGATCGGGTTGCCGCTCAACCTGCAGGGCACCAGCTGGTGGAACGGGGTCAAGACCCTCTATTTCAAGAGAAAATCGGCATGATGTTGCCATCTGGGAGTCTCTACTGATGTTTGGCATTCTCGATAGACATGGCGACCGGGTCATTTTGCTGTCGCCCCCGCTCCATACGTCTGTATTTGAGGGAAAAATCAGCATGATGCTGCAACCGGGGAGTTTCTGCTGATGTTTGGCATTCTCGATAGATATATCGGCCGGATCATTTTCATGTCGGTCCTGCTGTGTGAGATCACGCTGGTGGGCCTTGCGGCGCTGATCAAGTACGTGGAGCAGCTGAAGTCGGTAGGGGAAGGCAACTACGACATGCTCAGCGCCCTCTACTATGTGCTGCTCTCCATGCCGAAAGAGGCGGTGCTCTTCTTCCCGCTGGCGGCCCTGCTGGGCGGCCTCATCGGTCTGGGCCAGCTGGCGACCAGCTCGGAGCTGGTGGTGATGCAGGCGGCGGGCCGCTCCAAGATCAGTATCGTGATGGCGGCGCTCAAGACCGCCATCCCGCTGATGCTCCTGGTGGGGCTGATGGGGGAGTACGTGGCGCCCATCGCCAAGCGGATGGCGGATGACATCAAGGCGGGGGCCCTGTCGGAAGGGCGGCTGACCGTATCGGCCTACGGGGTGTGGGCGCGCGATGGCAACAACTTCGTCAACATCAACGGGGTGCGCAACGATGGCGCGTTGACCGGCATCACCCTTTACCGTTTCACCCCGGAGCGCAAGCTGATCGATATCCTGCAGGCGCAGGAAGGGGTGTTCGAGCAGCATCACTGGCTGCTCAAGCAGGTGCAGGTGACCCGTTTTGACGATCCCAAACAGATCCTGAGCGAGACCCAGCCCCAGATGGAGTGGAGTTCCGAGCTCACCCCCAAACAGCTGGGGGTGGTGAGCGTCGATCCCGAAAACCTGCCGGTGGCGGGACTGCTGGATTACATCGGCTATCTGGATGCCAACAAGCAGGATGCCGGGCGCTACAAGCTGGAGATGTGGCGCAAGCTGTTGTCACCGCTCTCGGTGGTGGCCATGATCCTGCTGGCCTCCTCCTTCATCTTCGGTCCGCTGCGCTCGGTCAGCATGGGCGCGCGGATGCTGATGGGGATCATGACCGGCTTTGCCGTCTACGTCAGCGATCGGGTGTTCGGTCCCGTCAGCCTGGTGTACGCGGTGCCACCGATCCTGGCAGCCATAGCACCGAGCCTGCTGTTTGGCGGTATCTCCTTCTATATCCTGAGCCGCAAGCAGTAGCGACCTGAAGGGGGGTGTTGCTGCTGACAAAGGCGGCCATCGCTCTTGCTGCACTGCTGTTTAGCGGTATCTCCGTCCATATCCTGAGCCGCAAGCAATACGCGTCGGCCAGCAAAAAGGGCACCCTGGGGGGCCCTTTTTCGTTGCCGCCTTTTGGGATCAGCGATTGAGCTGTTCCAGATTCTCCTGTTTGCCCAGCACGATCACTTCGCACTCGGACCAGATGTCCTGAAATGCGCGAGGTGACTTGCGGTTCAACAGGCAGAGCAGGTTGCCGAGGCCAAAGGCCGCCGTTGCCAGCCGGATCAGCGCCTGGGTGATGCGGATGTTGCTGCCGTCGGCATTCTGGATGCGCAGACGCCAGGCGCGCATGCCGATGGTCTGGCCGGCGCGGGTCCAGAACCAGGTGTAGAAACCGCAGATGACGAGGGCGAGCCAGGCACTGTAGACGGGGCTGGTCAGCAGCCAGGAGGCGTCTTTGCCCTCGGGGACGCTTGCCATGCCGGTGGCCAGCAGCAGATGGGCTACCCCCATCCCGATAAAGCCGGCGATGATCAACAATGAGATGACCACCAGATAGTCATAGATCAGGGCGCCGAGCCGGCGCAGCAGACCGGCGGAGGGGTGACGCTGGGTGGGAGGAGGGGGAGTGGTCGGTTGGACGGGTTTACGCTTGGCCATCGTTCTTATTCCATTAATATGATGCGGGCATTCTATTTAACTGACCTTGCCTCGGCAAGGCGTTGAATAAATGAGCAAACGACTGTGGGCACAAGAAAAACACCTTGCATGCCCAAGCGCCATTCGTATAATCCCTCGCAGTTGCCCGGGTGGCGAAATCGGTAGACGCAGCGGATTCAAAATCCGCCGGTGAATAACCGTGTCGGTTCGAGTCCGACCCCGGGCACCATTAGAATTCAATGACTTAAGGCCATCCTCAGGGATGGCCTTTTGTTTTTCTATTGCCAAGTGGCGACAGAATGGCGACAGCGAGAGCTGCCATTTTCTGATTGAGCTCCCAGTTTCCCCTTTCATTGCTTCGGATCATGTTGACGCGAGAATCCTAGCGATATACGCTGTATATACAACGTAAATGCATGGGGGCTGGTTTGGCACTTATCGTATCAGCGGCTGTCAGGGCTAAGCTAAAGGTAAAGCACTGTGTTGAAGAGAGCGAGGTCATTGAAGCTTTCGCAAACAGAGAGAAGGGGTTTCTGATCGATACCCGAGAAGATCACCAAACCAACCCTCCGACAGAGTGGTTTATTGCTGAGACGGATCGAGGCATTAAGCTTAAGGTCTGTTTTATGCGTAGAAACGGCGACATTCACATCAAAACTGCATACGCAGCCAATCAGATTGAGATTGGCATCTACAATAAATACGCCGTTTGATTTGGCTCCCATAAGACATGGGCGTGAGCTAAAAAAGAGATGTACGCCGAAGTCTGCGGCGGTAAATATAAACATGCGAGGGATCAATTCTATGAGCACCCACCAAGAGAAGATTCTAGGCACAGAAGAAGCCTGGGACGCGGGGGTTCTGGGCACCGACGAACAGTATGTAGCTGTATCTAACCACTCTACCGACGAGCTGATTAACGAAGCTCTGTCTCTGCAGCCAATCTCAATCAGGCTGCAGAAAGGGCTGATTGAGAATTTGAAAACGATTGCGGAGCTTAATGGTATCGGTTACCAACCGTTGGTTCGACAGGCTCTCACTCGGTTTGTAGATTGCGAGATGAAAAGAATTGCAACTGAAGTGCTGGCTACTCAGCGCAAAGAAGAGCAGTTAGCTAGAGAGATGGAAGCAGCAGAAGCGCAACTGAAAAGAGCGTGATGGCTTGACAAGTAAGAAGGAGGCTTAGGCCTCCTTTTTTCTTTGATTATGTAACTGAGAAATAAAGAATTTATTGTTTTGATGTCCTCATGATGTCCACGTCTGTGTCAGCCATTCTATTAGCAGTAGTAGTTATTCCATTTGTATGGATGTTATTGTTAGTGCCATACGAAAACACCCTTGGAGAGTGGTGAAGATGGCATTGAAGTTTCGCAAGCGAATCAAAATTGCCCCTGGCATAAACTTGAATCTGAGTAAAAGTGGAGTATCTACATCGATAGGGAAGCCCGGTGCTACGGTCAACGTTGGGAAGAGAGGTATTAGGACCACAGTAGGAATTCCAGGAACTGGGGTGTCTTGGTCTAGCACGTCAAATCCTCAAAATGGAACGTATACGCCAGATGATGAACGCCCTGGGTTTTGGCGCACCCTATGCGGCATTATTGATGGGGCCATCCTATTGGTGAAAAGTGTGGTGATGTTGGCGGCCGGATGTTTGTTTCTCTGGGTTTTGTTCAAAATCGTGGTTGCTATTTTGTTTTCATAACCGATGAGGAGATGGTTGTCGCTGATGGTTTGGTGCGAGTATTATGCCGCGCTGTTTGGTTATGCCCAGTTCATGCGGCGCCATTCCCTGGCCATTTACTTGGTCATGCCGGCAGCAGAAACCCCAGCTATCGCTGGGGTTTCGTCTTTGTATCAGGCGTCCATTTCTCAGCTTTTGAGCTCCTGACTGCTTCACTCGTGAAATTTTAGATCCTTGCGCAAATTGCCTTCCAAGCCCTGCCGCATAAGGCTTGCCCGCTTTCCAATCGTGGTCATACCAGATCCATCACGCCGTGCCAGACCCTCACGGAAAATGAACGTTATCACTTTACCATCAATGACTTACGTTTTTCGCGTCGCCTGATTGGTGTGATCAAACTACCCCAAAACGATCATCAAATGACGTTTTGTGAAATTCTGAATTCCCCCCAAGAACCCAGCCACGGCGCGGGTTAGACCATGGATTTGCACCATTTTATTTGTGCAAAAAACGCCACATTTTTAGCCCGAAGGTGGGGGGGGAGGAGTGCGGATTCCGTGAGCGGCGCGTTTCCTCCGTCGCGCCTGGGCTGCAGGGCAGGGGCTGGCCACAAAAAAGCGACGCTGGTGCGTCGCTGTCGTGTGCGGTGTGATGGTCTGCGGGTTACTGGTCGGCGCCCCATCCCATCTTCTGGAATGCCTTGGCGGCGATGGCCAGCAGTTCGTCGCTACTTGCCTGGGGGAGCATGGGGCGGGCTGGGGTCTCTACCGTCCAACGGTTCTTCCTGGTCTCTCCGGTGGTGGTCCTGATCAGGATGGCTGCCCGGGTAACACTGAGATGTTCCCGTATCCACTTGAGGGAGGGCTTGCGGTAGCGACGACGAGCGCCCCGGTCTGACAGCACCTTGTACCCCAGCGCACGCAGGCGCTGCGCCTGGCTGCGGGTGCAAGGGCTATCCGTAGGCTTGAACGGTTCCTTCTTCTTGCCCCGCTCTGACTTCCTCGGTTGTGCTGGCTTGGGCGGCGCTGCCGTGAATGGCTGTGACATCCCCTGGTGGTTCTGGTTGGCGATCATTCCCGCAAAGCGGGAGTCAAAATCGATGATTGCCGCGTCCTCGGTACCGCGAGAGCGTAGACGCTTGGAGAGGCCGGTCAGCCGCTTGTGTTTGCGCTTGCTCTTAGTCGGTGCCCACTTTGTGCCATCAGGTGCCTTGCCGGCTCTGATGCGCTGGCGGTTCACCTTGGCCACCTCGCGGCCTATCTGCTGGGTGATGCGTCGGCGTTTCGCCGGTGGCAGAGCGGCGGCGTCCAGGCGAGCCAGCAGGTGGTGCATTGCGCCTTGATTTAGGGTCAGTGAGATCATGTGTGCATCCCTATTCGATGATGGGGGAGAGCTGGCTGGCCAGCAGCTTGGCTTGTTGGCCCTGTTGAGTCATGGCTTCGCTGTTACCGGGGGCCGGCCCGCTGCCGTGGGTGTGGCTGGCAGTGGCTGCGGCCAGCTGCTCCACAACGTTCATCAGCTGCAGCAGCAGCCGGAAGATGTTCACGCTCTCGGTCCCCATCCACGAACGGGGCGCCTCCAGGTGCTGCAATTCGCCGGCAACCGCCCGGCGCAGTTGGCCCACCACCTCTATCAGATCCCCCGCCGTGGTCTGGCTCATGTTGCCCAGGCTTCCCAGGGTGATGTCATCCCCGGCCAGCAGCTCGACGGCGCCCAGCGCCTCGATGAGCTTGAGCCCGCCCACCTCCTCGATGCTGTGCTGGGCCACCTGCAGCCGATGCTGGCCATGTTCCCCCAGGTAATCGTCACTCTGGTGGTGCATCTGCAGGGCCTGGTCATGCAGGCGCCGGTCGGTGTGGCGGCTCAGGTTGCCCACGGTATCGGTGCGGCTGAACACCTCGGCCCGTTGCTGCTGCAGCTGCTCGCCCGGGGCGATGTCCGGCAGGGCCCAGCCGCTGCCGAGCACGGTGCGAATAAAGGGCCGGTCGGCCCGCCCGAAGGCAAAGCCCAGCTCAACCAGCGTCCCCTCAAGGGGGAACTGCAGCAGGCCCTGTTCCTGCCCGCCGAACTGCACCGGCAGCGGCACCGCCCGATAAAGTGGCGCGGCCTTGTCCGGCTGACCATCCTCACCCAGCAGTTGCACATCCACTGCATAGCGGGGGCGAAAGGGGTCATTGAGCTGGCCGGCGCTGGCCTGGTCGCTGATGGTCTCGACTTGCCCGAACTTGGGCAGATGCATCTTGTCGGCCAGCTCCGGGAACTCCCCCTCTATCTTGCGCCGCTCCAACGACTTGCTGACTTTGCCCGGGGTGACGGTGGTCAGGGTCATTTCATCCCCTTTGAGCCGCACCCGGGTGACCCGCTTACCGTTGACGGTCGCCCCGGGACGCATGGCCGGCACCGGGGACAAGGTGATGAGGTTACCCGCCTGGCGGGCAGTCCAGGCCGGGTCAATTTCGACCTCCCGATCATGCCAGCGACAATCGGCGTGGCTGCCGACAAAGATGGCGCCATCGGGTTGCTGGTACCAGACAAAGTCGGGTACCTCGAAGGCGCGGCCGGCGTGCTCCAGCAACTGGTAACCGGTGCCGGCGCTGGTGAAGTTGGGGATCGGCCGGTCTGCATAGTCAGCCGCCGCTGGCAGCATGAACACCAGACCGGTCTCGGTGCTGAGCCAGGCCAGTAGGTTGCGCAGGGTGGCATGCTGCATGCTGATGGGGAGGCGACCGGCCAGCACGCCCGCCAGTTCTCGGCAGAGTAGTTGCACAGAGCCCGCCGCGGCCGGCTGCACATCGAACACGTAACCGGTGAACCAGCGGCGCAGCTCGCCGTTGTAACCGACATCGATGGCGATCGGCTGGCCTTTTTGCACCTTGGCCTGGGCGGTCAGGGCTGCCCGGCCGCCGGCGTTGAGATCCAGCATGATGTCGTGCTCGACCAGGTGAGCCGGTTGGTCATTGATGGTCAGACGGGTGGTCAGCTTCATGCCAGGACATCCCCCAGTTTGTCGTCCAGTTTCTTAAAGAACGCCTCCCCCTTGGAGAGCTTCTCATCGCCGCTTTGGCCCTGGCCGCCTTTGGCTGCGGTGGTGCCGGTGGAGCCTTTGCCAAGGTTGGCGGGGCTACCAGGTAAACGGGCTTCGCGCTTCTCCGGTACCGAGTTGAACTCCCTCAAGGTGAACTGCACCTGCCAGGCCAGCAGCCCCTCCTGTTCGCTCGCTGTGATGCGGCCGGCAAACTTGGCCTGGCGCACCTTCACCGACTTGGCCAAGAGCGACCCGACCCGGTAGACGTGGCGCTTGCCGCCATTGCCCTTGGCATCGGCTAGCTCAAACAGCCGACTCAGCATCTGCTCATCCTTGAACGGGATAAGGCCGGAGACGTCGAGCTCCTTGGCCTTGGCGCCCTGTTCGGCGCTGCTGGTCGAGCTGGTCTGGCCGCTCTGGTCCTTGTCCTGAAACTGCATCGATGCGGAGACCCGCATCGACCTCATGATGATGGGCTCGCCATCGAGGGTCAGCATGGCTTGGCTCATGGGGTTAACTCCTGCCAGAAGGTGAGCGGGGATGGGGAGAGCAGCAGGGCCGCGACCGTCATGCTCTGGCTGTGGTCGGGTGGCGTGCTCTGCCCGAGCTGAGTGGCAAGGCTGGCGGCATCCCCCTGGCCTTGCCAGTGCCAGAGGGTGCCGGAGAGGGTATCCAGCTCGGCCAAGGCCTCGGCGAGGGTAGTCAGACGATCGGCACGACGTGTCGCCAGCCCCTGCAGCTTGGCGATCGGGGTTTGGCTGTCCCGGGCCAGGCTCTCCAGCTGGGCCAGCTCTGCCCCCAGCGCCAGGCGGGCGGGGCGTAGCGGTGCCCAGCTCAGTGGCTCATCGGCGCGCCAGCGCGGCACCTTGGCCGCGGTGGGCTGGCTCATGGGGTCGTTGTCGGCAGTGAGCCGGCGTAGAGTAGCGCACCACTCCGGCAACGGCAGCAGGGCGCAGAGAATCGCCAGCTGGCGAGCCAGCGCGTCGGCGCTGTTACCGGTGACCAGCCAGGCGAGGGCATGCAGTTGCCCGCTGGGCAGGAGGGGATCGGCCCCGTCCTGCAGCTTGGCGGCCAGGGTGGCCACCGCATTGGGGGCGGCCAGGCTGAACTGCTGGCCCTGCTGTTGGCCGACCCCGTGCTGGTAGGGGGTGACCGTCAGGCAGCGGCCGGTGGCCAGCAGGCGGTCGAGCTCGTTGCGCAGCCCTGCCAGCGCGGCGGCCGCTTCGCTGAGTGGGTGGGGCCGGTACTGAGCCCGCCCAGCCAGACCCTGCAGGCGGGCCATGGCGCTGTCCTGGGTGGCCGGGAGCTGACTCAGGACGCCGTGGGCGCGGGTATGTAGGCTGCCGGCACTGGCGGGCCAGCGCAGTGGCCCCTGTATCCAGCTCATCGCGGCGCTTCCGGCCAGCTGACCTCGGTCGGCCAGCCATCGCCTTGCGGCAGGCGATAGAGGGCGACTCGGTAGCGCTGCCAGGCGGTGAGCTGTTTGCGCTCGACCTCGCTGATGATGCCCAGCGCCTCGGCGTCGAGCAGCGGGGCCATGGCATTGGCGGCCTGCTTGAGCAGCGCATCGAGGCGGGCTTGCTGCTCTGCCTCGGTCGGCGGTGGCACCGGGATCACCTCAATATCGCCAAACTCGCCGAACACCGCCCGGCTGTAGAGCTCGCGGCCGTGTGCTTCCAGGTCATCTTTGCGGGCCGCAAACTGCACGGGGTCGGGCAGATGGGCAAAGCGTACATCCAGGGTGATGCTGTCGGGATCCGCGGCATAATGGCGCGGGCGGGCCGCGCTGAGTACTTCAATTCGTTCCATCCGATTCTCCTGTGCTTATGCGATGCGCAGCCACAAGGTGGTGCGGTCGTCCCAACGGTCGTCGCTGTTATCCGTGATGAATCCCAGGCATTTCCAAGTCCCCGGCAGTGCCCAGTCGCGGTTCTGGCCCCACTCCGAGCAGTTGGCGGGGCGCAGCGATGAACCGGCGATGGTGGCGGTGGGGTTCATGGCGCCAGAGTGGCCCGGGATCACGGCGGCCATCATGTAGGTGCCGATCTGCCCCCAGCCGCTGGCGACGATGTCCTGGTTGCCCTGGGCGGCAGTGTGGTTGTGGGTGTAGTGGGGTTGGTTGCCCGGGCTGTAGCAACGGCCAGAGCCATCATTCACCGCGCCTGCAAAGGTGACATTGGCCCCGGTGTCGATGGTCATGCGGGTGAAGGTCGCGCCTCCGACACCGTTCGAGGAAGCAATTCGAAACGCGCCATCGCTAGCAAGGTAGGTCATCACTGCCCACTTGCCCGGGATGTGGTATTCGGTCATTGCGTAGTTAGGATCAGAGATCCCTAAACGCCAGCCCACCTCCCAGCCAGTGGCTGCCTGGTTGAGCCACTGACGAAACGCTGCTTGGCTACTGCAGTAGCGCAGATAGCTGTCGTTGCCGTAGTCGACCCGAAAGGCCACGGCGCCGACCATGCGCTGTTCATCGACCAGGTTGCTGCGCAAGGTGCGAGCATAAAGGTCACCGGATTGGTCTCGCACGGCGTAAGTATCTGCTACCGCCTGAGTGTTCCAGCCTTTGTTGACAACTAATCCCAGACCGACGTCATCTGCGCTTGGCTTGTTCTGGGTGTTGTAATCCCGGGCCCAGGGAGTAAAGGCCCCAGTGTTGTACTGGGCGCGGGTGTAGATCCGGCTGGTGTTGTAGACGTGGTAACGCTGCTGCACCCCGGCCCCGACGGTCACCGTCAGGGAGCCCGCTTGAGGTTCGGGGTAATTGAGCGAGGCCGCGGCATTGGCATCGGAGTCCTGGCGAAACACGCTGGGGGTGACGAGGGTGTTCAGGTCCTCTTTGGCCAGCGGGATCGGGTTGGTCAGTGTGCCCGGGTGAGTGTGGTTGGCCGCGGCCAGATCCGGTTTGTTGGTTACCTCGTCATAGAGGGGCCAGCGGCTGGCGGTGGCTGGTACCTGGTCTAGCTCCCCCCACGGGTGGCGGTGGCTGCCGTCTTTGATCTCCACGGCGATGGTGACGCCTTGGGCGTCCTCCAGGATGCCCTTTCCGGTGACGTCCCCGGTCAGCTCGATGGTGCGCTTGCGGCGCACGTCGGTGACGCTGCCGTCCGCATTGACGATGGCCACCTTGGCCACATGGTGCTGATGGCCGTTGCTGTCCAGGTAGTCGGTGAGCTCCGGCACACTTAAGCTAAGGGTGAAGTGATTCACCCAGGCATCGAGCAGGGAGCCCGCCCGGTAGATATCGAGCCAGAGTCCCACCGGCTTGGCGCCCGGGGTCACCTTCTTGATCTCGTTCAGTTCCGCCCGCAGGCCGCCCACGTAGGCCACCCCGGGCTGCACCTTGTAGACCCCTGACTCGTTGACCAGCTTGAAGCCATCGCCATAGAAGGTGGCCGGCCCGAAGAACTGCAGCGCTTGCAGGCGCAGGTCGTCGTCCATCCCGCGCAGGCGGGCGGCATAGTCGATTTGCCAGGTGCTGGCGTCCACGTGGGTGGCAGTGGCCTCTGCCGCCCGGTCGTACTCCATCAGCATGGATTTGACCAAGCTGTTACCGGTCTGGCCGGTGGCCTCATTGGTCTTGAGTTTGGTTTCCAGCCCCTTGTGCACAATCATCCCCACCACGCCGGTGGCCTTGTTGATGAGATACATGGCGTTGAAGCTGAAATCACCGACCGTGGTGTCCATCACGATGGTGTAAGCCACCGCGTCGTTGTTGATGCGCCCGCGCTGGTCCACCCCGTGGCGGTGCACAATCTGGCCCGCCGGCGGCAGTCCGCTGTCCGGGTTAATGGCCGTATCGGGATCGAGCCCCGGCACGTTGGCCAGCACGAACTCATCGAGCACCACCGGCGTCTGGTTGGTCAGGCACTCCTGCCAGTAGCGGGAGAAAGCGTTGGTAATGATCTGGCTCATGCGTTCCTCTTAAGTGATGCGCCAAACACCTGCTGGCTCATGTCGATGCGGCCGAACTGCAGGATGCCGGTGACCGGGTAAACCACCTGAAAGCGATAGCGGCGGCAGGTGCGGCCATAGTGTTGAATGAGGGTTTCCATCAGTTTCTGGTTGGCCGCGATGGCGCCATCGGTCACCTCGATGGTGATGACGTCCCAGGGGGCGCCGGCCTGGCGTTCGTGGATGTCACACCAGCCGATGCCCAGGCGCTCGAAGATGCGCTTAAAGCCGGCCACCTCGCCGGCGTCCCGGGCGTTCACAAAGGCGAACTTGACCCGTTTGCGAAAGAGCGGCAGCGGCTCGCCGTTGAAACGGCTGATGTCCCGTTCCCAGGCCAGCAGCGTCAGCAGGGACTCCGAGCAGGTCAGCGGGTCTTGCTGGGCCAGCGGCAGCAGCAGCCAGCCCTTGACCCGTTGCCAGAAGGCGTTGATCCCCTTGGCCAGAAACCCGGGCTCGGCGTGGGCCGGGCTGATGGTGTAACCGTCTTCCCACCAGGGGGCGCTGGCATCGGGCAGCACCGGCGCCTGCAGGTCGTGTTCAAGCGGGGTCGGATCAGTCATGCAGGGTCACCTCCAGCGTGCTCAGGCGCGGGATGGCCAGCCCCGACACGATGTCATCTTGCGCAAACTTGAGGCTCTGCAGCTGCGGGAACTGGCTGTGCAGCTCGCGGGCCAGCTGGGAGAGCGAGAAGCGCGAGCGCGGCCAGGTGCGGGTGACGCTTGGGAAATCCGCCGACTGGCGAAACGCCGCCTTGACCAGGTTTTCGGCGCCCGCCTTGAGCGCGGCTTTCTGCTCGTCGGTGAGGTTGGGTTGGAGCCAGAGCGCTAGCGTCAGGCTGTGCTGAGTCTCAGGGATGCTCATCACGAACAGGTCATCGCCGTGGCCATGGTTGCCCTGGCGGCCCACGTAGTCGTTGAGCTGATTGATGAGGCTGGCCGGGGTGGCGCCCACCTCCAGCAGGATGTAAGCGTTGGCGGTCCCCGGGCCGCGGGGACCCTCATGCTCAAAGAAGATATGATCGGCCCGGATCCCCGCCACGCTCGCCAGCATGGAGCGGTAAATGGCGTCGATGTGGTAGCGCCCCACCGCCGAAAACTGGTTCTGGATGCGCAGGCCGAGCGCGTCGTTGCCCTCGGCATCGGCGCCCTGGGTGGTGATCCACTCCTTGTCATCGTTGCGGGCCGAGAGGATGCCGGTGACCGGTTCGCTCAGCAGGTTGTAATACCCCGGGGCCAGATTCCAGGCGCTGCCGGCGAACTCCGCCTCGCAGACCACCTTGGCTACCGCCTCGCCGGCGGGGCTGACCACCGCCTGCAGGGGCTTCACCCGGTAGATGGTGCCGTTGATGCGCTCGGTGGTGATCCAGATATCGGCCGGGATGGTGACCGCCTCGCCAGGGTTCACCTTGACGAAGTGGATCACCCCGCGGGTCTTCTGGGCGGCCTTGCGGGTCAGGTCCACATCCCAGGCCTTGAGATCGAGATAGGCATCGGTGGCGGTGGCCGCAAAGGTGTTGGGCAGCACATGGCCCGCCAGTAGTGTGCGGATAAGCCAGAGCGCCGGGGTGATGACCACCCCGCGCACCAGTCGCCAGAAGGGGCTCACATCGCTGTCGTTGGTGATGAGAGAGCCGGCGGCCACCACCTCCTTTTTAAGCTCGGCCTCCATGGCCTGCTCGGTGGTCGGCACACCGGCCTCGGCCAGCAGGGCCATAAAGTCCACGTTCGGGCGCAGGTTCACAGGGTTACCTCCAAATCGCCGAATTCATAGGTGCGAGCGGTGACCAGCACCCGGTCGGGGGCCTCTTCACGGATCACGATGGTGCCGGGTACCAGCCGCTCGTCGTCTTCTACCAGCAGTTCAATCTCGGTCATCACGTCGGCACGCAGGGTAGGGCTGCGCTCGCCGATGAGCTTGCGGGCCAGTCCCGACTCCATGATGCGGTGCTTGATGTCCTGACCGATGCTGTGGCGGTCCTGGGTGTAACGCGGCTGGCCGCCGGCATCGAGTTGCCAGGCGCCGTTCACCACCAGGAGATCGATGTATTTGGGTTCGTTCATCCTCGTTGCTCCACCCAGGCGTTTTTCTCCAGCTCATCCGGTGTCGGCATGGTTTGGGGGTTGATGTGTACCTCACCGATATGCAGGGCGCGGGTCGGCTTGTGGTTGGCCGCACTGGCCGACGCATTGGCCTGGATCAATTGCTGGCCAAGGCCACCTGTTGGCACCTTGCTCTGGTCCTGCTGGCGGTAGTCAGCCAAGGGGCTGTTCACCACGCTGGCAGGGGGCGCCATCGTCACGGGGGAGGCGGCCCACTTTGGCAGCACGTCCACGTTCAAGGCGCCGGTGTCGAACTGGGTGCCCAGGAACTGATTCGAGGCATCGAGCGCGGTCTTGATGAGCGCGATCAGCGCCCGCCACGGGGTGAGCAGGGTGTCGAATGCCGCCCCAAGGATATTGCCCATCCGGCGGCCGGCATCGGCCACGTTGTCGATCCCGACGCTGGCCTGGTTGGTCTGCGCAAAGAAGCCGCCGAGCCAGACGATCCCCTGACCGAGCAGGCCCACGATAAGGGTCAAGAAATCCACCAGGGGGGCCAGTGCCTGCGAGGCGAGCGGGCCAAAGGTCTCGGCCAGCCCACCAAAGAAGGCGCTCAGCAGTTCAAAGTCGGTCAGCACCGCGAAGGTGGCGCGCAGTTCGTCCCAGTAGATGATGGCCAGCGCCACGGCGGCGACCAGCGCCAGGATCGCCCCGATGATGATCACCGCCGGGTTGAGGCTCATGGCCATGTTGACGGCCATGATCACCGGGCGCAGGCCCGCGAGGGCCTTCTTGAACAGGGTGAGGGGGGCGGTGAGGCCACCAAAGGTCAGCGCCCAGGCCAGGGTGGCCAGCTTGGCGAGGCCGGCCAGCATCAACCAAGCCCCGGTCACGATGCCAAGGCCCGCGATGGCCAGCACGGCGTACCCCACCACCTTGGTGAAGTTGGGAAAGATCCGGGTCCAGCGCAGCACCACGGCGCCGCCATCGGCAAAGGCGCCCACCACCTTGTTGATGGCGGGGAGCACCGCCCCAAAGGCGGCAGCCCGGATCGCGAACCAGGCTGATTTGACCCGTTTCCACTGATCTACCATGGCCTTGGCCATCTGCTCGGCCTTGCCCATGCCGTGGGTGTTTGCCAGGGCGTTGATACTGGTGGCCAGGCCCTGGGTGTTGCTCATCAGGAGTTTGATCATGGAGACCGCTTCGTCCGAGCCAAACGCCTTTTTCAGCTCATCGCTGCCAGCCACGGTGAGGGTTTCACCATAGCGGGCCTTGAGCTTGTCCAGGATATCGAGCACCGGCAGCATGTTGCCGGCCGAGTCGGTGAACTTGAGGCCGAGCGCTTTCTGGGCACTGCCGACCCCGGCCAGGAAGGACTTGAACTTGGTACCGGCCTCGCCGCCGCCCATGGTGGCCTGCAGGTGGCCGAGCACGGCGAACTGCTCATCCATCGAGATCCCGGCGGCGGTGGCGTTGGCGCCAATGCCCTTGAAGGCGTCGGTCATGCCCTGGCCGGTGGTCTTGAACATCTGT
Source organism: Aeromonas sp. R5-3 (assembly GCF_040908225.1). Classification (NCBI taxonomy): domain Bacteria; kingdom Pseudomonadati; phylum Pseudomonadota; class Gammaproteobacteria; order Aeromonadales; family Aeromonadaceae; genus Aeromonas; species Aeromonas sp. R5-3. The sequence continues at coordinate 84,990 of NZ_JBFODH010000009.1, read as the reverse complement.
ACCGCGAGCGCGGTCTTGCCGGCGACGTCCTCCACCCAGTTGGCCTTGCCCATCTTCTTGGCCTGCTGCTCGAAGATGCCATACATGGTGCCCATGTAGTTGGTGATGGTGGCGGTGTCGGCCTTGGTGGCCTTGGCCAGCACGCCGGAGGCGCGGGCAAAGGAGGGCAGTTCATTGCCCTCCAGCCCCGCGATGGCGGACTGGATATCGTAGGAGGCGCTGACAAACGCGCTGGCCGATTCGCCGTACTTGACGGAGAACTGCAGCGCGGTGTCGGAGAGCTGCTTGAGGGTCTTTTCATGGACATCGAGCGAGGCCACTTCGGCCAGCGCCCTGTCCATCTCAATGGCCGGCCCCAGCGCATTCTGGATCGCCATGGTGCCGGCCAGCATGGCGGCGCCACCACCGGCGATATTGGCAAAGCCGCTTTGCGCGGTCTCTTTCACCCGGTTCAGCTGGCTGTTGATGCCCTCAAGCGGCCGGGTAACGGCATCTATCAGGGCAATCCTCATGATCAGTTGTTCGGTGACAGAAGCCATGATTTATCCATTGAAGGCGGTGGCGATGCCCTCGGCGACGGCATGGGCGAGGCGTTGGGCGTGGTACTTGTCTAACCAGAGGGCGCGAGCCAGGGTGTCGAGCTCGTCATCTTCATGGGGCAGGTAGTGGCGACGCAGCGCCAGCACCTGCTCCAGTTGGTTGTGCTCGATGGCCTCGGCGCGCGCGGTCAGTTTTTTACTTCGATATCCAGATCCGGGGCGTACTGCTCGTTGACCTTGGCGGCGATCTGCAGAGCCGCGCCCGGGCGGGCCAGCAGGCCATCGAGCGCCTCTTTGCTGTCGGCGTCGACGATGCGCTTGAGGTACTGGTGGGACGGCGCCACCTTGTCGGTCATCGACAGGCCGTTGATGTAGCTGTTGTAGGCCACCATGGTGGGCACAAAGCGGATATCAGTGCCGGCGATGGTCAGGGTGATGGGGGTGATCTTGCTCATGGGGTGATTTCCTCTTGGGTTATCCACTGGTTCAGGGTGTTTATCTGGGTTTGGCAGCGGCGCAGCGCCGTCTGCAGGGTGGGGATAAACCGCACGGCCTCGCCGTAGGTGGTCCCCGTAAAGTCAGGGTCCGGGCAGTGGGGCACCAGTCCCGGCGGCGGCAGCTGCTTCACTACCTTGGTTTGCACCACGGTGGTGGGCTGGCTGGAGCAGGCGCAAAGCGCCAGCAGGCAGAGGCTCGCGAGCACAGTCCGGACGGCCCGCCGGTGGCGTGGCCAACGCATTTTGCAGTTCATCGGCGGTTTTCCTGTTCTGGTTGTCGAGCTCGGCCAAGGTCGCGTTCTGGTCGCTCAGCAGCAGGCGCAGGCCCTTTGCCTGCATCAGCAGTTCCTGGAAGGCGGTCGCTTGCTGGTTGTTGACGGCCTGCAGGGTGTTGATGGTGTCGTTGGCGCTGGCCAGCTCCTTGGTGCGTTGCGTGAGCCGTTCGCCTTGGGTAAACAACAGGGTGCCAAGGACAAACCCGATGATGGTCGGCAAGAACCGGATGAGAGTGCTCATGCCAGTACCCCGCCGAACTCGGTGAACTTGGCCAGCAGGTCAGCCAGCTTGTGTTCACGCTGGCCGTAGCCGGCACCTGGCAGGCTGGCCCAGATGTTGGCGCACTTGCTGATCGCCTGGCTGATGCGCCCCTTGAGCACATCGTCCAGCGCCTTGCGCTCGCGAATGAGCTGGATGGCCCAGGTGTCTTGCGACGCGGGGCCAAAGTCCGGCAGGTCGAGCTGATCGCGGTAGTGCGGCCAATGTTTGGACAGATGCTGATAGCGGCCGGCGGCGGTGCTGCTCAGGGTCTTGTTGACCTGCACCAGCACGTTCGGGTGGGTGCGATAGTCGGTGAAGAACCCCGCCGGATTGACCAGCTTGTTGTAACCGTCGTCCCCGAGATCCTTGGTGCCTTCGGCATAGGCGAGCAGGTCGAGAAAGGCGGCCACCTGCGGGTGGCAGTTACTGCGCGGCATTGTTGTCCTCCTTCTTGCGAAACATCAGTGCGGCCCGGTCGCGGATGATGTCGACCCCAAGCAGCCCCACCATGCCACCCAGCAACGGGGTGGCCTCCTGGGGGATCCCGAGCAGATGGGTCCCGGTGGCGGCCGCCAGGGTGATGAGGCCGCACAGCAGGGATTCGATCAGCCGACGGCGCCCCCGTCCGCCGGCGTAGGTGATGCGTAGGAAGGCGATGGCCAGCGCCAGCAGTGCCCCATAGACGGCGGGCCAGTTGTCCATCAACCAGGCCAGTAGAGCGGTCCAGAAGGTGGGGTCTTTGTTTGGCATAGGGTTCATGTCCGTTGCTCTGATTAGCGACCCAGCCGCTCAAGGCGGGTCTTGCAGGGGACGCACAGGCGCACCCCGGGGATGTGGCGGCGGCGTCCTTCCGGGATGGGGTCATCGCACTCTTCGCACTGGTGCAGGCTCTCCCCCTGGTAATGCCCTTTGCCCACCTGGTTGGCCAGCTGGGCCGCCAGCATGCGGGCGGCGTGGTGGTTGGCGCGGTCGATGTCGTCCAAGGCGTTCCCCTTAATCCATCAGGTGGCGGGTGTCGTCCTTGGAGAGGTACGGCACGCCATCGAGGTGGATGAAATCGGGGGAGGTGACGAAGCCTTTCACCTTGTGCACGGTCTTGCTGCCGCCCTTGGGGTCGATGTCGAGCAGGTCGGCCACGTTCAGCTTGACGCCGAAGGCTTCCACCTTGATCTCCTCGCTGCCGGTGCTGGCGTAGAACAGCACATCGTCCGGCTCCATCCCGCGCCAGCTGCCGGCCCGTTTGGCGGCGGCGATCAGCTGCTTGAGGTTCTTGGTATCGAGCTCGAATTCACACTCGGCGGCGACATCCCCATCCACATAGCCATCGGGAATGCCCCGGGTCTGCGCCACCGCGCTGTTGTCGGTGATGGAGAGGCTGGCCTTTTCGACGTGGACCATGGCCCCCATCAGGGTGGTGTCGAAGTTGATACCGGAAAAGCGTTTGGTCACGGGTTAACCCTCCCCATTGTTGAGGCTCAGATCGAGCATGATGTTGACGATGATCCCCTTGGGGCAGTCCACGGTACGCACCACCACAAACACCGAGACCAGGTTCTTGGCAGTCCACTGGATGGAGATGTCGCCATCCTGGGGGGAGGCGATGTCGCCCGGGAACGGCTGGCCGTTGATGGTGGTGGCCTTGGCCATGGTGCGCAGGTCTTTGCCAAAGTAGGTGATGGCCATGGCGGTGCTGCCCGGGGTGGAGTTGAACGAGCGATCCCCGATGCGGGCAATGGCCCGGATGCGCATTCGGCGTGCCACCTTGTAGGCAATGCGCAGGTTTTCGATCACCTGGTAGTCGCCGCCCTCGGCATCCAGGGTGCGGCCGTCGGCCCAGTAGGTGCCGTCATAGTCCGGGTACCACATCGGTACCGAGTAACGGTTCTGCTCCAGGGTCTGCAGGGTGGCCAGCGGCAGCGGGATCCCGTCTTTGTCCACCGGCTTGTTGCCAAGGCCGACCAGGGCGCCGGTCTTCACCCGGCAGGGGCTGTCGGCGATGCTCACCGCTCGGTTGCACAGGCGCCCGGCATAGGCGCCGGCGAGGTTGGGCCAAAGCTGGGGCACCAGGCTGATGGAGTCGGCTTTGATGCCCTCTTGCAGGGCGGCCAGCATGGCCTCGTAGTCGCTCCAGGCTTGGGCGGTGTCCTCCTTGCCGACGGGCTTGGCAACAATGCCGGGCACGGCCAGCAGCATGAACTGCCAGCGCCCCCATTTGGCGATCAGCTCCTGGTTGAGGGCGTGGGCGGCGTTGATGCTGGCCTGGTCCCACTCCTGACCCAGCACCAGGACCCCTTCAAAGGATTGGGTCTGCTGGGCGCTGCGCACGGCATCAAGCCAGGATTGGTCGGTGGGCAGCACATAGGCGCCGGCGCTCCAGTTCTGGCCGGCGTTATCGCGGGCGGCCAGCAGGTTGGCCTTGAGCTCGCTGTCACCGGTACCCAGCAACTGGTCGAGGTCTGACTGGGCATTGAGGGAGAGCAGCTTGCCGGTGTTGCTGGCGGCGCTGCCGATGAACAGCAGGTGGCGTTCGACCTCCGTCACCGGCCCCTGCATCTGGTTCAAGTTGTTGATCTGCACATAAGGCCACATGGCGCGGGCTCCTTAAGTCTCGGGGTTAGCGGTGAACGGAGTGGGCGCTGCCCGCCACCGACAGTGTGATGTCATCGGCCACCCACACTTCAAAGGGGGCCACGGTCCAGGTCTTATCCAGCCAGCGGACTGCACCGTCCGGGTCTTCCACGATGCGCAGGGGCTCGGCGAACTTCACCTCCAGATCCAGGTCGGCGCTGTGCTCGTCATTGGGCACCACGTCATAGGTGGGATCGGGCAGGGCGAAGCGCTCGCGGAAGGGGTCGTTTTCTTGTATCCAGCTGGCGATCACCGCCAGCAGGGTCTCGGTGCGGCATTCGCGAAACGGCAGGCTTTCCAGGGAAAACACGGCGGTGTATTTGAGCCAGGCCAGATCCATCCCGGTGATCCCCATGTCCTTGGGTTCCAGGCTGATGGTGCCGCCCTCCATCCAACTGTCGAGAGAACGGGCGCAGCGGGCCGGCAGCACGCGCTCAAGCTCGCGGTGCAGGGCCCACAGGAAATACCCCTGGGGATGCAGGGCCTCGTTGGTCTCGCTCATATCATCGAGACCCCGACCCGGTGCTTGTTCTTGATGCTGCGCACCAGCTGCTGGCTTTCGGCCAGTAGCTGCTCGCGCAGGTCAGGGGCGCGCTCGGCCAGGTCTTTGCGGGCGTCCCGCTCGGTGACCGTGGCGAACTCGGGCAGCAGCATGGCTTTGGCCCGGGCAAAGACCGCGGCCAGGTAGGTCTCGGTCAGCGCGTTGTTGCCGCCGGCGAGGCGGGGGCCGGGCACCTGACCGGCCTCGGTGTAGCCCTGGGCTCGCAAGGTGGTCTGGTGGCGGGTCAGCTGCAGGTTGATCTCGCTGATGGCCGCCAGCAGGGCCGCACTGATGGCGTCGCTGTCCATGTCTGCGGGCAGGGCGCGCCGGCGCTCGAAGTTGCCACACACCACGTCAGGCCAAAAGCCGTCATTGGTGATGGTCTGCTCGCTGTAGCGGATGCTTTTGCCTGAAATCATGTGCTGCCCTATCAATTGGGGCGCCCCTGAGGCCACGGGATTGAGCGCGGTGCGAGCGGTCAGCTGCAGGCTCATCCCCGCCGGGGCGCGGTGGCGTGGGAGTCGTTATTCTGGGTTGAGCGCGCGCAGGCGCATGGCGATCTTGTGGCGCAAGGTACCGACCCCGATCTTGCTGTGGGTCTTCTCGGCCAGGGCCAGCCAGTGGTCGGCCTGCTCCAGGGTGGCGTTGTCTGCCAACGCGCTGGGGCGGGGGACTCCGTCCTTGTCACGCAGCAGCAGGCAGCCGGCCAGCTTGTACCATTTGGCGGTGGCCTGTTCGTTGAGGCGCCAGTCACCCCGCACCTTGTCGAACACCCGGGAGAACCAGGGCTCGACGCCATGGCCTAGCGCAGCTTGCTCCTCGGCCCAGCCCAGCACGGTGTCGGCGGTGAAATGGGCCCAGTCGCGCTTGATGTTGCCCGGGGTGCGCTGGTTCTGCTCGATGGCCAACAGCGCCCAGCTGATGGCGGTCTCCAGATCGCCGATATCAAACGCCCAGACGATCAGGCGTTGAAACAGCGCGTTTTGGTACACGGTGCCGAGCGCCGCCAGTTCCAGGTACTTGTCCACGTAGGGGCGATACTTGGGGAACAACTCGTCCCGTTTCATCGCCACCTTGTCGCTCATCCTGGCCAGCGCCTTGAGCCGCGCCATGTCCTGTTCCAGGGCAATCAGCTGCAGGTGCAAGCTGTTGGCCACAAGTCCTGTGGCTTGCCCGGTGGTGGCGGCTTGCGCCGCCCCCAACTGGGCCAGGACCTGCTGCTTGTGACGCATGCCAGGTGAGAGGGCCATGGTTAGGCCTCCGGTTCGCTGTGCGTGTCAGCACCTGCAGGCGGGGCGGCAGGGCGCGCCCCGACCGCCACGTCGGCCTCTTCGTAGCTGCCAAAGGCTTCATATTCGCCGATGGCATAGCCTTCCTGACGCCAGTACTGGTTTTCAAAGCCCTTGGTGTCGTCGTTGTCGGCGGCCTTGCGCTTGCGGGTGTTGCGCTGGGTGTAGATGTGCAAGTTGGCCAGGGTGGTGACCCACATCCCGTTCGCCGGGAAATAGGGCGGGATGTAGGCCGGGCGGCCGGCAATGGACTTGGCCAGCTGCTGGGCGGCAATCTGCTCGGTGGGCTTGGTGGCCTCGCTGTAGAGCTTGGCTTGGGCCGCGGCCACCAGGTCGGTACCGACCAGCACCACCAGACGCGGATCGGTGCGATAGAGCGGGTTGATGGTGGCGTTGATGAGGTCAGAGGCCATTTCATCCAGGGTCTTGAAGTCGCCGTGGCCGTCCGGGTCGAAATAGATCTTGTCGCCGGTGGCGGCTTTCACCACCTGGCTGCCCTTGTTCCACTCACGCGCCAGCTGCTGCCAGCCCTTGTTGACGTCTTCACCGAGCGGATACTTGACCGGATCGGAGTCATCGGCGATGTGGGTACCGTTAAAGCCCACCCGCAGCATGTCGAGGCCAAAGGTCTGGTTGGTGAAGTCGGACACCAGTTGCACGAACTGGCCCTCGTGGCCGGCGTTGGCCCAGGTGCACAGGGTGCTCCAGTCCAGGCGCACGCAGGAATCGGTCTCGGTCAGGCTGTACTTGTTGCCGTCGACCCCAATCTTGCGACGAAAACGTCCTTCAACCTTGCGGCCGGTGTGCAGGGCACTGGCGCCGACTTGCACCACCTGACCGGTCAGCTGGTCCACGTCCAGGCAGGTGATGAGTTTGAGGAACTCAGTGGATTCAAGGATGGCGCTGCGCAGCACCGTTTCCATGGGGGCGCTGACCGAGAACTGCTTGGCCAGCGCGTTCTCGGGCACGTTGAAGGCCTTGGCCAGCAACGCGTTGTAGTGATTCAGGCACTTCTCAGCCTGCGGGGTTTTGGTTTGACTCACAGAGGGTTCCTCAGCAAACGGTCGGGTGGGTGTCGCTGCCGCCCAGGGCATCGGGGCGCTGGTCTGGTGCTTCTACCGAGAACTTTTCGATCTTGGCGTTGAGGCCGGTCAGCTGTTCGCCCAGGCCCTTGAGGGTCTGCTCGAAGGCCGAGAACTGCTCGGAGGTGACGTCGACCGGAGCGGGATCGGTGACGGTGGCCGGCTCGGTGACGGCCGGTTGTTTGTCAGCCGTCAGCGCGTCGACCTTGGCGCCAAAGGTTTCAATCTGGGTGCCCAGCGCGGTGAACATCCCCGCCAGTTTGTTCATCTGTTCTTCGTTCATGTCGGTACTGTCCTCGGGTTGGGGGCGGGTCGGTGACTCAGTGGGGATCGCCGCGGTCGGGGCGCCGTGACCGCCTAGGAAGTTGAACACCTTGTGCAGGAGTGAGACGCGGTCGGGGTGGCTGTGCTCATCGGCAGGCAGCGAGAAGCCGGACAAGTCCAGCGGCTGGCTGATCCCCACGGTCGGCGACGGGTGCTTGGCGGAAAACTTGAGCATGGTGGTGCCGGTGCTGGCTGGGATGTCGGTGACCCCTACTGCAAACAGGTAGGTTTTGCCCTGACCGGTGAAGTTATCCAGCGGCTCGATGGAGCAGAACTTGTACTGGCCGCGCTGGTTCTGATAGATGAGGTCGCGGGTCGGGCAGAGGATGGCGAACAGGGTATGTTTGCCGTCTACCTTGTCGGCCTTGAGGGCCTGCACGTAGCCCAGGTTCTCGCCCCATTTCTCATGGTCAGGCCAGAGCTGGGCGCAGTAGAAGGTGGGATCGTAGGTGTCGGCCATGTCGGTGATCCACTTGGCCGAAATCTCACGGCCATCCACGGACTGGCCCTCAGTGGCGATTGCCACCCAGCCGGTGCGCAGTGATGAGTCTGTCGGTGTTGGCACGGCGGCCTCCTGGTATCGAATTGGCGTCAGGTTATCGGGGCCTGCTCAGGGGAGCACTCAGAGGCGTTCGGGCGATTTCGGATAGCGGGGGGTATCCGAATTCATCCGAATGAAGGCGGCGGGAGGGGCGGGATCGGCTCAGTATCATGAGCCCCAGCTTTATGACTGGGGAGCCTCATGGCCTATACAGAAGAGGTACGACAAACCGCCAAGCGGCTTTATCTGCGCCATTGGAGTGCACGGGAGATCAAGGAGGAACTCGGCCTTGGCAGCGTGCGGGTGGTGTACCTGTGGGCCGAGAAGTATGGCTGGACGGAGCTATTGAGCGACGAGGCGCTGGAAGATGCGATCACCCGTCGTTACCAGGCGCTGGCCGCCAAGCCGAAGAAGAACCACGCCGACCTGGCCGAGATGGACCGGCTCATCAGCCACCACGTCGCCCTCAAAGTGGAGGCGCTCAAGCTGGCCGAGCGCGAACATGCACTCAAGGCTCGCCGGAAGACGACCCCGCCAGACGAGGCTGGTGAGGCGGGCGAGAGTGAAGGTCGCCGCCAGCGTGGGGAAAGCAAGCCGAAGAAAGGCGGCAAGAAGACCAAGAACTGGGTCAATGACTTGGGCCCCGAAGACTTCGAGGGGTGGCTGGCCTCCCTGTTCCCGCACCAGCTGTACGTGCGGGAGGTCAAGAACGACCCGGCCATCCCGCGCACCCGTAATATCCTCAAGTCCCGCCAGATCGGCATGACCTACTATTTCGCCGGCGAAGCGCTGGAGGATGCCATCTTGACCGGTGGTAATCAGATCTTCCTGTCCGCCACCCGGGCCCAGGCCGAGATCTTCCGCTCCTACATCATCAACATTGCCCGCAAGTTCTTAGGCGTGGAGCTCAGCGGCAACCCCATTGTGCTTTCCAACGGCGCGCAGCTGGTGTTCTGCTCAACCAGCGCCAACAGTGCCCAGGGCTACACCGGCAACTTTTACGCCGATGAATATTTCTGGATCAAGAACTTCAAGGCGGTCACCGACGTGGCCACCGGCATGGGCTCGCAATCCCACTGGCGCAAGACCTTTTTCTCTACCCCGTCCAGCAAGGCCCATGGCGGTTACAAGCTGTGGACCGGGGATGACTGGAAGGGCAAGGATCCGGCTCGCCAGGCTATCGAGTTTCCGACCGATGCCGAACTGCGCGACGGGGGGCGAGTCTGCCCGGATCGGGTGTGGCGCTACATCCTTACCCTGGAAGAGGCGGTGGCTAAGGGGTTCACCCTCATCGACATCGAGGCGCTGCGCGAAGAGACCGCCATCGAGGTATTCGATCACCTCTACATGTGCGCCTTTGTGGACGATGAAGCCTCGGTGTTCAAGTTCCAGCACATGGAGCGGGCCCAGACCAGTGTCAGCAACTGGAGCGACTACACCCCGGGGCACCCCGAGCCGTTCGGCAAGCGCGAGGTGTGGCTGGGCTATGACCCGAGCCGGACCCGCGATAACGCCACCCTGGTGGTGGTCGCCCCGCCGCTGTTCCCGGGCGAAAAGTTCCGGGTGCTGGAGAAGCATTTCTGGCGCGGGATGAACTTTCGCTACCAGGCGGACGAGATAGAGAAGATCGCCAAGAAGTTCCGGGTCACCTATCTGGGGATCGACGTCTCCGGGGTGGGCAGCGGGGTGTATGACCTGCTGCAGCCCGTGTTCAAGTCAACCATCACCCCCATTAACTACAACGTGGAGAGCAAGGCCCGGCTGGTACTCAAGATGGTGGATGTGGTCGAGTCAGATCGCATCGAATGGGATCAGGAAGACATCGAGATCCCGCTGGCCTTCATGAGCATCAAGCGCAGCACCACCGGCGGCGGCCAGCTCACATTCCGGGCATCGCGCAGCAGCGAGACCGGGCACGCCGACGTGTTCTTTGCCATCGCCCACGCGGTGGACAACGAACCGCTCGACACATCGCGCCGCCGCAAATCCACCTGGGCCATCAGCAAACGAGGAAAACATGAGCCGCAAACAGCGCTTTCATCAGCGGGCCAAGCGGCCCACCCCCGATACAACCGGCAGCCGGCCCTCGGTCAGCTTTTCCATGGCCGAGCCCATCGACCCGACTGCGTGGATGACCGACTACACGGACGTGTTCTACAGCCCCTGGGGCGAGTATTACCTGCCGCCTATCGACCGGCAGGGGCTGGCCAAGGTCGCCCGCGCCAATGCGCACCATGGCGCCATCCTGATGGCGCGGCGCAACATGGTATCGGGCCGGTTTATCAGCAGCGAGGGCGTGCCCCGGGAGGTGATCACCGCCTTTGTGCATAACCTGCTGCAGTTCGGGGACGCGGCCCTGCTGAAATTGCGTAACGGGTTTGGCCAGGTTGTCGGGCTTTACCCTCTGTCGAGCCTCTACCTGCGCCGCTGCCAGGATGGCAATTTCCTGATGCTGCAGCGCGACGGCAGCTACAAGCGCTATCTGGCAGAGGACATCATCTGGCTGGCCCAGTACGACCCGGTGCAGCAGGTGTATGGCCAGCCCGATTACCTGGGGGGCCTGCAGTCGGCCCTGCTCAACCAAGACGCCACCATGTTCCGGCGCAAATACTTCCTCAACGGGGCGCACATGGGGTTCATCTTCTACGCCACCGACCCGAACATGGACGATGACCAGGAAGCGGAAATGAAAGAGATGATCGCAAGCTCCAAGGGGGTCGGGAATTTTCGCTCGATGTTCGTCAACATCCCGGGCGGCAAGCCCGATGGCATCAAGCTGATCCCAGTGGGGGACATCGCGACCAAGGACGAATTTGCGGCCATCAAGGCGATCACCGCCCAGGATGTGCTGACGGCGCACCGGTTCCCGGCTGCCCTTGCCGGCATCATCCCGTCCAATGGTGGTGCGGGTCTCGGCAACCCTGAGCAGTACGACCGGACCTATGCCCGCAACGAAACGCTCCCGATGTGTGAGCTTATCCAGGATACGATCAACAGCGCGGGGCTCCCTAACTTCCTGAAGGTAGATTTTCGAGAGGATACTGGCCTAACAGAGAAAAAATGATGATGGGAGTTTTGTGAGCAAAATAAGGATTAATTCCACCGAAAATGACCTCTGACCTGTTTTAAGGATAATCTGTAAAGGAAAATGTTGTTATAGCGATAGCTTTCTTTTTTAATAATGAATGGGTATCTATTAAGATACCCATTCATAGTGTAAATTAGTTTGCAGATGGGCCAAATGAGCCCGCCTGCGATATTAATGACCCTAGGCCATTAAAGCGTTTATCAAGGTATTTTACCAACAAATCAGTGATGAAATTCTCGCCACTGTTAGCTCCTGAGTCAGGAGATGAACTTATAATACTGGCAAAGTTAATATCCCTATTGTCTTCTTGTGGCACTCCGATTCCCATCATAGAGAGACCAAACAGGTATTCGTCTACAATGACAGAGGTGCGTGATTCATCCTTCAATATATATTCATACATAGGCAGTGGTTGTGCCTGATGGGATAGGTTGTAGACATTGTTTGCATACTCCATAATTCTTCCGACACGTCCTGAATCTGGATTTGTATCTTCAACCTTTATTTCCTGTTGATAAAATGGAACTACATTTCTTTGAAATGCATCTGTCATCATATAGTTGAAGGTGGTAGTAAAATCACCATTGCTCTTATAATCCCAAATATAACTAATTTTTGGTTCGTATAGGTAGTTCTTGAGCGGTTTTGTAACTGGAGGTAAAGGACATGTAGAGCACTGTGCAGAGCTCATGGAATATGTTCTTACCTCTTTGAAGTCTGTTTTTTCTTTATCGGTATAAGTGATAACAAATGCACCGATTGGGCTACCAATAGAGGGGTCATCAAAATTAATCCCATCAAGAGGTTGCTTTGAAGAATTGACGTTTTTTTGCATTGCAAGAAGAAGACTTGTGCCAATCCCGAACTTATTAACTACTGTAGCGCGACCACTTTCATCTCTCTCAGAGACAACAAGGATCCATTTTCCTGCCATTGGGAACGTGGGTGACTTTACTTTTGCATTAAGAGAGTATTTTTCTGCAATCTGATCTTTGGTTCCTGTTACACGATCAAGCCCTTGACTAAATAGAACTATGGCTTTTAGACGTTTTTTCCCATCGGCATCAGTTTCATACTTAAAATAATGGCTACCAACAATGGCATTGTAGATGCTATCTGCATCGTACCCACTATCACCGGTTTTGAATAGCATATTGACCGCAGATAGTTCGTCACCATTGTAGGAAAATTTATATGACAACTCATTTGGAATTACATTTCCAAAGACGTCTCCTCCTTTTGGTTTTACGATAATTTCATCTTGAGTCCAACTAGTTAATGCAGAGGCATTTGCACATGCTGAAGACAAAAATATAGCCAAGGCTACTTTCTTAATAGCAACTTTCATAATGAAATCCCTTTTGGTTTAATCTATTAAGCGGTGATTGAATCCGCAAAAAGATTAAATCATTAAAATTTACGGAGGAGTGTGATACACATCACGCGGCTTCAATTGATAACCTTGAAAATAAATGGTGTGTTAAATGTTAATATTTTTTGCTGTTTTTTTTGGCTGTAGAATAAAAAATAACGGCCGATTTTTATATATATTAAATTACATTTTTTGGCCGTGTTTTTATAATAAAATTTCGTCTCAAATAAGTATGTTTGACATGGTTGTTTTAAAATAACTATCTAGGTAGTACGCTTGTCCCTCTGCTTAAGGCAAAAGGATCCTGATGTAACAGCGAGATGTCACTTCAAAACACGATTTCATAACCTACGGATGAATATGGCGCATCTCAGGAAATCAACCATGTGGTATAAATATATAGCTCGTTGGTATAAAATTATGGTCTCTTATCAATGGAATCAGGGGGAATCGTGCGGGTATTTTGTCGGGAATGTGGGGAGCTGGGGCGCATCACCAAGACGCACCGCCTGAGCCGTGATACCGCCGATCTGTACTGCCAGTGCACGGATGCAGAATGTGGACACAGCTGGGTGTCCCAGATGTCATACAGTCATCCACTGAGCCCATCGGGTCGAACGACCAGCCAATTGGCCTTGAGCCTTATCAACTCGCTTAGTCAAGAGGGGCGACAGGCTCTGCAGCGGGAACTCAACCTGGGACAATGAAAAAGGGGCGCATGATGCGTCCCTTTTTCATTTTTTTAATTATATGACATGTTGCGAGTATCAAAGACAAGTGGGTATGACATGGTAGTGGTACCTTTCGTTTTATAGACTTTTTCATCAAATTGCAGCATGACACCCGTTGTGCGAGTGGATTCTGCATAATCATGTTCATTGGGAACGCCAATGAACTTAGCCCCTTTGTGAGTCACTAAATCTGGGTGGCACTCCGCCAGAGTAGCGGCATCAATCAAGTCAATGTCAGTGATGGTGTATGGCTGTACAACGATCTGTGCATTTGACTTGATGGCACATGCAACATTTTCTGTTGCAGGGAATTCGAGTCGACTGATGGTGACCGGAACAGGGTACGTATTAAAAAACTTTGCGGAGATGACATTGCCATTTCTGGCAGGAATCAACCCGCTACGTTTCTCTTCCCATTTGCTCATATCCAGAGGGGTCGATGCTCCTGGTTTCGCAACAAATGGCTTCACATTCGCATCGCCATGTGGAGTTTGTGAACATGCGCCCAATACAAGGGATGCCATCAGCAAGACAATATTCTTCATAAATCCTCAATCATAGCTGGTGATGCTCGTCCGAGTATTCTTCATTGTATGAGCTTGATAATCAATAACAAATGGCGTGCTCTGCCGCGCTTCGCTTGCCGGCCAGCAAAAAGAGGGCGACAGACTGCGCTAGTCACCTTTCTTTTGCTGGAGCTATCTATGGCCAAACTCCGTGCAGTAATACGGGGGAATTCTTCCACCTTAGCCAAACCCTGGACGGCCCATTGAAAACCCAGCCCGAAGGGCTGTTATCTCTTTCTTGGAGTTACTGCACGTTGACGACAATCGCCTTTGCATCCGCCTTGCAAGCTAGGCAATATCCGATCGGAGCATGGTGCTCATTTGGGAGATTGGCTATGTCAGAAGTGTTCAAGGTTGGTGATGAAGTGTCCTATCGGAATGAAAATAATGTTGCGGTTCCTAAGATGCGAGTTGAGTTCATTAATGGCGATGCTATTACATGTAGCTATCTAGAGCGTAAGCCTAGAGAGCAAACTGGTCATTCAAGTCTTGCCATGATGTCTGGTTTTTCACCGTATTCGCTCAAAACCATCGTGCTGAATGCTGCATCACTGGAAAAGGTGGGTTGATAATGATGCCGATAAAGCTAGTTATCGGCATAAGAACACCAAGGGGCCTATGGCCCCTTTGCCTTACCCCCAAGCCTGACCGCGCATAAATGTGTTTTATGGTAACCAACGACTCTAATATCTTGTTCAATTATGCCAGTAAACAATCGGCAACAAATGCCACTGTGTCACCACCGCCTAGTGTCATGGCATCGGCTTTGACCATCAGGTGGGTGAGCAGCGCCTCGCGATGCTCTGGTCGAGCGTTGGACAAGTGTGTCCTGGTCGTTTGGGCAATGAGGTGGTGCACATCTGGTTTGCGTGCAGGAGAGCGCTGACCATCAGCTGGCAACCCGAAGAACTCGGCATTACTGATTGTCTCCTGGCGGCGCTCAACTGGTGGTTGTGGCCACGTCCGCAGATCGACAGTTTCGCGCAGCCGGTCAAGCTGTGTGTGGGCTGCCTCGGCGTCCCCATCCCCCAGGGCCTCCAGCAACGCCAGGGCATCATCGGCGCTGGCGGCCGTCATGCTGGCCAGCCAGGCCGCTGGGTCTCCCGACTCGGCCAGCAAGCTCCGCACATCCTTGAGTTCCGTCTGGCGTTTTGCCTCCTGGCGTCTGGCTTCGGCTGCAATTTGATACGGTGATGGCTCGTTTGGTGATTCGAACGGGTGCCGTTCGGTCACTTTCAACTCACCATTCCGGATGCAAACAGACCGGTCCCCCGCTCTGACAATCAAGCCGCGTCGGACCATGGCCACCTCTTCATCACCGAGCCCCAAATGGAATAGATTAATGCCGCCCAATGGATCCTCTTTAAATCCTTTGAGATCGTCGCGTACAGTTGTTGCCAGAGCTCCAAGGGGGAAACCCCCTTCGCTTCGCTCGGTACCCACTAACTCGCTGCGCTCGCCCACAGACCAAAACCCGCTGCCCTGGGCCTCGGTGGTACTCTGTGAACCACATTTACGCAGCACCCATTCCCCCACTCGGGTCTGCTGGATGAGGCCGTCAGCGGCCCGCACGCCCACAAGCTTGGTTTGCGGTTCGCCGTACTGATTGGGTTCGGCAAAAGCGGTGCGGTGGATACTCAAGGGGCGTTCATCGCGCCGGCAGCAGGGGCCACCCATGGCTTGGGTGAAGTTCTTCCAGTCCACCGCGTCGGCATAGCGCCGGCACTCTTCCATGATGGGGCTGGCCAGCGGGGCCACGACGATCCCCTTGGCCTCTTGCAGGCGGCCAGGTAGCCGGCGTAGCTCCCGCCAGATCCCGACCGGTGGCCCTTTCAAGGGTTGGAACTGGCGCAGGCCCCAGAGCGAGGCCCAAGCCCGCACCCGACGGGCGCCTTCGGTAGCCGCGGTCTCGGCTTCCAGATCGCCTTCGTCGCCGACCCGGTACCCGTCGATGTTCTTGGCGATGTATTTGACGATGTAGCCGACGGCGCCACCCTTCTCCTTGTCCATTACCTTCCAGTCAAAGCGGGGCGTGATATCGCTATAGGGCTTTTTGCTGTCCGGGTGGCGTTTGCGTTCCAGGTCGCCTTTGTCATGGCTCAGGGCATAGCGCTGCAGGATGCCGATCAGCCTGTGCTGGTGCTCGGGTTTGACCCAGATCAGCAGGTGCCAATGGGGTGTGCCGTCGTGGTGGGGTTCGACCACCCGAAAGCCGAAATAGTCGATAGGGTCGGCCACTAGGAACTCCCCCCGCTTGGCCAGGTTGCGATCGAGGGCAGAACGGCAGCGCTTCCACAGCTCGCTGATGTAGTGTTGCGAGTCGCGAGGGGATGAGCCGTCGTGCTTGGGGTTCTCTTCAGTGCTGTCTGGTCCGCCGGCTTGAGAGGCTCTTACCGTTTTCCAGGGGTGGAAGCGGCTCGGGGCCGTCCAGGTGAAGAACAGGCCCACGTAACCCATTTCATCTGCCACGTCAGAGAAGCCGCGTGCCCGAACAATCAACTCATGGCGGCGGTTCTCCGGGTTGGCGATGGAGGCTTTTACCGCATCTTCCAAGCTGATGGTGATGTCGTCCTGGGCGTTATAGGCTTCCATGTCCTTGAGCCAGGCCGCCGCCATCCGCTGGCGTTCGATAAAGGCCTGCAGGCCCTGGCTGGACACGTAGGCGGATACCCCTTTACGCACCTTGCCGAGCAGGATGGCGCAATGTTCGTTGTATTGATCCCAGATCTTGCGCATACGCCTGGCCCACCATTTGGGGTCGAGCCAGCGGATAAGGTGGTGTGCGATGAAGTCGTCGCGGCTTGCGGCCGTTCTGAACCTGGGCAGGCGGGGCAGCATGCCCCAGGCGGCCAGCGGTTGGCGGCAGGCCTTCCACAAACGGATCGCCGGCACCTGCTCTGCGCCGAAATCGGTGATGGCATTAAACAGCCTGGTTACCCGTTCGGCGTAGTTGACGGCTAGGCGCTCGCGGCTCTCTTTGGTGCGCAGCGCTTCGAGTGGTTCGGGGATCACGTTCTGCACCTGGCGCAGGGTCGTGATGCGGCTTGATAGCCAGCGGTTGGCGTCGTAGCAGATCGCCACGCCTTTGAGCACGTCCGGGGCGCGACGGGCGCAGTAGCCCACGAACAACTCGGCGATCAGATCACCGGGCAGCTGCACCCCTGACCCGCCGTTTTCACGCGGGATCGGCCGCTCCAGCAGGTCAAGCGCCCAGTCCAGGGCATAGGCGCCAGGGATGCCGAAAAAATAGCTCTTGATGGCCTCGACCCGGGTATTGATATCGCCGCCGGCGAGCTCCCTGCGCCGAGCGGCAGGGAGGCGGGATGCGTCGAGTGGGCAGAGCCAGACACGACGACAAGCCATAATGCGGCGCGCCATGGCTTTGGTGGATGCTACCAATTTCCAGGCAGCAGGCTGCCTGGGGGAGATGGGTTTGGCGTCGAACAGATCGGCGTGGTAGTCCCGCATTAGAAGGGCAGGGGCTCGTCACAGCGCAGGTGGGCAAGATACCGCTCTTGGTGAGCGACTGTGTCTAACGCTTCGATACGGGCGCGGCGCTCCTCTCTGCACTCGAACAGCAGGCGGCACAGGGCGTATTTGGGCGCTGGCAGGCGGGCCTCTCGTAAGGTGAGGAGCTGGCGTTGGTACTGACGAAGGGTTGCTAGCTTGACCTTGGCGATGGCGGACAAGGTGGCAATGTCGGCCTCTACTTCCGCTTGCAGAGCTGAAAAATCCGGAGTGTGCTCGGTCATCGGATCACCTCGCCCAGTCCATGCAGGGGGGCGCACTCTTTCCACCAGTCACCGATTTCGGTGGCAAGCGGAGTTTCCCCCTGGCCGAGTGCCAACCAGTAGATGGAGCGGATCGCCCCAAGGGCGAGCACCTCAGCCGCATCAGTCCCAGAGGTGGCGTTAGAGGCGCCGATGTAGTCGGCTCGGTAGCTCTGCCAGTGGAGCCACAGCCCGCTTTTCGGCTGGTCCGGCTCACCGGTTTCTGTGTATTCATCATCGCTGCTGTCATCATCCAGCAGCGCGTCTGGGCTGCTTGTGGCCACAAGCTGGATCTGAATGTGCTGCGGGCCAGACCATACGCTGCCCAGGCACACCCGATTGTCATCAGCCCGGGCGGAGAACATGTCGGCCAGCAACCCCTCGATGAGCTTGGGGGCCTGGCTGGCTATCTTGATTGCGTCACTCATAGCTACTTCCTCAACGCTTTCTTACGGTCAGTTTGTTGTACCGTTCGTGGGTCATCAGCTGATAACCGCTGGCCCCACAGGGCCGAAACAGGCGGTATCGGTAGCCCACTGCAATGACATCCCCACACCCGGATTGCAGCCGGCGAGGGCGTTGACAGGCCAGCACTACTGCCGCTTTTGCCTGTATCTGGGCCGGTATCCGGCCAATGCTCTTGAATCCTTCCATGTGCATTGCTCCAGGGGCTGCCGAAGCAGCCCCTTGTTGGATTAGTTGGGATGGGCAGGGCGGACTTGCTCGGGGATGATCAGAGAGCCTTTCATCAGCCATACGGCGTAATCAGACAGGCCAGGGGTATTGATGATGCGCAGCAGCAGGCCGCCGCCAATCTCGCGATAGCCCAGCTCGTAGTTCTTGAGGGTGGTGGGCGGGATATCTAACTGCGCTGCAAACTTGGGACGACTCATTCCCAGAAATTCGCGCAGTTGGCGCAGGCGTTGGCGGGTACTGGCATTGAGGGCAGTCATGGACGGCATTTCAGAGTTGTGCAGGGTCATGGTTAGGCTCCTTGATGGGCATTAAGGCGATTGATGTGACCAAACAGAGAAGCCCAGACCAGGGCGTTGGCGCGCTGGCTCAGGATCGTCAGGTCGTTTTCCGAGTAGCGGGCGGCATATGGGCCAGCAATACGGCTGTTCTGGATCTTGCGGTTGCGCAGCGCGCAGGGGATTGCTAAAGTTGCCATGTCAACTTTCCTTGATAAGTGGTTGATAGAGAGCCCCGTTAGGTGTTTGCGGCACCAGTGATCGGGGTTTTTTCTTGCCCGCAATTTGCGGTTTGTGAGTTGTTGACCAGTGTCATCAACAAGCCCTTGCTCTTCGCCAGCCGGTCGGCTGGTCCTGTTACCTCTGGTTTTTCTTCTGGTGGTGCTATCAAACCGGTGCGCCATTCTTCGAGGC
This sequence comes from Aeromonas sp. R5-3, assembly GCF_040908225.1. Taxonomy (NCBI): domain Bacteria; kingdom Pseudomonadati; phylum Pseudomonadota; class Gammaproteobacteria; order Aeromonadales; family Aeromonadaceae; genus Aeromonas; species Aeromonas sp. R5-3. Next base: position 66,100 of record NZ_JBFODH010000009.1, on the reverse strand, counting down.
TGACCGCGCCGTGAAACAGGTGCTGGTACCCAAGGCGGCGCATGGCCAGACAAAGGGCCTCGCGGTCGCGTTCCCCGAGTGGGAATTCAGGTCTTGCCAGCGAACTGGGTAACTCGGCTTCATTGCAGATGGCTCGACGTTGCGGCTGATTGAGCTCGCCCCAATACTTCGCAACCCTGCAATTGGCGTGGTAAAGCGCTTCACGCATTTCTGCCAGCGCCTTCTCGGCTGCACTTGCTCGTAAATTCATCTTTTCCTCCTCCTCACATCGCCAGTGCCGCAAGGGGCGACACCACCTGAAATCGCTGTTCGACGTCATTGATCAGCAGCGCCACTGAGCCCATCGCGGCGGCGGCAATGCTCATGAAAGAACGGTGCTCGTTACTGGTGATGCGACCGCGTTCCGTGAGCTCCAGGGTGCGCTGGCCGATGCTCGCTATTTGCGAGTTGAGCTGGATCACCTGGTGGGTCAGGGATGGCGCCCGCTCGGCATCGGGAATGGCGACAGCCGTCAGGCCACACTCAAACAGCAGGGCATCGAGCAGCGTTTCGTCTTTGGTCACCTGGTAGAGCGCGATCAAGTCGTCACCCGACAGCTTGTGTTTCTGCTGCTGGTTGAACTTGTTGCGCAGCACATGGGCCGACATACCCACGCTGGCAGCCAGCTTTTCTACATTGCGATCCTTCACGAAACCGGCGCAGACACTGCGGTAGTGGGGGTGTAGGTTTCTGGTGGTATTCGACACTCTGATTTCCCTCCAAAGGTCGTTATGGTTAAGCCGCCAGCCTGAACTGGACCGTGGGGAAAGCACTGGCCATCTGCTTGGCGATAAAAACATGCACTTTCACCATGACCAGCTCGTTGCTTCGTGTCTTTTCCAATACATCTAGCCGGCCGGTTTTGACCCAGTGGCGGGCGGTATCGACAGAGACGCCAACCCACTCGGCGAACTTGGCGATGGGCATCAGCGGCGGAGTATCAGGGGAGATCACGAGATTGATCGCGCTGACGGTCGCCGGCGGAGCATGCGAAACGGCTGGGTTGATATGACGTGGTGGCATAGGAGCAACCCTTACTGCGTAGGGCGAGATTGAGTGGGGTCAGCCTTCAGCTGGCCGCCAGTCAGTGACTCGAGCTTGTAAGCACTGCTTTCTGGAATGGTTTCATCCCATTGGGAAACTGCCGATCTCGTAATCCCAAGCGCATTTGCTGCTTTGCTCACACCACCGAAATACTCAAGGACATCACTTTTTTTCACAAAACCTCCATTGTCAGAACGCTTAACTTTGTCAAAAACGCTTACCTTTCCGAATGGTAAGACCGCTTAACACGAGAGGCAAGCACTTTTGACATCGTTTTGTTTAGAGTGCTAAACATGAAAAGTGAACGCATCAAAGAACTAAGGAAGAAACAAGGACTTACCCAGCAAAAGCTGGGTGAACTTGTTGGGGCTAGCCGGGCATCGGTATCGCAATGGGAAAGTGGTGAACATTCGCCTAGCGGGGATTATCTGATTGCACTAGCGAAAGTATTTGGGGTGTCCCCTCACTGGCTTTCTACGGGCAAGGGGTCGCCTGAGTTGTCGAATGTTGAGCCAGCCGTGATCCCGCAGGGGAACCGGGTGCCGATTCTGAGTTATGTTCAGGCGGGCCACTGGCGTGGGATGTGCGAACAGGCCACGAGCTTTGATGGCAATGTTGAGTATGTGGCTGCCAGCGTCGATATCGGCCCTTGTGGGTTTGGCCTTTGGTTACGTGGCAACTCCATGACTCCGTTTTTCAATGAAGGGGACCTAGTGATCGTGGACCCTGACGAACAACCGCGCCCTGGTGACTATGTGGTTGCCAAGAACGGCGGCGAAGAGGCCACCTTTAAGAAATACCGCCCCCGTGGTATCGATGAGAACGGACAAGAAGTTTTTGAGTTAGTCCCCCTTAACGATGATTACCCCACCATGCACTCCGATCGGCAGCACATCGAGATCATCGGCGTGATGGTTGAGCATCGAACTTTCAGAAAACGATAGTAAACAAAATGGCAGCGATATTGGTTTGAGTTTTTGTAAGCTACATACCGATTTCGGTACGACTAAAGCCATATGAGGAGTTATATATGACGGACTTTCTAAACAAGCTATCTACATACAACATATTTAACTATCTTTTGCCAGGCGTTGTTTTTGTAGTTTTAAATGAATTTGTTACTAATATTTCATTGCTTCAGAAAGACATTGTCACCGGGGTGTTTTTCTATTATTTTCTGGGGCTTATTATTAGCAGGATAGGTTCTATTATTATTGAGCCATTTTTGAAAAAAGTCGGATTTGTAAAGTTTGCTGAATACAGTGATTATGTTAGCGCTGAGAGAAATAATGACTTTATTAAAGTACTGTCAGAAGTCAATAATATGTACAGAACCTTAGCATCTACATTGTTTTGTCTTTTTGTTTTTAAATTGTATGATTTAATATGTAAGAAAGTATCGTTTTTCCACGAGAATGGAATCTATATAATAGTAATTTTTCTTTTTGTGTTGTTCTTGTTTGCGTATAGAAAACAGACGTCATATATAACCAGCCGAGTGGCTAAACATAAAGAGGAGCAAGGGAAAAATGTCTAATTCATTTGTTATCGATTTTTTACAGGTTGGCTCATCCAAGAGTGGTGATGCGATTACAATAAAGACTGTGGTCGATGGTGTGTCAGAAGTTCATATTGTCGATGGTGGATATCAATTTACTGGTGAAAAAATATGTGAACATATAGAAGAACATTATGGCGTGACCCATCGTATTAATCGAGTCATTGTTACGCATAATGATGGAGATCATGCTGGAGGGCTCAGGACCATCCTTGAGAAATATAAGGTGGATGAGCTTTGGATGCTGAGACCATGGGAATATGCTGATGAGTTGATCGAAAGATTTAAGCGATGGACAAATGTTGATAATTTAAAGAAGCATCTTCAAGAACTATATTCAAATCTGTATGCATTAGAACAAATTGCTTTAGAGAAAGGCATCCCAATAAAAGAGCCATTCCAAGGGAAGCAGATTGGTAACTTCAGAGTGCTTTGGCCATCTAGAGACAGTTATATTAATCTTGTTGCAGATTCTGATAAAACCCCAGATACATACTCTGAAAGTGCCATCGCAGGCACTGAAAGTGTTTTCGGTTCCTTTAAAAAGGCGGTTAGTAGATTAATTGCTGCTTTATGGGGAGAAGAGAGTTTTCCTGCGTCGGACACCAGCGAAGAAAATAATATGAGCATTATCCAATATGCTTCTATTGATGGAAGAAATATTCTTCTTACTGGTGACGCTGGTCGTTTAGCCTTAAATGGTGCAGCTCAATACGCCATTTCAATTTATGGAAAAGTTCCGCAGATTACAGATTTTCAAGTACCTCATCATGGTTCGCGTCATAATGTAGACACAGAGGTACTCGATGTTTGGCTAGGACAAAAATTAGATCGACCATATGCCGCTGGAGAGTACAAATTTCGTTCTGCAATAAGCGCCTCTAAAGAGGACGAGGATCATCCAAAGAAAGTTGTAGTTAGGGCTATAAAACATCGTGGTGGTAAGGTCTCCACTACTGAGAATGGTCCTTATGCATTTACTTATAATATGGAAGAAAGAAAGGGATGGGGGCCTGCTTCTGACCTTCCATATCCGGAGGAGCAAGAAGCTGTCTAATAATGTCTAGGGTGGAGGCGCAATATAGCGGCCTCCATATTTTAAATAGCCCATCGATGTATATATCTATCATACATAAAGTATAAACGATTATATAATGAGCGTACGTAAGATCGATGATGGTAAGTCAAAGCTCTGGCTGGCTGAAGTTTATCCTCTGGGCCGTGATGGCCCCCGTAAACGCAAGCGCTTCGCCACCAAGGGCGAAGCCTTGGCATGGGAAAAACACATGCTGGTCCAGCCCTGGCAACAGCCAGATGCGGATGGTGTAAATGAGCGGCGGCTGAGTGACTTGGTGGCGCTTTGGTATGGTCGCCACGGCCAAACCCTGGCCGATGGTGAGCGACGCCGTGACAAGCTGAACTGGTTAGCTGATGCACTGGGCAACCCGCGAGCGGCAGAGTTCACGGCCCAGCAATTTGCGGCTTACCGCGAGCGGCGACTGGCCGGTGAACTTTATGTGCCTGGTCAGCGCAAGCAGGTATCACCGACGACTATCAACCGCGAACTGCTTTACCTGCAGGCTGTGTTCAATGAACTCGGCCGCTTGGGTGAGTGGGCTCATGGCAATCCGCTAGAGGTGCTACGTCAGTACAAGGTACAAGAGTCCGAGTTGGCATTCCTGAATCAGGACGAGATTGAACGGTTGCTGGCTGCCTGTGCGGGACTGAAAGACTTGTGGCTGATCGTGATGCTCTGCCTCTCGACTGGTGCCCGCTGGTCAGAGATCGAGAAACTGACCCGCTCACAGGTTGGCATCGGCCGGCTTACCTTCACTCGTACCAAGGGTAAGAAGAATCGCACCGTACCGGTGGCGGGTTGGCTGTTGGCATTGCTGCCCAAGCGCACCGGCAGGTTGTTCGGCGACTGTTATGCCGAGTTCGAGAAAGCGATACGGCGCGCCGAGATTGAATTGCCTGCCGGTCAGAGCACCCACGTTTTGCGCCATACCTTTGCCAGCCACTTTATGATGGGAGGTGGCAATATCCTAGTGTTGCAACGGATCCTCGGTCACACCGACATCAAGATGACCATGCGCTATGCCCATTTTGCCCCGGACCACCTTGAAGACGCCGTCAAACTCAACCCGATCACCGCGTTGAAAGATGGCGGCAAAATGGCGGCAGCGCTCACCAGCGACACCCAATGAGCCTCAGTCATCCACAAGCAACCCCCTGAAAGTAATGCAAATTATTGATTCTAAATAGCTTGCGATGGTTTCAAAATCCGCCGGTGAATAACCGTGTCGGTTCGAGTCCGACCCCGGGCACCATCAAATTCATGACAAAAGGCCATCAGCAATGATGGCCTTTTGTTTTTCCGCCTTTCCCCTTCCTTGTCACGCTTCTGTTCTCCGGCTGATATCGGCAAGCCGGGTACACTTCTGTGGTCATGCCATGTCCCGCCTTGCTCCATTTCGGTGCGGCTTGCTCTGCCTGCACAGCAGAAGTGCGCATTCGCTCATGTTAGCGCGTCCCATGCGCCAATCTGGTGCGCCTCCTCTCTGTCATAAGAATAACATTATGATTTTAAATAACTTATTAAGTTGGCCCGCTTTGTGCTTTTAAGCAGTTATGTCGCCATGATGCCGCTCCGTAGAGGGAATCTGACCGGGAGCGGTAACCAGTGTGTACCGAATGGAAATGTACGTGAATCATCGGTGTCGATGTTCATATCAGGAAATGGACCCGGTCTGGAGCCGGGACGACAGGGAAGGAGATGGCTGTATGCTCAAGAGACTCGTGATGACTGGCCTGTTGGCGCTGATTGCCCTGCTGGCCGCCCCCAGCTGGGCTGAAGAGGTGGTGACTGCACCTGCGGTGGTGACCATCAACAAGGGGGACAATACCTGGATGCTGCTGTCGGCAGCCCTGGTGATCCTGATGTCCATTCCAGGCCTGGCCCTGTTTTATGGCGGCCTGGTGCGCACCAAGAACATGCTGAGCGTGCTGATGCAGGTATTCACCCTGTTCTCGCTCATCTGCGTGCTGTGGGTGATCTACGGTTATTCGCTGGCCTTTACCGAAGGCAACAGCGTCTATGGCTCCTTCAGCAAGGCGCTGCTCAAGGGGGTGACCCCCGACTCCATCGCCGCCACCTTCAGCAAGGGGGTGGGGATCAGCGAGTTCATCTATGTGGTGTTTCAGGGGGCCTTTGCCGCCATCACCTGCGGCCTGATCGTGGGGGCCTTTGCCGAGCGCATCAAGTTTGCCGCCGTGCTGCTGTTCTCGGTGATCTGGTTCACCTTCGCCTATATCCCGCTGGCCCACATGGTGTGGTACTGGGCGGGTCCGGATGCCTATACCACGGCCGATGCCGCGGCAGCGGCCACAGCGACGGCCGGTTATCTGTTCCAGCACGGCGCGCTGGATTTTGCCGGCGGCACAGTGGTGCACATCAATGCGGCGGTGGCCGGTCTGGTCGGCGCCTATCTGGTGGGCAAGCGTCTGGGCTATGGTCGTGACCCCATGACCCCGCACAGCCTCACCATGACCATGATCGGGGCCTCTCTGCTCTGGTTCGGCTGGTTCGGTTTCAACGCCGGCTCCGCGCTGGAAGCCAACGGCACGGCGGCACTGGCCTTCATCAATACCTGGGTGGCCCCGGCGGCGGCGGCCCTCTCCTGGACCTTGGCCGAGTGGGTGATGAAGGGCCGTCCTTCGCTGCTGGGCGCGGCTTCCGGCGCTGTCTCCGGGCTGGTGGTGATCACCCCGGCGGCCGGTTTCGTCGGTGTCGGTGGTGGCCTGGTAATGGGCCTCATCAGCGGTGTCGCCGGGTTGTGGGGGGTTCACGGTCTCAAGCGGCTGCTGGGTGCCGATGACAGTCTGGACGTGTTCGGTGTGCACGGGGTGTGCGGCATTCTCGGTGCCCTGCTGACCGGGGTGTTCGCCAGCCCGGATCTGGGCGGCACCGGGGTGTGGGACTATGTCACCAACCAGGTGGCAGAGGGTTACTCCATCCTGGATCAGGTCAAGATCCAGGCCATCGGGGTGGGGGTGACCATCCTCTGGTCCGGCATCATCTCGGTGGTGGCCTACAAGCTGGTGGATATGCTGATCGGCCTGCGGGTGAAAGAAGACGCGGAGCGGGAAGGGCTGGACGTCACCACCCACGGCGAGAAGGCCTACAGCCTGTAATCCGCCATCTGATATTGCCGCCGGCCATGCCGGCGGTTCTTTTATGTCCGTTTGCCGAAGGCAAACTCTGATGCCCGAGCCTGTGGTGGTGCGGCTCGCCTCTGACGCCATCACCCCCGATAGAGCACATCCCCGAGATCGCCGCCGGCGATAGCATTTTTCGGCAGACAAAGCGGGCAGCTGCAATGTCCTCTGTCTTGTTGCTGTTTTATGCCTGCAATTTGGACGGATCTCCGCTAAACTCTGCCACCTTTTCTTGATGGGTCGGCCGGGTCGGCTCATCACCCTCTTATATATGTACTTTTGGAGCCGCTCATGCCGCTAGTGGGACATCAACACCAGATCGAGATCCTGGAACTGACCGACAAAGGAGATGGCAAAGGACGCCTGTTCGACCGCCCCCTGTTTGTCGAAGGTCTGCTGCCGGGTGAGCAGGCGTTGGTCGAACTGACCGAGGTGAAGCCCAACTACCTGCACGGCAAGGTGGCCGAGCTGCTCCAGCCCTCCGCCGACCGGGTTGCCGACTTCTGCCCCAACACAGAATGCGGCGGTTGCCAGGTGCGCCCGCTGGCCTATCCGGCCCAGCTCAAGCTCAAGCAGAGCCTGGTGCAGAGCGCCCTGGAGCAGGTCGGGCTGGGGGAGGCCGTGGTCAATCCCATCCTCGGCATGGAGACGCCGTTCGCCTATCGCAACAAGGCGCAGTACGCGGTGCGTGGCTGCGAGGCCGGCGCCGAGATCGGCTTCTACCGCAAGCACTCCCACGATCTCATCACCGCCGATGACTGCGCGGTGCAAGATTCTCTGCACGTGGAGCTGAACGCCCGGGTGCGCAACTGGATGCGCGCGCATGACATCGCGGCTTATGACGAAGTGGCCCACACCGGCTGCGTGCGCAACCTGATGACCCGCAAGGGCTTCAAGAGCGGCGAGCTGATGGTAGTGCTGGTGACTCTGGGTGAGGAGCTGCCGTTCGAAGCCGAGCTGCTGGCCGCCCTGCAGGATCTGCCGGTCACGACTCTGGTACAGAATATCAACGAGGCGCGCACCAACCGCATTCTGGGGGACCACAACCGGGTGCTGCTGGGCAGCGGGGTGATCCGCGACAAGATCCACGAGCTCGAATTCGAGATCTCGCCACTCTCCTTCTTCCAGAACAACCCGAGCCAGACCGATGTGCTCTACTCCAAGGCACTGGAGTATTGCGAGCTGACCGGCAACGAGACGGTGTTCGACATCTATTGCGGTATTGGCACCATCTCCCTGTTCCTGGCGGGCAAGGCCGCCAAGGTGGTGGGGATCGAGTCGGTGGAGAGCGCCATCAGCGACGCCCGCCGCAATGCGGCCCTCAACGGCATCGAGCAGACCGAGTTCCACGTCGGCAAGGCGGAGCAGCTGATGCCTGCCCTGCACGCCGAAGGGGTGAGTGCCGATGTGGTGGTGATGGATCCGCCGCGCAAGGGCTGTGACAAGGCCGTATTGCAGACCCTGGTGGCCATGGCGCCGCGCCGGCTGGTCTATGTCTCCTGCAACCCGCAGACCCTGGCCCGGGATCTCGCCTGGCTGGTCAAGCAGGGCTTCGTGCTGGACGAGGTGCAGCCGGTGGACATGTTCCCGCACTCGATGCACGTAGAGGCTGTCGCCCGCCTGAGCTTGCCTGCCAAGGCCTGATCGTCGCTGGTCCCCACTCGCGCCATGGACGTCGAAGCGGTTGCTCGGCTAAGCCTGCCCACCCAGGCGTGAATTGAATTAGCCAGATGGCTCTGATAAAAACGAC
>NZ_JBFODH010000009.1:0-57272 GCF_040908225.1 Aeromonas sp. R5-3 | reverse complement strand
CGTTTTTTTATGGCCGTGGATCGGCGCAACCACCAGGCAGGGAGAGCGAGGGTGATGATTCGTTTGGCGAGTGTGGAGGATGCGGCGGCGCTGGATCACTTCTTTGGGCAACTGGACAGGGAGACCCGCTTCATGCTGTATGAGGCGGGGGAGCGCCCCTCGGACATCGAGGGGCAGTGCCAGCGGCTCGAGGCCATGGCGGCGGCCCCTAATCAGGCCATGTGGCTGCTGGTGCTGGCCGGGGAGGTGCAGGGCTTTGCCGTGCTCATCGGCGGTGGCCTGGCGCGCAACCGCCACTGCGCCCTGGTGGTGATGGGGCTGCGGTCGAGTGCACGCGGGTTGGGATGGGGTGAGCGGTTACTGCGTACCCTGATCGCGGCCGCCGGCGAGCTAGGGATCCAGCGGCTGGAGCTGGGGGTGATGGCCCACAACGAGGTGGCGCACGCCCTCTATCGCAAGTGCGGCTTCCGGGACGAGGGGTTGCGGCGACAGGCCTATCGGCTGGACGATGGCTACGTGGACGAGATCAGCATGGGGTTGCTGCTGTCACCCGGGGCACCATGATGCGGCTTGCCCGGCTTGCCCGGCTTGCCCGGCTTGCTCCTGGCGGCGAGCGGGGATATGACGGAGCAACCGTCGACTTGATGAAGAGGAGAACGCGCGGATGAAAGGTATCTTGTTACGCTGGCTGGCTCGCTACGATGGCTGGTGTGAGGAGTGGGGGCTCACGCCGGAGAACCGGCGCTGTTGCGTGCCGGTGCGCCGGGAACAGGATGAGGCGCCGCAGGCAGAGCCGCAAGCCGAGTCGGATCCGCTCACTGGAAATTGCGGGTCACGGCACCAGTGACGCTGTTGTAGTCGAAGGAGAGACCGTCGGGATAGGCGGGGAAGCGGCCTATGGAGTCGCGCAGGGTGTAGCGGCAGTTGCTGTGCGGCTCTCCCTCTTTATCTATCTGGTTAGCGGTCAGCTCGCTGGACAGGTAGTCGGCGTTGAGTTGCTGATCGGGATCCTGATCGACCGAGGCGACGGTGTAGCTGCTGTCCAGCAGCCCCTGAAACAGCAGACGGCAGTCTGACTGGTTGCTCACCGAGATGTAGTCGCCCTGACCTGCGACATAGGGTTCGTCGATCCCCTTGCGCCCCTGATCTTCGTCCGTGCCGGCGGGCCAGCCATAGCGGTTGATGTCGAGATTGCGTTGCCCCATGCTGCCGAGATTGTAGAGCGCCTGATCCTGCGCCTTGACCGCCCAGCCGGCATGAGCCAGCTGGACCGCGCTGGCAAAGCTGGCCGCCGTTGCCGCGACCGTGCTCTTTAATGCGTCATCCTTGAGATTGATGAAGCGGGGCAGAGCGGTCACGGCCAGGATCCCCAGCACTATGATGACCAGCACCAGTTCTATCAGGGTAAAGCCGTGGCTTGTGCGTTTCATCATGATATGGACCCATTAATTACGACAAACAGGTGAGTGACATGCAATTGATCGACACCCATTGCCATCTCGATTTTCCGGTCTTCGATTCCGATCGGGCGGCGCTGCTGGCCGAGTGCCGTCAGCTAGGGGTGGGCGAGTATATCATTCCTGCGGTGGGAGAGGAAAACTGGGGCCGGGTGATGGCGCTGGCGGCAGAACATGACGGCATCTCCTATGCCCTTGGCGTGCACCCCTGGTATGTGGGCGGTCAGACGCCGGCGGTGCTGACCCGGTTGCAGCAACGGCTGGCGGAGCGCCCCCGTGGATTGGTGGCGGTGGGCGAATGCGGGCTGGACCTGCGCTCCCACGTGCCGCAGGAGGGACAGCTCGAGATGTTTGAGGCCCAGGTCGAACTGGCCAAGGAACATGAGCTGCCCCTTATTGTCCATTCGGTGCGTGCCAACGACACGGTGGCCAAGATCCTCAGACGTCTGCGCCCTGCCTGCGGGGGCGTCATCCACGCCTTCAGCGGCTCCCTGCAGCAGGCAGAAGCGTTCTGGCAATTGGGATTTCGGCTCGGCATCGGCGGGGTTATCAGCTTTGAGCGGGCCAACAAGACCCGGGAGGCGGTGCGCGACATGCCGCTGGAGGCCCTGCTGCTGGAAACGGACGCCCCCGACATGCCGCTGCAGGGTCAGCAAGGGGCGCCCAACACCCCTGCCAATCTGCCAATCATTGCGCAACTGTTGGCCGATTTGCGGCAGCAACCGCTGGCACATGTTGCCTCGGTGTTACATGAATCCACTCTGCGTACCTTCCAGTTGGGTAAGTCGAAAATTAACACCTGATTAACTGTTGCTAGCGACATGATAAAAAATGGGGGGAGTAAAAATCGTTTGCGGTCTAATTTGACGACCTCTAGCGCATTTCATGCTTATAAAATGTGACCAGCGTTCTACTTTGTCGCACCGTAATTAGTATAATGCGCACCCTTGATTGATGGCTTTGAGATACAAGTTGTTAACAAGCTGGAAGGTGCTACTAAAGAGGAAGTGTAAATAATGAATCTAATAATGGGTCTGGTAGGGATGGCAACGCTCGTCCTTATCGCGGTGCTGTTCTCCAGCAATCGCAAAGCAATAAGAGTGCGCACCGTTGCCGGTGCCTTTGCAATCCAAGCTGGCCTGGGTGCCTTCGTGCTGTACGTCCCGGTTGGTCGTGACATCCTGGTGGGTGTATCCGATGCTGTTTCCAGCGTCATCGGTTATGGCCAGAACGGCATCGAATTCCTGTTCGGTGGTCTGGTCAGCAACAAGATGTTCGAAGTGTTCGGTGGTGGCGGCTTCATCTTCGCCTTCCGCGTACTGCCGGTCATCATCTTCTTCTCCTCCCTGATCGCCGTTCTCTATTATCTGGGCATCATGCAGTGGGTCATCAAACTGCTGGGTGGTGGCCTGCAGAAAGTACTGGGCACGTCCCGTACCGAATCCCTCTCCGCCACTGCCAACATCTTCGTGGGTCAGACTGAAGCGCCGCTGGTTGTGCGTCCCTTCATCTCCAAGATGACCGACTCCGAGCTGTTCGCCGTCATGTGTGGTGGTCTGGCTTCCGTCGCCGGCTCCGTACTGGCCGGTTACGCCTCCATGGGCGTCAAGATGGAATACCTAATCGCCGCCTCCTTCATGGCTGCCCCGGGTGGTCTGCTGTTCGCCAAGCTGCTGGTGCCGGAAACCGAGACCCCGAGCTACGACGAGAGCAATGCCGATGGCGATCTGGAAGACAAGCCTGCCAACGTGATCGATGCCGCCGCCGCCGGTGCCTCTGCCGGTCTGCAACTGGCCCTGAACGTCGGCGCCATGCTGCTGGCCTTCATCGGTCTGATCGCCATGATCAACGGCATCTTCTCCGGTGTGGGTGGTTGGTTCGGTTATCCGCAGCTCTCCCTGGAACTGCTGCTGGGCTGGATCTTCTCCCCGCTGGCATTCCTGATCGGTGTGCCCTGGAGTGAAGCCGTCGTTGCCGGTTCCTTCATCGGCCAGAAGCTGGTGGTCAACGAGTTCGTGGCCTACCTGAACTTCGCCCCGTACCTGAAGGATGAAGTGCTGATCAATGGCGTGGCCATGTCTGACCACACCAAGGCCATCATCTCCTTCGCCCTGTGCGGCTTCGCCAACCTGTCCTCCGTCGCCATCCTGCTGGGTGGTCTGGGCTCCATGGCACCGAACCGTCGCGGCACCATTGCGAAATTTGGTCTGAAAGCCGTACTGGCCGGCTCTCTGTCCAACCTGATGTCTGCGACCATCGCAGGCTTCTTCCTGGCGCTGTCCAGCATGTAATGTCAGCCTGACTGACAGCTATAACCACGAACGCCACGGCATCTGCCGTGGCGTTCGTGTATGGAGCGGTGACAACCGTTTTCCTTTCTAAACTAATAATAAAATGAGTCAAATCGGAGGTTATATGAATGAAGTGCTACTGGCGATGGCAGCCGGCTTTATCGTTGGCTTGTTGTTTTCTTTCCTCAAATTGCCGATCCCGGCCCCGCCCGTACTGTCCGGGGTGATGGGGATCGTTGGAGTCTACCTGGGGGGCCTGGCATACTCCTGGATACTCACCCGTTTCTTCTCTTAACGCACTTTCCAGTACCGGATTTGCCAGATGTGAGGTACCTCTGAAAATGGCAAATCCGGCTTGCAAACAAGGGGTATCTCGGCTGAAATAGGCATTGCCAGCAGGGTGCTGGCATTGACTAATGCCCGATGAAATCGGGTGTTGGCGGTCAAATGGAATTGATTGGGAAGTCGGGTCAGACCTTGTCTGCCTTTCTCAAGTCTTCATGGAACCAAGTCCGCACTTTTGTAAGAAAGTGACAGGGCTCTTGCCTTATTTGCAGCCTATTGCCCGTGCAGTTGCGCTGCAATTCCATTCCCGTTTTTCCGGGAGTCGCGTCTTGCCGGTTGCGTTGCGACAGGCAGCACCATGCCCTGGAATTCGGACTACATCGAGACTTTGGAGAACAGAATGACTGATCTGAAACTGGCCGCCCAGCGCGCCCTGAATCTGATGGACCTGACCACCCTGAACGATGACGACACCGATCAGAAGGTGATCGACCTGTGCCGCAAGGCCAAGTCACCGGCCGGCCTGACCGCCGCCGTCTGCATCTACCCCCGTTTCATCCCCATCGCTCGCAAGACCCTGCGCGAGATCGGCGCTGCCGACGTGCGCATTGCGACCGTGACCAACTTCCCGCACGGCAACGACGACATCGAGATTGCCGTGGCCGAAACCCGCGCCGCCGTGGCCTATGGTGCCGACGAAGTGGACGTGGTGTTCCCGTACCGCGCCTTCATGGCCGGCAATGAACAGGTCGGCTTCGATCTGGTCAAAGCTTGTAAGGAAGCCTGTGGCGCCAACGTGCTGCTGAAAGTGATCATCGAGACCGGCGAGCTGAAAGAGGAAGCGCTGATCCGTCGCGCCTCCGAAATCTCCATCGACGCCGGTGCCGACTTCATCAAGACCTCCACCGGCAAGGTGCCGGTCAATGCGACCCCGCTCGCTGCCCGCATCATGATGGAAGTGATCAAGGCCAAGAACCCGAAAGTCGGCTTCAAGCCGGCCGGTGGCGTGAAAGACGCCGCCGTGGCGGGCCAGTACCTGGCCATGGCCGAAGAGATCCTGGGCAAGGACTGGGTATCCGCCCGCACCTTCCGCTTTGGTGCATCCAGCCTGCTGGCCAGCCTGCTGGCCACGCTGGGGCATGGCGACAAGCCGGCCAACACCAGCGGTTACTAATAGGTTGATGAGAGGGCGGACCGCTGTCCGCCCTGTTGCGCCCCACCCGTGTGGGGTGCGGGCAAGGATTCAGACTTGTGTAACGCCAGCAATGGCGGAGGGAATGAAAGATGTTTTTGCCTCAAGAAATCATTCGCAAGAAGCGCAACGGTGAAGCGCTCAGTACCCAAGAGATTCAATTTTTCGTTCAGGGCATTACCAACAACACCATCGGCGAGGGCCAGATTGCGGCACTGGCGATGGCGGTCTACTTCAAAGACATGACCATGGATGAGCGGGTTGCCCTGACCTGCGCCATGCGCGATTCCGGCATGGTACTGACCTGGGACCACCTCAATCTGGGCGGCCCCATCGTCGACAAACACTCCACTGGCGGCGTGGGTGACGTCGTCTCCCTGATGCTGGGCCCCATGGTCGCTGCCTGCGGCGGTTTCGTGCCGATGATCTCCGGCCGTGGCCTGGGCCACACCGGCGGTACCCTCGACAAGCTGGATGCCATTCCCGGCTACCAGACCTCGGTCGACAACGATCGTTTCCTGAAAGTGGTGAAAGAGGCCGGTGTCGCCATCATCGGCCAGACCGGCGATCTCGCCCCGGCCGACAAGCGTATCTATGCGGTACGGGACATCACCGCCACCGTCGAATCCATCGCCATGATCACCGGCTCCATCCTCTCCAAGAAGCTCGCCTCCGGGCTGGAAGCGCTGGTGATGGACGTGAAAGTGGGCTCCGGTGCCTTCATGCCGACCTTTGAAGCATCCGAGGAGCTGGCCAAGAGCATAGTCGCGGTGGCCAACGGTGCCGGCTGCCGTACTTCAGCGCTCTTGACCGACATGAACCAGGTGCTGGCCTCCAGCGCCGGCAACGCGGTGGAAGTGCGCGAAGCGGTGCGCTACCTGACCGGTGAATACCGCAACCCGCGCATCCATGCCGTCACCATGGCGCTGTGCGCCGAGATGCTGATCTCCGCCGGCCTGGCCAGCGACGACAGCGATGCCCGCCGCAAACTGCAGGCTGTGCTGGACAACGGCAAGGCGGCCGAGATCTTCGGTCGCATGGTGACCGGCCTCGGTGGCCCGAGCGACTTCATGGAGCGCTACGATCATCACCTGCCCAAAGCCGCCATCGTGCGCCCCGTCTATGCCGCCAACAGCGGTTTCGTGACCGCCATGGATACCCGCGAACTGGGTCTGGCCGTGGTCGCCATGGGCGGTGGCCGTCGCGCTGCCGGTGACAAACTTGATTATGCGGTCGGTCTGACCGACTTTATCCGCCTGGGTCAAAGCGTCGAGGCAGACAAGCCGCTCGCCCTGATCCACGCTCAAACTGAAGAGCAATTCGCTCAGGCTGCCAGCATGGTGCAGGCCGCCGTCAAGATCGGTGACACCCGACCAGAGGCGCTGCCCGAGGTCTACCGTCGCATCGGTCTGGCTGATTTGTAACAAGGGGAAGTCCCATGAAACGTACCTTTATTCTGATGATGGACTCTTTCGGTATTGGCGCTGCCGCCGACGCCGACAAGTTCGGAGATGTGGGCGCCAATACCCTTGGCCATATCGCCAAGGCCTGCGCCGCCGGTGAGATCGAAGGCCGTGGCGCCCTCAATCTGCCGAACCTCAGCAAGCTGGGTCTGGGCCACGCGGGCGAACTCGCCAGCGGCACCTTCCCGGCCGGCCTGAACAAGGACGTCGAGGTAGTCGGTGCCTACGGCTTTGCCCAGGAGCTCTCCTCCGGCAAGGACACTCCGTCCGGTCACTGGGAGATCGCCGGCGTGCCCGTGCTGTTCGAGTGGGGCTACTTCAAGGATCACCACAACAGCTTCCCGCAGGAGCTGCTGGATGCCATCGTCGAGAAGGCCGGTCTGCCGGGCTATCTGGGCAACTGCCACGCCTCCGGTACCCAGGTGCTGGACGATCTGGGCGAAGAGCACATGCGTACCGGCAAGCCGATCCTCTACACCTCCGCCGACTCCGTGTTCCAGATCGCCTGCCACGAAGAGACCTACGGCCTCGAGAAGCTCTATGAGCTGTGCCACATCGTGCGCGAGCTGCTGGAGCCCTACAACATCGGCCGCGTCATCGCGCGTCCGTTCGTGGGCAGCGGCAAGGGCAACTTCAAGCGCACCGGCAACCGTCACGACTACTCCGTACTGCCGCCGGCGCCGACCGTGCTGGACTACATGAAGGAAGCGGGCGGTCAGGTGGTTTCCATCGGCAAGATCGCCGACATCTATGCCCAGCAAGGCATCACCAAGCAGGTGAAGGGCACAGGTCTGACCGAGCTGTGGGACAGAACCCTGGAAGAGGTGAAAGCGGCCGGTGACCAGACCATCGTTTTCACCAACTTCGTCGACTTCGACTCCTCCTACGGTCACCGTCGCGACGTGAAGGGCTACGCCGATGCGCTGGAGTACTTCGACTCCCGCCTGCCGGAGCTGTTCGAGCTGATGCAGGATGGCGACGTGGTGGTGCTGACCGCCGACCACGGCTGTGACCCGACCTGGAGCGGCACCGACCACACCCGCGAGTACATCCCTGTGCTGTTCTACGGCAAGCCGGTCAAGGCCGGTTCCGTCGGCCGTCGCGAGACCTTTGCCGACATCGGCCAGAGCATCGCGGCGTACCACGGTCTGCCCAAACTGGCGTACGGTACCAGCTTCCTGTAAGTTACCCGCCCGTCGCCTCGGCGGCGGGCAACCAATAAAGACAATAAAACTCAACCTAGTGTGAAGGAATCAAGAGAATGGCAACTCCTCATATCAATGCGAAAGATGGCGCCTTTGCTGACACCGTGCTGATGCCGGGCGACCCCCTGCGCGCCAAGTACATCGCCGAAACCTTCCTGGAGAACGTCGAACAGGTGTGCGACGTGCGCAACATGTTCGGTTTCACCGGCACCTACAAGGGTCGTCGCATCTCCATCATGGGCCACGGCATGGGCATCCCGTCCTGCTCCATCTATGCAAAAGAGCTGATCACCGATTACGGCGTGAAGACTCTGATCCGCGTCGGCTCCTGCGGTGCCGTGCGTGAAGACGTGAAGCTGCGTGACGTGGTGATCGGCATGGGTGCCTGCACCGACTCCAAGGTGAACCGCCTGCGCTTCAAGGATCACGACTTCGCCGCCATCGCCGACTTCGATCTGGTTGCCAATGCTGTACAGGCCGCCAAGAACAAGGGCGTTGCCGTGCGCGTCGGTAACATCTTCTCCGCCGACCTGTTCTACACCCCGGACCCCTCCATGTTCGACGTCATGGAAAAATACGGCATCCTGGGTGTCGAGATGGAAGCCGCCGGCATCTACGGTGTGGCCGCAGAGTACGGTGCTCGCGCACTGACCATCTGCACCGTCTCCGACCATATCCGTACCGGTGAGCAGACCACCTCCGAAGAGCGTCAGCTGACCTTCAACGACATGATCGAAATCGCGCTGGATTCCGTCCTGCTGGGCGACAACTAATCCCCTTCGCGCATGAATAATGAAAACGGCGGCCCTCGGGCCGCCGTTTTGCATTTCAAGGAGGGAAGATCAGAGGTCGAGGGCGAAGCGCCCCTTGCCGGCCTGTTTGGCCCGGTACATGGCGCTGTCGGCCCGGTGCAGCAGGTCGTCGATGTGACAATACTGGCCCGAATGGCAGATGGCTCCGCCGATGCTGCCGGCGAGGGGCAGCTGGTGGCCGGCCACGTCGGCCGGTACCGCCATGGCCGCCAGCAGCCGTTCGCACAGGGCGGGCAGCTCCAGCTCCGGCTGGCGCAGGGCCGGCAGTATGATGGTGAACTCGTCGCCGGCCAGGCGCGCCACCATGTCACCGGGGCGCACCTCGGCACTGAGCACGCTGGCGAAGCGCTGCAGCAGGGCGTCGCCGACGTGGTGGCCGAGCTGATCGTTGATCCGCTTGAAGCCGTCGAGATCGAGAAACAGCAGCCCCAGGGTCTCGGCATTCTGACGCACCCGCTCCAGCTCCCGGGAGAGGCGCAGGGTGAAAGCGCGCCGGTTGGGCAGGCCGGTGAGGGGGTCGTGGGCCGCCTCGTGCTCCAGCTGGTTCTGCAGCGCCTTGAACTCGGTGATGTCGCTGCCGAGGATGTAGACCCCGGGCTCGTCGCCCCGGCTCGGGATCATGGTGATCCTGAGATCCCGCGGGCCTATGGGCAGCTCGAAACGATTCTCGAAGCTCACCTGCTCGCCGGCGAGGGCCCGCTCCAGATGGGCGATGGCCCGGCCGTAGGCCGCGTCGCCGATCACCTCCCGCACGCTCATCTCCCGTATCCGTTCGGGATCCAGCCCGAAGTAGCGGCAGTAGGCCTGGTTGGCAAACAGATAGCGCCCCTCGGGCGAGACCATGCTGATGGTGACCGGCAGGCCGTCGGTGATGGCCCGCAACCGGGCCCGCCCGCGCTCGATTTCCGCCAGCACCTGGCGGCGGGCGCTGATGTCGTGCAGGAACAGGGCGAGGCGTACCTTGCCGTCGAACTGGTAGCGTTCGGCGCTCACTTCGACCGGGACCTGGCGACCGCTGCGGGTGCCGATGTCGCACTCCAGGCGGCGCTGTGCGCGCTCGGGATGGGTCAGCAGCGCCAGCAGAGGGTGAGCGCTGCCGAGCAGGGCGGGCAGGGTGCGTCCCAGCATCTCCTCGGGGTGCCAGCCGAGCAGGGTGGTGGAGGCCGGGTTCCAGCCGGTAATGACCAGCGCCTCGTCGAGCTCGAGGAAGGCGTTGCTGGTGTGCTCCAGCATGTGTTGCAGCCGGCGTTGCTCCTGCCAGAGGCGTTGCTGCACGGCACCGCGCTCGCGCATCTCGCCATGCAGTTGCTCCACCGTGCTCGACAGCTCACGGGTGCGCTCACGCACCTGCTGCTCGAGCCCCTGCTGCAGTTGTAGCAGCTCGGCCTCGACCTGCTTGCGCTCGGTGAGGTCGGCAAAGACGGCGATCATGTGGGGAGCCATGGTGCGGCTCTGGCACAGGGTCACGCTGAGCTGGACCCAGCACAGGCTGCCATCGGCGCGGATCATCCGCTTCTCCAGCCGGTAATCCTGCCGTTGCCCCGCGAGCAGGGCGGTGAACAGGGCCAGCTCGCGCGGCAGATCCTCGGGGTGGGTCATGGCGTGCCAGGTTCGCGTCAGCATCTCCTGTTCGCTGTAGCCGAGCAGTCGCTCCAGCCCCGGGTTGGCCCGCAGCCAGCGTCCCTCGACCGACGAGAGGGCCATGCCCACCGAGGACTGGTTGAAGGTGAGGGTGAACAGGTGCTCCTTGTCCTCCAGCACCTGGTTGAGGCTGCGTACCTGATGGCGCCTTTCCAGATCGTGCAGGGTGTTCTCCACCAGGCGGCCGAAGTCGTCGAGATCGCGACAGGCCTCCTCGTCGAGGTGGCGCGCTGCATGATCCACCAGACAGAGGGTGCCGAGCACCACGCCGTCCAGCGCCCGCAGTGGCCGGCCGGCATAGAAGACCACGTGGGGCTCGCCCGTCACCAGCGGGTTGTCGGCAAAGCGCGGGTCGAGTCTGGCATCCTGCACCTGCATGATGTCGGGGCGCAGGATGGCGTGGCCGCAAAAGGAGTGCTCCCGGCTGATCTCGCACAGGGTGACCCCGGTGCGGGCGAGAAACCACTGCCGGTTCACGTCGGTCAGCGAGACCATGGCGATGGGCAGCGAGAAATGGCGGGTGATGAGCCGGGTCAGGCGATCCAGCTGGTCGATGGGCTCGCGGTCAAGCAAGCCCAGGATGCGGAGCCGTTCCAGTCGGCTCTCTTCATCCAGAGGAAGAGGGGGGGCAATCATACAGCGCTCCTGCTGGTGGCATTGCCTGGGTTGTATACAAGGCGATGAGGTCGCACCGTCTTATTGCGGTTCGACCGGTTTGCTTTTCTTCTTGTGCTTGCGCACCCGCATGTAGTTGCGGCGCACCCCGTAGGAGATGAGCAGCCCGGCCAGCAGGGCGACCAGCAGCATCAGCCGCTGTTTCTCCTGCACCACCTTGAGCCGGGTGTCCTTGTCCGCCAGCATCTGCTGCTCCTCCAGGGTAATGCGCAGATAGCCCAGCGTCTGCTCCCCATCCAGGATCTCCTGCACGAACTGGATGCGCCCCTTGCCCTGCTCGGGGACCGACTTGTTGTTGTCGCCGATGGGCAGCAGGCTGTCCAGCGGCACTGCATTGTCCGACTGGGCGAGGGGAATGCCGCGGGCATCGTAGAGGGTGACATCGAGGATCTCGGGCTCGGCGGCCAGATCCCGGGCCAGCCGCTCCAGCTCGCTGTTTTTCTCCTCCTTGATCCAGCGTTTCATGTCCCTGGCAGCATAGGCCACCAGTGCCTGGGCCCGGTTGCGCGCCTCGCTGTGCAGCGAGGCCTGGCTCTCGCCCTGCATATGAATGAGCACGGCGAGCACCCAGAGTCCGAGCAGGACACCGGCACCCAGACTGAGCACACGTTTGATGGGGAGATGACGCAAGCGTTGAGCCTTTTGCTGACAAGGAGTGGCGGGATCTTGGCGCTTGCCTGTACAAAAAGCAATACGCTACTCTGGGCCAGTTTTGTTAACCCCATGATCACCAAGGAAGGCGTTATCCCTATGTTGTTGTCCCAATTGCCTGCAGAGATTTCAGAGTGGCCCGAGTGCCTGTCCGGCGCCCCCTGGTGGGAGGCGACGCCACAGGCGCTGCTGCCCGCCGCCAGTGCGCTGGATGGAGCCTGGCTGGTGTTGTTCGGTCGGACCCTTGGCGGCCACCATCTCGGCAGGCTGGCCGGACTGCTGGCGCGGCACGGGCTGCAGGCACGGCTCTATCCGCCCGCCATGCAGGCCGGGGTACCCCTGTTGCTGCTGGGCACGGATCGCTTCTCACCCGCTCTGGTACAGACGCTCAAGGGGGAGGAGTGGGATATCGATCTGTGTCATCTGCCGGCCCTGCCCAGCCTGGCTGAGCCCGGTCTGCTGGTGATGGACATGGACTCCACCGCCATCCGCATCGAGTGCATCGACGAGATTGCCCGCTTGGCCGGGGTCGGCGAGCAGGTAGCGGCGGTCACTGCGGCCGCCATGCAGGGCAAGCTGGAGTTTTCTGACAGCCTGCGGGCCAGGGTCGCCCTGCTGGAGGGGGCACCGGTCACCATTCTCGACGAGGTGGCGGCCAACATGCCCTGGATGCCGGGCCTGCAACTGATGATCGACACTCTCAAGCAGGCTGGCTGGAAGGTGGCGATCGCCTCCGGTGGTTTCACCCGTTTTGCCGGCCAGTTGCAGCGGGAGCTGGGGCTGGACGCCATCTTCGCCAACGAGCTGGCGGTGGCGGGGCAGCAGCTGACCGGCAAGGTGAGCGGGCGCATCGTCGATGCCGCCGTCAAGGCCGAGGTGCTGCAGCAGCTGGCTGCGGAGTACTGCATAGCCACTGGCCAGACCGTGGCTGTGGGCGATGGTGCCAACGATCTCAAGATGATGGGGGTGGCCGGGCTCGGCATCGCCATCCACGCCAAACCGCTGGTGCGGGCCCAGGCGGCGGCCACCCTCAACCACCACGATCTGGAAGGGGTGATCTGCCTGCTCGGTGCCCTGGCCTGCCGCCAGCAGCGCTGGGATAGGCGCTGAGCCCACTAGGGTTGGACTCAACCCCACGTCACGGAGGACGTAGTCTCAAAATGGAACTGCTACAGCAATCCCTGTTTATTCCCTGCGGCGAACATCGGCTGCACGTGCGCCACATTCAGCCGCGGGTTGCGGTACATGGCGAGCCGATCCTGATGGTGCACGGCGCCATCGAGAACGGCCGCATCTTCTATACCGAGTCGGGCAAGGGGCTGGCCTGTTTTCTGGCCCGCCACGGCTATCAGGTCTATGTGGCCGATCTGCGCGGGCGGGGGCTCAGCACGCCGGCCATTGCCGAGCAGGCCGAACATGGCCAGCATGAGCTCATCACCGAGGACCTGCCGGCCCTGCACCGCTGGATTGCCGCCCGTCATGCCGGCTTCAAGCTGCACTGGATGGCCCACTCCTGGGGCGGCGTCATCATGGCGTCGACCCTGGTGCGCTTTCCCGAGCTGGCGGAGCAGGTGGCCAGCCTGGTGTTTTTTGGCACCAAGCGCGGCGTGTCGGTACAAAATCCGGAGCGTTGGCTGAAGGTGGATCTGATCTGGAACCGGCTGGCCCCCTGGCTGGCCAGCCGCAACGGCTTCCTGGCTGCGCGCAGATTGAAGATAGGGGCGGATGACGAGCCGCTGCGCTACCTGCAGGAGACTATCCCCTGGGTCAAGTGTGGCCCCTGGCAGGATCCCAACGACGGGTTCGCCTATGACGAGGCGGCCGCCCGGGTCAACTGGCCGCCGCTCTGGATGATCTCGGCCAAGGCGGACAAGGTGCTGGGTCACCCGACCGACGTGCGCCGCTTCAGCGCCGAGATGGGCTCGGCTGCGCGCCATACCCGGCTTGGCCGGGACAACGGCAATCGGCTCGATTACGACCACATCAACATGCTGACTGCACCCCAGGCGCAGGAGGATCACTTCCCGCAGATCCTCGAATGGCTGCTCAACCCGCAGGCGGCCTGATGGGGGAACCCCCGGGGGGCTGGTAGCCACAAGAATGCGAAAAACAATGGCGGACCCAGGGTCCGCCATTGCTTGTTGCTTGGTGTAGCGCCGCCTCGAGTCGGCGCCCTCTTCTTTACTTGATGGGCGCCGTGATGCCGAGCCGGAACAGCGTTGCCTGGCTGGTATCGGTCAGCTCGCCAACCCCCACCACGCTCCACAGCTCCTCTTCCAGCTTCTTGGCCTTGTGAATGGCGAACTTGGCGATGTAGTCCAGCTCGTTGGCGATGAAGTTGGTATCGGGGCGACCGGTACGGGAGATGCCGACTAGCACCGAGTAGAACTCCCCCTGGCGCAGCGCCTGCTCGATGAAGCTGCGCTTCTCCGCCACGTTCTGGAAGCTGCTGGCGAGCCTGCTGGTGAAGATGGGCAGGCCGGTCGCCGTCTGCAGACTGGCGATATAGACCTCCTCCTCCTGCGGTTGATCCTCGCGCTCGATGGCCCGCAGCGGGTTCATGATGAGCTGCTTGAGCAACTCCCCCTGGAACAGCGGGTAGAGGTTGTCCTGATCGCCCTGCTCGGCACAGGCCTTGAGCAGCCGCGACAGGCTGCGCGGCTGTGGTGCGTGACCGACCGAGGCCGGCTTGGGCGCACCCTTGAGCTTGTTGATGTAGACCGGGGTGCAGAAGATGTGGTGGGTATAGATGTTGCGCAGTGCCCGCGCCATGCCGCGATAACGGCGCTGCTCCTGGGCCGCTTTGAGCTTGTTCTGGTTGCTTTCGATCAGCAGCTTGAAGAACTGGCGGCCGGTGTGGCGCTCGGGATCCCCCTCAATGCACAGGTGCAGCACGGTGCGGGTCAGGTTGATGCTGACCAGCCGGTAGGGGAGGCGTTGCAGATCCATGCTCTTGGAGAGTTCCTGCAGGCGCGGCAGGGCGATGGTGACTATATCGTCCTTCGCTCCCTCGAACGGCTCTTCCAGCTCGATTTGCATGCCGTGGGCCGAGATGTCGCGGGTCCAGCCGAGCCAGGCCCTGCCATTGTGCTTGATGGCGACGGCGGTTTTGTGGATGTAGCGAGCCTCCTTGCGCAGCTGGACATAGTGCAACGTCTCGATCTCGAAGGGGGCGGCACTGCTGTCGTGACCGAAGCGTTGCAGCTCGTTGGCGTTGTGCTGGCTGGAGGCGTCGAACTGGAACTCTTCCCGTTGGCTGTCGAGGCCGACTTGCTGCAGCAGACCGACGTAGCTTATCTGCTTGAGCCGCTCCTGCAGCAGCATGTCCTGCAGCTGGGGGCTCTCCTTGCCCTGCTGACTGGCCAGATCGGCCTCGTGCAGATCGCAGCGCTCCAGACTGAACTTGTAGACGCGCCAGCTGGGGCGACGGGCTCCCACCTGGAAGAAGAGCGACATCAGGCCGCTTTGCAGCAGCTCTTCCCGGGTGGCGGAGAAGAAGTAGAGGTGGCTGCGCACCGAGTGGGTAAAGCAGTAGATCAGGGTCTCTTTCAATTCTCCCTTCGCCGGCAACAGGGCCTGCATGCGGGTGGCCGAGAACAGGCTGGCGAGCATGTCGCGGTTCTTGGCGTCGCGCCAATACTCCAGGATGTGCTGGTTGTTCTCGGTGCGCAGGGCGATCTCGAGGCTGGGGCTGTCGCCCGAGCCGAAGAACAGCGGCATGCCGGTCATGCGTGGCAGGTAGAACTGCTCATACCCCTTGATGATGGCGGCGGAGAGCAGGTAGTCGACGCTGACCCGGTAGCGGCTCTTGTTGCTCTCGATGAAATCGTTCAGAAACTGGTCGAAGGCCGGGTGTTCGCCGGTCTTGATCAGCCTGAGCCAGTATTTCCCCTCCTTGCTCTCTTCCCCGAGGATCTGGTAGCTGACCGAATGGTGCAGGACGGGGTTGGGGTGATCCCGCTCCAGCCCGGTGAAGAACACCTCGACCTGAGCGCCGGTCTGGTAGTTGGGCAGATAGGGCACCGAAACCCGGATCCCGCCCAGAGAGAGATCGGAACTCTTGGCGAACAGCTTGTCGCCATCGGCGAACTTGATCACCACGGGGGAGCTGAAGTGCATCCGCTCCTGGCGCCGGCCATAGTAGCTGGCAAAGGAGATGGGATTGACGTCGTACTGGCGAAACGGGCTGACGGGGGGCTGGAGTTGGCCATCGCTCTTGCCATGCTGGTATTTTTGCCAGTATTGCAGCGCCTCGTAGACCCCCAGGGTGTAGTCATCCTTGTAGAGGTAGCACTGGGACTGGAACAGGCCGATGGCCTCGGCTGGCATGAAATGGGTGATCCCTTCGAACTCGTGCACCAGGCACTCATCGCCCAGCTCGTCGCGCATGTCGATGACCCGGCGGCAGGGGGTGCATTTGCGTTTGAGCTCCATCTTGATCAGAAAACGGCTGTTGCTGTTCTCGTCCTGGGTCAGGCGATTGAAGATGTCATCGAAATCCTTTTCTCTGAGCAGAGGAATAAGTTGTTCAATCAGGTGCTGTTGTTGTTCTGATTCCATGTGTTCCTGCCACGGAAAGTCACTTTTCCGATTCTGGGTTTGATCTGTCGGTCGCAAACAAGTATATCAAGCAGGAATTCATCCTGTCCCCGAGTTATCCATGGCCAAAAACAAAACTGCCTATGTTTGTACCGAATGTGGCGCCGACTTCACACGCTGGCAGGGCCAGTGCAGTGAGTGCAAGGAGTGGAACACCATCAGCGAGGTGCGCCTCGGCTCGGTGACCCCGGGCAAGAGTGCCCGCTATAGCGGCTATGCCGGCGCCGTCGGCAGCCAGGTCCAGACGCTGGCGGAGATCGCCACCACCGAAATCCCCCGTTTCTCTTCCGGCTTCAAGGAGCTGGATCGGGTGCTTGGCGGCGGCGTGGTGCCGGGGTCGGCCATCCTGATCGGTGGCAACCCGGGGGCGGGCAAGTCGACCTTGTTGCTGCAGACCATGTGTGGCCTGGCCGAACGGATGAAGACTCTGTACGTCACCGGTGAGGAGTCGTTGCAGCAGGTGGCGATGCGGGCCTCGCGCCTCGGCCTGCCCACCGACAAGCTGCGCATGCTGTCGGAGACCTCGGTCGAGCAGATCTGCCTGATTGCCCAGCAGGAGCAGCCACAGATCATGGTCATCGACTCCATCCAGGTTATGCATGTGGCGGATGTGCAGTCAGCGCCGGGGTCCGTCTCCCAGGTGCGGGAAGCGGCGGCCCTGCTGACCCGCTATGCCAAGCAGAATCACGTTGCCATCTTCATGGTGGGCCACGTGACCAAGGATGGCACCCTGGCCGGTCCCAAGGTGCTGGAGCACTGCATCGACTGTTCCGTGCTGCTCGACGGCAGCCACGACTCCCGCTTTCGCACCCTGCGCTCCCACAAGAACCGCTTCGGGGCGGTCAACGAGCTGGGGGTTTTCGCCATGACCGGGCAGGGGATGCGGGAAGTGAGCAACCCTTCCGCCATCTTCCTCAGCCGCGGTGAAGAGCAGGCGCCCGGCTCCATCGTGATGGTGATCTGGGAGGGCACGCGTCCGCTGCTGGTGGAGTTGCAGGCGCTGGTGGACTACTCCCAGCTCTCCAATCCACGCCGGGTGGCGGTGGGGATGGATCACAACCGGCTCGCCATGCTGCTGGCAGTGCTGCATCGCCACGGCGGGTTGCAGATGGCGGATCAGGATGTCTTCATCAACGTGGTCGGCGGGGTCAAGGTAGAGGAGACCAGTGCGGATCTGGCCCTGTTGCTGGCCATGGTCTCCAGTTTTCGCGATCACTCCCTGCCCAAGGATCTGGTGGTGTTCGGCGAGGTGGGGCTGTCCGGCGAGATCCGGCCCGTACCCTCCGGCCAGGAGCGGTTGCAGGAGGCCGCCAAGCATGGCTTCCGCCGGGCCATAGTGCCGCATGCCAACGCGCCCAAGCATCCCATCGAGGGCATGGAAGTGGTGCCGGTCAAGAAGCTGGCTGATGCGCTGGAGGCGCTGTAAGCAGAACAGGGTTCGCAGACGGGCAATAAAAAGGAGCGCAATGGGCGCTCCTTTTTATTGGGTGATAGGGGCAGTGGCTCAGGGGTGAGGGTGCTCGAGATGCTCGCTCAGCAGCTGTTCCAGCTCCCGGTGCAGCAACTCTTCATCGCCGACGTTGAGTTCGATCATCCGCTTGAGATGGGTGGCGCTGTCGATATCGATATGGTGGCAGTAGAACCCAAGCTTCTTGCTGGCTTCATGGGTCAGCATGACCTGCATCTTGATCTCGATGTCACTGCCGCTCAGCACGAAGCTGAGTGAGTACTCTTTGTCGTCATTGCTTTCCCAGTCATCGGGCCGGATCAGCAGGGCGCCCTGCAGGGAAATATCGACCAGCTGGGTCCGCCATTTTTTATCGCCCTGGACGAGATCGGCCATGGTCAAGTAAAGGATCCGTGAAAAACGGCGACGCTCGGACATTCTCATCTCCTGTCAGCAATAGGTACGGGTGCTAGAGGTCATGACATAGAGTGTAATGCACCTTGCACATCAGGATCTTGAACTGGCTCCGAAATTGGATATCAAACCTGCTGGGCGCTGAGTGACTCTACTACCTGCAGTGCCTTGATCAACCGATCTTCCTGCTTGAAACGATCTTCCAGCACGGGGCCCAGCTGGTTCAAGTCTTCATCCAGCAGCAGCATCTGGGCCTCGTCCGCGTTGCTGTACTTGTCGTTGAACTCCAGCGCGAACTCGGTGCAGGCGCGGATATGGGGGTAGATGCGCTTGGCCAGCTCCAGCTTGTCGCCGCTGGCCTGTTCGAAAGCGGTCACCACATGGTGGTAGATCTCGAAGTGGCCGGCGCTGACGTAGTCGACCAGCTGCTCGCAGAAACTTTGCAGTTCCACATGGCCCGGGAGCGAGCGCTGCTTGCTGTTGCGGGTGGGTTTCAAGCCGGCGAGGCGCATGTACTCGACCAGCAGTGCCTGTCTGGCGTCCAGCCAGTCATCGATAGCTCTGTGCTTTCCTGCCAATGCGCGTTTGGTTTGTTCCAGTTCAGTTAACATACTCCCTCCGTGGGGCATAGGCATGGAGTGCTATCGTGACAGGCCTCCGGCCTTTTTATGGACTGACGACACCTTCCTATAACTAGGGAAAATCCGGTTGACCGTCAATAGGGGCATGGGGATATTGTTACACCGGGTGGTGTTTTGATTACAAGGCGCCATCATTTGCTCTCCTCTTCCCGTCAATTACGATCACGAAGGGGCGAGATATGTGACTATTTCCGCAGATCTTGATGAAAACCCCAGCATTCAAGCCAATCCGGCTGATAAAGCCTTTGCCTGAGTGTTTTTTTTTGAATAGAGTGGCCCGGTGCTAAATGCCCGATCATAAAGGAAATGTTATGAACAAAGCTCAACTTGTCGATGCAATTGCAGCCAAAGCAGATCTGAGCAAAGCTCAGGCCAAAGTTGCTCTGGAAGAGATCATCAATGGTATTACCCAGAGCCTGAAAGAAGGTGATGCTGTGCAGTTGGTGGGTTTTGGTACCTTCAAGGTGAACCATCGCGCTGGCCGTACCGGTCGCAATCCGCAAACTGGTAAAGAGATCCAGATTGCAGCCGCGAATGTGCCGTCCTTTGTGGCAGGCAAGGCGCTCAAAGACGCCGTCAAGTAATCCCCCAAAACCCGGCGCCAGCCGGGTTTTTTATTGCCATCGTCAGCGGAAATTGTTTCAGATACACTCAAGATATGGCGTGCGCTGTAGTGAGGTGGATGATGGAACAGAAAAATGCCATTCGGCAGGTTGCCGTACCTTGGGCTCCGTCCCGCCAACTCCCCCCGGGCCTGGTCGTGGCCGAACTTCATCAGGATATCTGGAGCGATTCCCTCACCATCATGCTGGGCAGGGCTCGCAGCATCGATCTGCCGCCGCAGATCCTGTGCCGGGTCTATTTCCGGCATATCTTCGCGGTGCGGGTCATGGAGGATTGCGATCTGGCCGAGGGCAAGGATAGTCATGCCATCGAGGAGCAGATCCAGCTCATCACCCCGTCCCGGTTTGCCAGCTGGTTCCATCAGGAGTCGGACGGCCTGCATCTGGATGAGGATCTGCAGCACTATCGCATCTCGACCTGGGATTACTGCGCCGATGTGCTGACCTCCAGAGCGCCCGAGCTGCAGTTCGTGGACAAAGGCGATTAGCGAGGCTGAAGAGACAATAAAAAAACCGGCAACACTGAGTGTTGCCGGTTTTTTATTGGTCGATGCGGGGTGAGTTCAGCCGAGCAGCTGGTCCCGATGCAACCCCAGCACGATGAGCAGGCCTATGAAGTAGAAGGCGCTGATCTTGACGCCCAGGATGGCGAGCAGACCGGCGCAGAGTCGGACGATGGCCTTGTGCAGCCAGGAACCGGTGAAGCGGTACATGGTTACTCCGCCGCTTCGGTGGCGGCGAATTCCGGCACCTTGGCCATGGCATCCAGCACCACCTGGATATCTGCTCCTGGCTTGCAGGCATTTTCGCTCAGGTGACGGCGCCAGGCGCGAGCCCCCTGCATGTTCTGGAACAGCCCCAGCATGTGGCGGGTCATGTGGGAGAGATAGTTGCCCTTGGCCAGCTCCTGTTCGATATAGGGCAGCATCATCCGCACCACCTCGTGGCGACTCGGCACGGCGTTGTTCTGGCCGAATACTAGATTGTCCACCTGCGCCAGAATGTAGGGGTTCTGATAGGCCTCGCGCCCCATCATGACGCCATCTAGGTGCTGCAGGTGCTCGAGGGTCTGCTCCAGGGAGGTGACGCCGCCGTTGATGGCGATGGTGAGATCCGGGTAATCCTGTTTGACCCGGTAGACGCGGGGATAGTCGAGCGGCGGGATCTCACGGTTCTCCTTGGGGCTCAGACCGCTCAGCCAGGCCTTGCGGGCATGGACGATGAAGGTATCGCAACCGGCGTCGCGCACCTGCTCGATGAAGGCCTGCAGAAATTCATAGGAGTCCTGATCGTCGATGCCGATGCGGGTCTTCACCGTCACCGGAATGTCGACCAGATCGCGCATCGCCTTGACGCAGTCGGCCACCAGTGCTGGCTCGCCCATCAGGCAGGCGCCGAAGCGGCCGTTCTGTACCCGATCGGAGGGGCAGCCAACGTTGATGTTCACCTCGTCATAGCCACGCTCCTCGGCCAGCTTGGCGCAGCGTGCGAGATCGGCCGGATTGCTGCCACCCAGTTGCAGGGAGATGGGATGTTCCTGCTCGCTGTATCCCAGGTAATCCCCCTTGCCGTGGATGATGGCGCCGGTGGTCACCATCTCGGTATAGAGCAAGGTCTGGCGAGTCATCAGACGATGGAAATAACGGCAATGCCGATCGGTCCAGTCCAGCATGGGGGCGATGGAAAAACGCTGCGCCTGCATAAAAATCATCCGGGTTGGCTAAACAAAGGGGGCGGATTTTACCACAACGTGAGGCAGCCCCAGAAAATGAATTTTGTCACCGCGCCAAAGGGGGCCCTGTGATAGTATCCGGCTAATAAAAAGGGTAATTGCGTGATCATGAATCAAGACCAACTTTTACAACGAGCCGAACGACTCTGCGAACAACGCGGGATCCGCTTCACCCCTACCCGACGTCAGGTGTTCAGGCTGCTGGCTGCCCATGGCAATGCCATCAGCGCCTATGATTTGTTGGCCCAGTTGCAACAGACAGAGGCCCACGCCAAGCCGCCGACCGTTTATCGGGCGCTCGATTTTCTGCTCGAACAGGGTTTTGCCCACAAGGTGGAGTCGCTCAACGCCTTCATATTCTGCTGTCACTTCGACCATGCCCACCCGATGCAGTTGCTCATCTGTGACCAGTGCGGCGAGGTGGTTGAGCTGCATGATCCGGCGATCGATGGCGCGTTTTCCGAGCAAGCCAAGTTGCATGGCTTTACTATTACCAATAAGACGATTGAGGCACATGGCCAATGTGCTCGCTGTACGCCCACTGTAGGAAGTCAACATGAAGGCTGATTTTGTAAACCCGTTCCTGCTCTCCCTGCTCAATGTGCTCTCCACCATGGCACAGCTTGAGCTCAAGCCGGGCAAACCCAAGCGCAAGATGGACGAGCTGGCGCGCGGTGATGTCTCCGGCCTCATCGGCATGGTCGGCCCGCAGACCCGGGGATCCCTCTCCATCAGTTTCGAGAAGGGGCTGGCACTGGAGATCATGCGCCGCATGCTGGGCGAGGCGCCGGCCACCATCAATGAAGAGGTGACCGACATGGTGGGCGAGATCACCAACATGGTGACCGGCGGTGCCAAGCGCATGCTGGGGGAGAAGGGGTATGAATTCGACATGGCGACTCCCATCATCGTCTCCGGTCTCAACCACACCATCACCCATCGTGCCGACGGCACCAAGATCATGATGCCGTTTGAATCAGATTACGGTCGGGCAACCATCGAAATCTGCTTCGAGTAACCCTATGTGGAAAGCGCTGAAATGGTTCTTCATCGGCTGGGCCCTGCTGCTTATCCTCTCTGACATCGAGATCACCACCTCGCTCTACAAGTACGAAGACAACCGGGTGCTCGTGAATTTTCCGCGTTGGCAGGCAGCACAGCCCTGGGGAACCTTTGAGTGGCATGCCGGGCGAGTGGAGACCCACTGGTACGGACTGGCCGGCAAACCCAAACCGGATCCGCTGCTGTAACGGCAGACCCCGCCCAACGAAAGAGGCCAGCTGATGCTGGCCTCTTTCGTTATTGGCTGACGGGTCAAGCGGCTTCTGCCGCCAGCGCCTCGCGGGGGCGCTGCAGCATGCCGAGGCCGCAGGTCAGCAAGGTCGGCAGCAACCAGGCCAGCCCCTTGTCGAACAGCGGCAGGAAGGCGAACGCATCCATCTGCATGCCGGCAGCGCCCAGCCCGTCCAGGCAGCCGAACAGAAAAGCCACCAACAGCACGGCGCGAAACGCCAGCCGTGGTCGACCGAAACGGCCCTGTGCAAAGGTGACCAGCACCAGCGCGATGGCGACCGGATAGATGGCGACCAGGATCGGAATGGAGAGGCTGATGAGCTGGCTCAGCCCGACGTTGGCCACCAGGATGGAGACGCATCCCATCAGCAGTACCCACTTGCGGTATGTCCAGCCGGCCAGACCGTGGAAGTAGTCGGCGCTGGCGCAGAGCAGGCCGACCGCGCTGGTGAAGCAGGCCAGGGTAATGATGGCGGCCAGGATTAACTGACCGGAGTGGCCAAACAGGCTCAGCACGTAGGCGTTGACGATGGCGCCGCCATTGTCGACGCTGGTCACCACGCCTGCTGCGCTGTTGCCGAGGTAGAACAGGGAGATGTAGACCGCCGAGAGACCAACCGCCGAGATGAGCCCTGCGATGGTCAGGTACTTGAACTGGCTCGGGTAGTCTTCGATCCCCCTGCGTTGCAGCAGGCCGATGATGAGGGCGCCAAACATCAGGGAGCCGAGGGTATCCATGGTGTTGTACCCCTCCAGCATGCCCTTGATGAGCGGCGTATCCATATAGTCGCCACTGGCCTCTGGCTGGGTGCCTTGCGGGTCAACCAGGACCCCGACCGCCAGGATCAGCAGCATCACCATCAAGACAGGGGTCATGTATTTGCCCACCGCATCCAGCAGTCTGCCTCGGTTCAGCGATACCAGGATCACCAGTGTGAAGAAGAGCAGGCTGTAGAGCAGCAGACCGTGCTGGCCGGCGTCACCCAGCCAGGGTTTGAGCCCCATTTCATAAGCCACCAGGCCGGTACGGGGGGTGGCGAAGGCCGGCCCCATGATGATGTAGATGGCAATGGCCAGCGCCGTGGCTGCCCAGGTCGGCAGATGGCGGGTCATCGCCGTCCAGCCACTGCTGCCCTGTCCGGCGCTGCCTCTGGCAACGGCGACCAGGGTCAGCAGGGGCAGGCCCACCGCCGTCAGCAGAAAACCGACCATGGCGGCCAGCAGATGCTCACCGGCCATGAAGCCGGCCAGCGGTGGAAAAATGATGTTGCCTGCCCCCAGATAGAACGCAAACGTCATAAAACCCAGTCCGAATATGTCGGACAACTTCAGTGATTTCGTCAAACCTGACCTCATCTGCCTTATCAGCTTGTTCTTGTTGATTGCACCCACTGCCTGGCAGATAACCGGATAACAATGCTTCCCTCTCCTGTGCCATCGGAAGATCGTCACAGGAGTACCATCTTGAGCATAAAGAAGAGATATTTGATCTCAATCACACATTAATATCTTGAAACAATTTAGTTGGCCAGAATAAATCACCGATAGAACTGCAGTTGGCGGAAGCGAGAGGGCGGAGCGGGAAAGGGGAGGTCAGCATGGCATAGCCGGCAGGAAACCATGCCGGGCGAGATGGCACACAAACAAAAGAGCCTGCACAAGGCAGGCTCTTTGACATGGGCGGGAGCGAAATCAGGCGGCTTCGGCAGCCAGTTTCTCGCCGGAACGTACCAGCATCCCGAGGCCACAGGCCAGCAGGGTCGGCAGCAACCAGGCCAGGCCCTTGTCGAACAGCGGCAGGAAGGCGAAGGCATCCATCTTCATGCCGGCGGCACCCAGGCCGTCCAGGCAGCCAAACAGGAAGGCAACCATCAACACGCCACGGAACACCAGGCGCGGGCGACCGAAGTAACCCTTCAGGAAGGTAACCAGTACCAGCGCTACGGCCACCGGGTAGATGGCGACCAGTACCGGGATGGAGAGGCTGATGAGCTGGCTCAGACCCACGTTGGCCACCACGGCGCAGATGACGCCCAGCAAGACCACCAGCTTCTTGTAGCTCATGCCGGTGAGGTTGTGGAAGAAGTCCGAGCAGGCGGAGATCAGACCCACGGCGGTGGTGAAGCAGGCCAGGGTGATGATGGCGGCCAGGATGAACTGACCCGGCTGGCCGAACAGGCTCAGTACGTAGGCGTTGACGATGGCGCCGCCGTTGCTGACGTCGGTGGCGACGCCGGCAGCCGTATTGCCCAGCTGGAACAGGGAGACATAGACCACGGAGAGGCCGATGGCGGAGATGATGCCGGCGATGGCCAGGTACTTGAACTGGCTACGGTAGTCCTGGATGCCTTTCTGGCGCAGCAGGTCGACGATCAGGGCGCCGAACATCAGGGACGCCAGGGTGTCCATAGTGTTGTAGCCTTCCAGGATCCCTTTCACGAAGGGGCCATTCTGATAGTCACCGGAAGAGACGGGCATGGAGCCTTGCGGCGCCACGAATACACCGATGGCCAGGGTCAGCAGCAACAGCATCAGCAGCGGAGTCAGGTATTTGCCGATGGCGTCCATCAGCTTGCCCTGGTTCAGGGAGACCAGAATGGCCACCCCGAAGAACAGCACCGTGTAGGCAAACAGGCCGGCTTGGCCCATGTCGCCGATGAAGGGTTTGAGGCCCATCTCGTAGGCCACCAGACCGGTACGGGGGGCGGCGAAGGCCGGGCCAATGATGATGTAGATGGCGACGGCCAGTGCGGTGGCCACGCCGGCCGGCAGCAGCTTGGTCATGCCGGCCCAGCCGTTGCCGGCCTTGGCGACGGCAATGATGGTGATGAGGGGCAGACCCACGGCGGTCACCAGGAAGCCCAGCATGGCCAGAGAGAGGTGCTCACCCGCCATGTAGCCGGCCAGCGGCGGGAAGATGATGTTACCGGCGCCCAGATAGAACGCGAAGGTCATGAAGCCCAGTCCGAGCACGTCGGACAATGTGAGTGATTTCGTCAAGTTCAACCTCGTCTGTCTTGTAAACTATTGCTTGTTATAGTTTTTTATTGGTCGGTGACCGGCGTTGTTCAGGGGTAAAAAAAATGAGCCCCGCTTGTTTTTTCATCGCAACCAGTGGTTTGAGCTGGTCTGGAGCGGGCGCTCGTTTAGGAGTCAGCATAATGGCGTGAAAAAATAGTTCAAGACGAAATTTACATCTTCAAATAGAAGGGGCTGGTCAGTTGGATATATCTGTCGGAATAGGTTCCCTCAGCAGAATGGATCACAATTTCACCCCTATCACACCTGTTTAATCCTCTGCCAAGTAGCAATAAAACACGATTTGCCTCTTTTCCAGCCCTGGTGATAACAGCTGTATAACAAACGGCATGCAGATCAAAATCCGCCGAAATGCATAAAATTTCATCGGCCATGGCCGTCGGCACGACCAGTGCGACCTGGCCATCGGGGGCCAGCAAGCGGTCGCAGGCGGCCAGCAGAGCATGGCTGTCGAGGGCGCCGGTATGGCGGGCCATCGCCCTGGCCGGATCGCGAAATGACTGGCCCGCCACGAAGTAGGGGGGGTTGGCGACGATGAGATCGTAAGGGTCGGCCTGATACCCCTGAATGGCGCTCTCTATGATGGTGACCCGCAGCGGCCAGGGGGAGGCGGCCGCGTTCTCGCGGGCCTGCTGCGCCGCATGCTTATCCAGCTCCACCGCATCGATGCGACAGTCGGCGTGGCTGCGTTGGGCCAGCATCAGGGCGATGAGGCCGCTGCCGGTGCCAATGTCGAGGATCCGGCGAGCCTTGCCGAGCGGTGCCCAGGCGCCCAGCAGAATGCCGTCGGTGCCCACCTTCATGGCGCAGCGATCGTGCTCGACGTGAAACTGTTTGAAGGTAAAACCGCTGTTTCGTGCCATCCGACTCCCGTCCTGTACCCGCCTCGCAGAAAATGGTCGGCGATTATAGCGGCTAAGGCACAGTCACCATAGGAGCCGACGACATAATCGCCTATAATCTGCCGTTTCCTTAATGACCGAGTATTGCCATGAGCCAGTCCTTTGATGATTTCGACCTGAATCCAGCCCTCAACCGGGCCTTGGCCGAGATGGGTTTCACCCGCCCCACCACCATCCAGCAGATGGTGCTGGAGCCAGCCCTGGACGGCCGCGATATTCTGGCATCCGCCCCGACCGGTACCGGCAAGACCGCCGCCTTCCTGTTGCCGGCGCTCCAGCATCTGCTGGACTTCCCACGCCGCAAGCCTGGCCCCTGCCGCATGCTGGTGCTGACCCCGACCCGCGAGCTGGCGCTGCAGGTGACCGCTCACGCCAAGGCGCTGGCGGCCCACACCAATCTCAGCATCGAGACCATCATCGGCGGCGTCAGCCACGAAGAGCAGTTGCCGGCCCTGACCAAGACCACCGACATAGTGGTGGCCACCCCGGGCCGTCTGCTCGAGTACATCGAGAAAGAGGAGTTCGAGAGCCACGACATCGAGGTGCTGGTGCTGGATGAAGCGGACCGCATGCTGGACATGGGCTTCATCAAGGACGTGAACCGCATCGTCGAAGAGGCGCGCTATCGCAAGCACACCATGCTCTTCTCCGCCACCCTGGAAGGGGCAGGCCTCGAGAAGTTCGCCAGCGAGATCCTCAAGGACCCGGTGGAGCTGCACGCCGAGCCGCCGCGCAGCGAGCGTCGCCCGATCACCCAGTGGGTTCACCTGGCCGACGACGCAGCCCACAAGCTGGCCCTGCTGGTGCACATCCTGAAGAACCCGGAAACCCAGAAGGCCATCATCTTCGTCAAGACCCGCGAGCGGCTGGCGGAGCTCTCCGGCCAGCTGCAGGCGGCGGGCGTGCCCTGCGCCTGGATCCGTGGCGAGATGGAGCAGGCCAAGCGCATCGAGTCGATCCGCAAGTTCCATGAAGGGGAGGTGCCCTTCCTTATCGCCACCGACGTTGCCGCCCGCGGCATCGACCTGCCGAATGTCAGCCACGTCATCAACTACGACATGCCTTACGGCGCCGATGTTTACGTTCACCGTATCGGCCGTACCGGCCGCGCCGGCAACCGCGGTTGCGCCATCAGCCTGGTGGAGGCCCACGACATGGCCATGGTGGCCAAGATCGAACGCTACACCGAAGAGCGCCTCAAGCGCCGGGTGATCGACGAGCTGCGTCCCAAGCACAAGGAGGCGCGGGTGCCGGTGAAGAAGAAAAAGCCGAAGGACGACAAGAAGAAGTCTGCCAAGAAGAAAAAGAAGTAAGCCTGCCCGCCACAACGGCCATCCCCGGATGGCCGTTGTGCTTTTTGGCGTTTGATGGGTCGGATGTCGGGCAGAAAAAAGCCGACGCATAAACGTCGGCCAATAAAAAGTGCTTACAACAGAGGATTCACCTATTCAGACTGGAGGATCCTGAAATTGGTTCCCTCGGGTCGTAATTAATTTTCAGCGCGTTTGAACATCAGGGTGTTGGCGTCGGACTCTTCCGGTACGAAGTAGTAGCCGTCGGCATTGAATCCGGTCAGCTGCTCCACCTTGGTGAGTCTGTGCTTGATGATGTGACGGGCCATCATGCCGCGTGCCTTCTTGGCGTAGAAGCTGATGATCTTGAACTGGCCGTTCTTCTCGTCCTTGAACACTGGCGTGATGATGCGCCCCTGCAGGGCCTTGGGGCGTACCGACTTGAAGTACTCGTCGGAGGCGAGGTTGATCAGCACCTCGTCCCCCTGGGCGGCCAGAGCCTTGTTCAGGTGTTCGGTGATGATGTCGCCCCAGAACTGGTAGAGATCCTTGCCGCGCGCGTTGTCGAGCCGAATGCCCATCTCCAGTCGGTAGGGCATCATCAGATCGAGTGGACGCAGCACCCCGTAGAGACCAGAGAGCATGCGCAGGTGGGCCTGGGCGAAGTCGAGGTCCGCCTCGCTGAAATCCTCCACCGCCAGCCCCGTGTAAACATCCCCCTTGAAGGCCAGCAGTGCCTGACGGGCGTTGGCCGGGGTGAAATCAGGTTGCCAGTCGGCAAAACGGGCGGCGTTGAGGCCGGCCAGCTTGTCGCTGATCTTCATCAGGCTGGCGATCTGGTCCGGGCTCAGCTGGCGGGCGCGGCCGATCAGTTCGGCGGAGTGGTCCAGCAGCTCGGGTTGAGTGAAACAGGAAGTCACCAGCGGCGACTCGTAGTCCAGCGTCTTGGCCGGGGAAACCACAATCAGCATAACGATCCTTTATAGCGGTGACGCACGCCCCTCATTCATCCAGGGTGACGTTGTCGAGTGTGCCTGAACCCAGCTGCTCTCGGCCCGACAGCTTGATCAGCAGTCGCAGGTCGTTGGCGGAGTCGGCATGGGCAAGGGCCTCACTGTAGCCAATTTGGCCGGCACAGAACAGGGCGAACAGCGCCTGATCGAAGGTCTGCATGCCGAGTTCGGTGGACTTGGTCATCACCTCCTTGAGGCGGTGCATCTCCCCCTTGCGGATGATGTCGGTGATGAGCGGGGTGTTGAGCAACACCTCGAAGGCGGCAAAACGACGCCGTCCATCCGGGCTGGGCAGCAGTTGCTGGGCCACGATGGCGCGCAGATTGAAGGAGAGATCAAACAGGAACTGACGGTGTTTCTCCTGCGGCACCAGGTGCAGGATGCGGTCCAGCGCCTGGTTGGCATTGTTGGCGTGCAGGGTGGCGAGGCAGAGGTGACCGGTCTCGGCAAACTGCAGGGCAAACTCCATGGTCTCCTGGCTGCGAATTTCGCCGATCAGGATCACGTCAGGGGCCTGGCGCAGCGAACTTTTCAGCGCCACGTCGAACGACGCTGTGTCTATGCCCACCTCGCGCTGGGTGATCAGGCTGCGGCCGTGCTGATGCACGAACTCCACCGGATCTTCCACCGTCAGGATGTGGCCGTCCACATGCTGGTTGCGATAGCCGATCATGGCCGCCTGGGTGGTGGATTTGCCGGCGCCGGTGGCACCGACGAACAGCACCAGTCCGCGCTTGGCCAGGGCTATCTCCTGCAAGATGGGGGGCAGTGCCAGCTCGTCGAAGGTGGGGATGCGGGTCTCGATACGGCGCAGCACCATGCCGGGCAGCTCCTGCTGCCAGAAGGCGCTGACCCGAAAACGGCCAAGCTCCTCGCGGTGGATGGCGTAGTTGGCCTCCTTGGTGCGCAGGTAGCGCTCGAAGTGCTCCGGGTTCAGGGTCTCCTTCACCAGCGCCAGTGCTCTTGCCTTGTCGAGGGGCGCTGCTGCCAGCGACTGCAGGTGGCCATTGACCTTGAGGGTCGGCGGCGTGCCGACCGTGATGAACAGATCCGAGCCTTTGCGGGCGACCAGCTCGGTCAGCAGGGCATCCAGATTCATAACGACTCCTTCCCTAGATTCGTCGTGGTTAGATGGTGTTGGGATCGACCGCCTTGGCCTTGGCATCCAGCGCCGCCACCATGCCGCGACTCACCAGCTGCTTGAGGCTCTGATCCATGGTCTGCATGCCGTGGGTCATCCCGGTCTGGATCACCGAGTAGAGCTGGGCGATCTTGTCCTCCCGGATGAGGTTTCG
The DNA here is from genome assembly GCF_040908225.1 of Aeromonas sp. R5-3. NCBI lineage: Bacteria > Pseudomonadati > Pseudomonadota > Gammaproteobacteria > Aeromonadales > Aeromonadaceae > Aeromonas > Aeromonas sp. R5-3. Next base: position 27,310 of record NZ_JBFODH010000009.1, on the reverse strand, counting down.
CACGGCGGGAATACCCATCATGATCTCGTGGGCCGCCACCCGGCCGCCGCCGATGCGCTTGAGCAGGGTCTGGGAGATGACCGCCCGCAGCGACTCGGAGAGCATGGAGCGCACCATGTCTTTTTCCGCACCGGGAAAGACGTCGATGATCCGGTCGATGGTCTTGGCCGCCGACGAGGTGTGCAGAGTGCCGAACACCAGGTGGCCGGTCTCGGCCGCGGTCATGGCAAGGCGAATGGTCTCGAGGTCGCGCATTTCACCCACCAGTATGATGTCCGGGTCTTCCCGCAGCGCCGAGCGCAAGGCGTTGCTGAAGCTCTTGGTGTCGCGGTGGACTTCCCGCTGGTTCACCAGGCAGCGCTTGTTTTCGTGCACGAATTCGATGGGGTCTTCGATGGTGAGGATGTGGTGATGAAAGTTCTCGTTGATGTAGTTGACCATGGCCGCCAGGGTGGTGGACTTGCCCGAACCGGTCGGACCGGTCACCAGCACCAGGCCGCGGGGGTATTCGGCAATCTTGCGAAAGATCTCCGGGGCATCAAGATCTTCCAGGCTCAGTACTGTGCTGGGGATGGTCCGAAATACCGCGCCGGAGCCGCGCGCCTGCTGGAAGGCGTTGACCCGGAAGCGAGCGAGGTTTGGCACCTCGAACGAGAAGTCCACCTCGAAGTTCTCTTCCAGTTCCTTGCGCTGGTGGTCGTTCATGATGTCATAGATGAGGGCGTGTACTTCCCGGTGCTCCAGGGCGGGCAAATTGATCTTGCGAACCTCGCCATCAACCCTGATCATCGGGGGAACCCCGGCCGAGAGGTGTAGATCCGAGGCTTTATGTTTTACACTGAAAGCCAATAACTCTGTGATATCCATAGATTTGTCATTCTCCCATCACAAGATCACGAACGAAACATGAGCCAGATTGCCGAGCACCTGCTTCAGGTAAAGGAACGTATTGTACAAGCCGCCAGCCGGGCTGGCCGACGCGGCGATCACATCCAGCTGCTGGCGGTCAGCAAGACCAAACCGCTGGAGGCCGTTTGCGAGGCCTATGCCGCCGGTCAACGCCGCTTCGGCGAATCCTACGCCCAGGAAGCGGCCACCAAGATAGATACCCTGCGTGAGCAAGGGAGCTGTACAGACATAGAGTGGCACTTTATCGGCCCGCTGCAATCGAACAAGTCCAAGCTGGTGGCCGAGCGGTTCGACTGGGTACAGAGCGTGGACAGAGAGAAGCTGATCGAACGCCTCAACAACCAGCGCCCGGCTGGGCTCGCGCCGCTAAATGTCTGTCTGCAAATCAATATTAGCGGAGAGAGCAGCAAATCCGGAACGTCGGAACAAGAGATTTTCCGTCTGGCCGAACTGGTCTCCCGGTGCGAGCGGCTGCGGCTGCGCGGTCTGATGGCCATTCCGGAGCACACCAGCGACGAGGCGGTACTGGCTGCCCAGATGGTGCGCATGCAGACTCTGTTCACCGAGCTTGCGCGACAATACCCGGGCGTGGACACCCTCTCGATGGGGATGACCGAGGATCTCGAACTGGCGATCGGCCACGGCAGCACCATGGTGCGGGTCGGTACCGCCATCTTCGGTGCCCGCGACTATTCATGAGAAGGAGCCCGTGATGCGGCGCATGCGGGCTCTGCCTTTTTCAGATCACAGGAGTGTTTGATGCAGTACAGAACCCTCGCCTTTATCGGGGCAGGCAACATGAGCCGCAGCATCATTGCCGGCCTGGTTCAGGCGGGCTACCCGGCTGACCGGATCATTGCCGCCAACCCCAGTCGGCCCAAGCTGGATGCGCTGGCTGGCGACTACGGCATTCGCGTCACCCAGGACAACGCCGAGGCGGCCCGGGCGGCCGAAGTCATCGTGCTGGCGGTCAAGCCGCAGCTGATGGCGGCCATGCTGAGCGCGCTGGTGACGGCGCTGGGCACGCTGGAGGGCAAGCTGCTCATCTCCATCGCCGCCGGCATCAAGGTGGCACGGCTGGCGGAGATGGCGGGCGGCCACGGCCGGATCATCCGCACCATGCCGAACACCCCCTCTCTGCTGGGGCTGGGCATGACCGGGCTGTACGCCCCGCCCGGCATCGAGCAGGCCGATCGTGAGCTGGCCGAGCAGATGATGCAGGCGGTGGGCAAAACCCTCTGGGTGGAGCAGGAGTCCGGTATCAACGGCGTCATCGCCGCAGCCGGCAGCGCGCCTGCCTACTTCTTCCTGTTCATGCAGGCCATCGCCGAGGAGGCCGAGGCCATGGGCTTCTCCCCCGAGCAGGCCCGCCTGCTGGTTCAGCAGACCGCCCTTGGCGCGGCTGCCATGGTCGAGCAGAATCCCGAGCTGTCGCTGCAGACCCTGCGCGAGCAGGTGACCAGCAAGGGTGGCACCACCGCCGAGGCGATCAAGACCTTCCAGCAGCAGGGGCTGATGCCGCTGACTGCACACGCCATGCAGGCGGCCGTTGCCCGGGCCGGCGAAATGGAAACCCTGTTCTGAACCCGATTTTCGTTACTCTCAGTTGCAACCTGGAGCCCAGATGAACACTGCTTACTTTCTGATTAACACGATTTTTGACCTCTATCTCATGGTGGTGCTGTTGCGCGTCTGGCTGCAGTGGGCCCGTGCCGACTTCTACAACCCCATGAGCCAGATGGTGGTCAAGCTGACCAATCCGCTGGTGGTGCCGCTGCGCCGGGTCATTCCCGGGCTGGGCGGGCTGGATCTGGCCTCGGTGCTGCTGGCGTTGCTGATCGCCTTCGCCAAGCTGGCGCTGCTCAAGAGCATGAACGTGCTGCTGGCCGACTGGCTCACCCTCAGCCTGTTTGCCGCCCTCACCGTGCTGAAGAAGGCTGGCTCCATGATCTTCTGGGTGCTGCTGATCCGCGCCATCCTGAGCTGGGTCAGCCAGGGTCGCAACCCCATCGAGTACGTGATGCACCAGCTGACCGAGCCCTTCCTGGCTCCCATTCGCCGCATTCTGCCGGCGCTGGGCGGGCTGGATCTCTCCGTGCTGGTCGCCTTTATCGGGCTGCAGGCCATAAACTATCTGTTGGGGGATCTGTTCGGCCAGCTGTGGTGGATGATTTGATGGCAGCCGTCCTGCGGGAAGGGGATGAGCTGGTATTGCATCTGATGATCCAGCCCAAGGCGAGTCGGGATCAGATCGTCGGATTGCACGGAGAAGAGTTGAAAGTGGCCATCACGGCGCCGCCGGTGGATGGTCAGGCCAACAGCCACTTGATCAAGTATCTGGCCAAGCAGTTCAAGGTGGCCAAGGGGCAGGTTCGCATCGTGCGGGGGGAGCTGGGACGGCACAAGACGGTCGCCATTGAGGCGCCCAGGCAGATCCCCGCCGAGGTCAGTGCCCTGCTGGACAATCAGGGTTAACACGAGAAGGATGACACCATGAAAACAGCCTGGATAAGCTGCCTGCTGGCACTGTTGCTGACCTTGCCCCTGCGGGCCGAACAGATGAAGGAGCTGGGCCCCTGGCAGGTGCACTACAGCGCCTTCAACTCCAGCTTCCTCACCCCCGAGGTGGCCAAGGCCTATGGCCTGGAGCGCAGTCGCTACAACGGCATCGTCAACATCGCGGTGCAGAACAAGCAGGGGGTGGCCCAGGCGGTGGGGATCACCGGCGAGGCCAAGAACCTCACTGGCACCATCCGCAACCTGACCTTCCAGGAGGTCAAGGAGGGCAACGCCATCTACTATCTGGCGGTGCTGCCCTATCGCAACGAGGATACCTACCAGTTCACCCTGAAGATCATGGGGGAGGGGCAGCAGCAGACGCTGACCTTCCAGCAGACCTTCTACGTCGATTGATGCCGGCAGCCACCTTACTCTGAAAAAAAGCCCCGAACGCAGGTTCGGGGCTTTTTTATGACTTTATGACGGCGAGTCGGTCGGCGGGGTGAAGTCGTGGATCTCCCCCAGTCGCGGGGTGAAGCGAGGATCCTGATCCCGGTTGTGTTCCACCCACTCCATGGCCTGGCAGAAGCTCTCCCGCTTCGAGAACTCGCTGCGCACCTGGTCGATGGCCCGCTCCGCGCTGCGCCGTTCCATCTTGCTGGCCTTGCGGTCGCTGAACTGTTGCTGCTGGGCCAGCATCCATTCGGTGAAGGCCTGGCGGCACTGTGTTTCGCTGGCCGCCTGGGCGGGCAGGGTCAGCAGCAGAGAGATCATCAATACAAAACGCATAACAAACCGGTGATTGAGGGGGTGGTTGCCTGAAAGGGCGGCATTTTATGCCGAAAACTTGAGCATGAACAGGGGGCGATGGCAGAAGATTGGGGCCGGCATGGCCGGCCCCGGGCAGGATCAGTGCTTGACCAGGTAGAGCTGGCGGCTGTAGGCCACGTCTTCCGGGTTGTTGATGGGGTAGCCCTTGAGCCAGGGCTTGATCAGCCGGGCGTTGGTGTACTGATAGATGGGGGCGATCGGCGCCTCCTCCTGCAGTATGGCCTCGGCCTCATCGAACAGCCGGGCCCGCTCACGTTGATCCTGGCTGTTGGCCGCCTTGGCCAGCAGGGCATCGTAGCCGGCGTTGGCGAAGCGGGCCATGTTGCCGCTGTGGTGGGAGCCCCACAGGCCGAGGAAGGCAGATGGATCGTTGTAATCTGCCACCCAGGAGGAGCGGATCACCTCGAACTGGCCGCTCTGGCGGCTGTCGAGATAGCTCTTCCACTCCTGGTTGGTGAGTTCGACCTGCGCCCCCAGCTTCTGTTTCCACAGGTTGGCGATGGCCAGCGCCATCTTCTTGTGCACCTCGGCCGTGTTGTAGAGCAGGGTCAGCTTGAGCGGGTTGGCCGGGCCGTAGCCCGCCTCCTTGAGCAGGGCTCTGGCCTTGTCGTCGAGGACCCGTTGACTGCTGCTGGAGAGCAGGTTGGCCTTGGGCTCGAAGCCGGCGACCACGTCCGGGGTGAAGTGATAGGCTGGTTTCTCACCCGTACCCAGGATCTTGTTGGCGATGAGGCCCCGATCGATGGTGTAGGAGAGCGCCTTGCGCACCCGCACATCGTTGAGAGGGGCGCGCTGGGTGTTGAAGGCGTAGTAGTAGGTGCCGAGCTGATCCGGGGTATAGACCTCGCCCGGGATCTGCTGCATCAGCTTGTGATACTGCTCCTTGGGGAAGGACTCGGTGATGTGCAGGTCGCCGGCCAGGTAGCGGTTGGTGGCCGCGCTCTCCTGGTTGATGGGTACGAAGGTGACCCTGGTCAGCACGGTATGGGCGCGATCCCAGTAGTAGGGGTTGGGGGTCAGCTCCAGCTTTTCGTTCACCACCCGGTGACTCAGCACGAAGGCCCCGTTGCCGACCAGCTTGCCGGGCTGGGTCCACTGGCTGCCGTATTGCTCCATGCTGGCACGATGCAGCGGTGACAGGCTGGGGTGGGTCAGCAGGCTCAGGAAGTAGGGCACCGGCTGGGAGAGGGTCACCTGCAGGGTATGCTGGTCGAGGGCCTTCACGCCGAGTTCCTCGGGGGCCAGCTTGCCGGCCACTATGTCGTCCACCTTGTCGAAGCGGGCCAGCTGGGCGAACCAGGCAAAGGTGGCGGCCTCTTTGGGATCGACCAGTTTACGCCAGCCGTAGACGAAGTCGGCGGCCTGCACGGGATCGCCGTTCGACCAGCGGGCGTCCGGGCGCAGATGGAAGGTGAAGCGCTGATTGCCCTGGTTGTCCCAGCTGGCGGCCACCCCGGGCAGCACCTTGCCGTCCGGCCCCTGGGTCAGCAGCCCCTCGTAGAGATCCCGCAGTACCTGCAGTTCGGGCAGGCCGACCAGCTTGAGCGGACTCAGGCTCGCCGGCTCGTCTTTCAGATGACGCACGACGGCCTGCTCGGCGGCGAGCTGGGTGCCGGGCGGAACATCGGCAGCCTGGACACAGGCACTGCCCAGCAGGGCCAGCAGGAGACTCCATCCTTTCATGGTTAATCCTTCAAATAGTGTGAAGCGGGGAGAAAACTCGGCGAGAAGTGATCGCCGACAGACGGGAAATCATGATATCCCGTTTGCTGGTCAGACCGCCAGCATGAGTCCCTCGGCAGGGGACGTTGGCGCCCACGTTGACCCCCAATCCGGGGAGAGGAGCAAGCGATGAGAACATGGATCCTGTTGGCCCTGGCCATCAGTCAGGGGGCCTGGGCGCTGGCGCCGTGCGAGCGGCAGAGCCAGGTCGGCAGCTGGTGCGAGGCAAACATCGCCGCGCTGCACCCCACCCAGGGGGGCGTGGGCCAGATCCAGGTCGACAACACCCAGGCCGAGCTGGCGGGCAAGAGCGCAAAACAGCTCGACAAGGTGATGAAAAAGAAAGAGATCCCCATCGTCATCGCGCCCGATGGCGGCTACTGGCTGGTGGACAGACACCATCTGACCAAGGCGCTGTGGCAACTCGGGGTGAAGCAGGTTCGGGTCAAGGTGATCGCCAGGCTGCAGGACAAGGCCAGCTTCTGGAGCCAGATGCAGGGCAACCATTGGGCCTGGCTCAAGGACGAGCAGGGGAGGCCTCTCACGCCGGAGCAGTTGCCGAGCCGCATCGACCTGCTACCCGACTACCCTTATCGCACCCTGGCCGGGTTGCTGCAGGATGCAGGCTATTTCGACAAGCGGGAGCAGGTCTATTTTGTCGAGTTCGCCTGGGCCAGCTGGCTTGGCCGGCAGATGGGCTGGCTGCCGATCGACAGCGCCAACCTGGCGGATCGCCTCTATCAGGCCAAGCGACTGGCGTGCAGCAACAAGGCGGCCGATCTGCCCGGCTACCCCGGCAAGCAGTGCCGGGTCAATCCGCCCGATAGCGACAACTGAGCGACAGGATGAAAGCGGGGGGCCATGGCCCCCCACTGCATCATGATCGGGTCTCGTCCCAGCGGGCGGCAGCCTGTTCCAGCAGGGCCACCTCGCCTTGCTGGATCAGTGGCAGCAGGGCCTGCACCTGTTCATCTGGCCACTCCCACCAGGCCAGCGCCTGCAAACGGGCAATCTCGTCCTTCTCAAAGCGCATCCTGATCACTCGGGCCGGGGTACCGGCCACCATGGCATAGGGCGGCACATCCTGACTGACCAGGGCTCGTGCCGCTATGATGGCGCCGTCGCCGATGGTGACCCCCGGCATGATCATGGCGTCCATGCCGAGCCAGACATCGTTGCCGATGCGGGTGTCGCCGGCCGGGCGGTAGCTGCGCCGGAGCGCCTCCACATCTGAAAACGGATAGGTGCTGATGAAGGCCGTGTTGTGGGTCTGGTTGCCCCCCATGATGATCTTCACCCCGGCGGCTATTTGCACATAGTCGCCGATGTGGAGCTGATCGATGTGCCAGAGCGGCTCCCAGCCGGTCTCCGGGTTGCGGCTGAAACGGTCGCCGTGCAGATAGCGCACGGCATGCTCTTCAAAGGGGCCGTCCCAGGCGCCGGAGTAGTAGCTGTGCCGTCCCTTGAGATGGATGTTGGGGTTGCTCACCGTCAGATGCAGGTACTCGACCTGCGACCAGTGTTGGCAGGGTTTCATGGCTGTTTCCTCGTTCAAATGGATAGGGGGGGATGACGCGAGGAGCGCAGCTAATAGATCCAGACCAGCAGGCGGGGCACGCACAGGGTCGAGCAGCCCAGCGCCTGGGGTAAACGGGGTCGCAGCATGGGAAGAGGGATCCTGAAAGATGAGTGCCCATGGTAAGCCATGCCGGGGCGGGAGCCAAGCCGTGCACCGCCAGCTGGTTAGAACCTGCACAAAATATCGGGTTGATATTCATTCTCAACTGGGCATGATAAAAGTCCCACCCATCAACCTGGGAGATCGGCATGACCCATCAAATCTGGCAGCGTTACATGCTGGAGGCTGAAAACGCGCTGGGCGCCGGCGCGCTCGGCACCGCCATCTGCCTCTATCAACAGGCCCTCGCCGAGGTGTATGAACTGAGTGACGGCGATCTGGATGAACTGGCCAGCATGCGGGTGGCGACCTGCCACCGGCTGGCTGACTTCTGGCGCGCCATGGAGGAGCCGGCCTACGAGCTGCGCTACCTCAAGCTGGCCTCCGAGCTGGTCACTGCGCTGGTGCCCCAGTGTCCGAACCGGGAGTGTGAATCCCTCATCAGTGAACTGGGTTGCTGCCGGGCGGCGCTGCTCTCTTTCCTCAAGCGTCACCCCAATCCAGACATCGCTCGCCTGATCCAGTTGCAGGATCAGGTGCAGGGCTGCGAGCTGATCGGCCGTTTTCGCCTCAACTGAGGATCATTTACGGCCCTTGAGGCGCTGGGCGATCCGCATCTGCGCCTCTTCCCCCTGCAGGGCGAGGGAGAAGGCGCGCGCCTCCAGATCGATGACGAAGTGCACCGCCTGCCTGAGCTCCTGCTTGAGCAGCGCCTTGCTCTTTTGCAGCGCCTTCGGCGCTTTGGCTGCCAGCTTCAGACCCTGCTCCCTGGCAAAGGGGAGCAGGGTTTCGGCCGTCAGCACCCGGTTGGCAAGGCCGAGTCGAAGCGCCTCGTCGGCATTGATGGCTTCGGCCAGCAGCAACAGCTCCGCCGCCTTCAGGTGACCCACGCTGCGCGGCAGCAGCAGGCTGGAGGCAAACTCCGGCACCAGCCCCAGCTCGACGAAGGGCAGTTGCAGACGGGCATTGTCGGCCAGATAGACCAGATCGCAATGCAGCAGCAGGGTAGTGCCGATGCCGACCGCTGCGCCGCCGACCGCGGCGATCACCGGTTTGGGGAAGTCGGCCAGGGTGTGCAGAAATTGCAGGATGGGGTCGTCGGGATCCAGCCCCGTCTTGCCCATGAAGTCGGCCAGATCATTGCCGGCGGTGAAGCAGTCGGGCTGTCCCTGAATGAGCAGGGCATGGATGGCGTCATCCGCCGTCGCTTGCCGCAATGCCTCGGTGAGCGCACGATACATGGCGGTATTGAGGGCGTTGCGCTTGTCGGGGCGATTGAGGGTCAAGGTGAGCAAGCCATCCTGCTGCTCGGCAATGATAATGGGGTCCATGTCTAAATCCTTGTTATTGCTGGCTGTCAAAGGCTTACCGCTACGGTAAGCTTTGTTGCGTTTAACAACATCATAAAAGGATTTCAACCATGTTTAAACGTGCGTTCTATTCCCTGCTGGCCCTGGGACTGGCCGCTCCCGCCCTGGCCAAGGTCGAGGCCGTCGACGGTTATGTGCGTCTGCTGCCGCCGGGCTCGCCCAACACCGCCGCCTTCCTGGTGCTGAAGAACGATGCCGATCAGCCGGTCAAGCTGGTGGCCGCCTCCTCGCCCGAGGTGGGCCGCGCCGAGCTGCACACCCATCTGCACGAGAACGGCGTGATGAGGATGCGCCAGGTCGAGAGCATAGAGGTGCCGGCCAAGGGGGAAGTAGCGCTCAAGCCCGGCAGTTTCCACATCATGCTGTTCGAGGTGCGCGAGCTCTCCCAGGGCACCCCTTTCCCGCTGACGCTGACCATGGATGATGGCCAGCAGCTGGAGCTGAGCCTGCCGGTGAAGCCGGTTGAACCCATGGCGGGCATGCAGCACTGACATTAATGGACGCTTGTTCAGCTTTTTACACTGTGTATTCCCGTCGCTCTGGGTAAAATGATGGCCTTTCCAGTCCAACAAGAGAGTAACGTGATGAAGAAGACCTTGATTGCCGGTTGTGTGCTGGCCCTGTTCAGCCAGGCTGCCATGGCTGCCGATGACTGGCGTTTTGCCGCCGGTGCCGATGTATGGAATGCTCAGGGCAGCGGCCAGATCAACGGTGTCGGGGCCAACGGCAGCTACGACGAGAACTACAACTGGAGCGGCTACCTGCAACTGGAGCACGGCATCATCCTGCTGCCCAACGCCAAGTTCGAGATCTCCGATTTCGGCACCAGCGGCGGCGCCCTCAACAACGATCTGATGGCCTATGACCTGAGCCTCTACTATCGCCTGTTCAACAACGATCTGTTCCAGATCGACCTGGGTCTGACCGGTCGTCGCTACGATGGCGATTTCAACACCCAGCACTACTCCTATGACAAGGACGTGCTGATGGCCTACACCGGTGCCGAACTGCGCATCCCGGGTACCGGCTTTGCCGCCTTCGGCGATGCCCGCGTGCAGGATGCCGACAACTACGACTACCGTCTGGGTGGCTCCTACAAGTTCGCGACCGTACCGCTCAAGGTGCGTGCCGGCTGGCGTGATGCGAGCATGGACTTCGATCGCGTTGACCAGCGGGTAGACGGCTGGTTCATCGGCGGCGAATTCACCTTCTAAATACTGGCAATCTCTGGTGACGATGCCCTCATCATCCCGATGGCGGCATCCGGCGAGGAACGAACATGGGTCATATCATAGTGACGGGGGCGGGGTCCGGCTTGGGCCGCGCCTTGACCATAGGTCTGGTTGAACGGGGCCATCAGGTTTCCATGATGGGGCGTCGTTATCAGAAGCTGCAGGAGCAGGAAGCCTTGCTCGGCAAGGCGGTGATCGGCATTGCCGCCGATCTGGCGCACCATGAGGAAGTGGATGTCGCCTTTGCCGCCGCGGTGGAGTGGGGCGGCCTGCCTGAGCTGGTGCTGCATTGCGCCGGCGTGGGCGAGTTCGGCCCGGTCGGCGTCTATACCGCCGAGCAGATCCGCCGGGTGGTGGAGAGCAATCTCATCTCCACCATTCTGGTGGCCCAGCAGACGGTGCGCCTCATCGGCGACAAGGGCGGGGTGCTGGCCAACGTGCTCTCTTCCGCCGCCCAGGTGGGCAAGGCCAACGAGAGTCTCTACTGCGCCTCCAAATGGGGGATGCGCGGCTTTCTCGAATCCTTGCGGGCCGAGCTGAAGGGCTCGCCGCTGCGGCTGGTGAACCTCTATCCGAGCGGGATCCGCAGTGAATTCTGGGACAACTCGGATCACGTGGACAGCAGCGGCTTCATGACCCCGGAAGATGCCGCCGCCTACATGCTGGATGCACTGGAAGCCAGAAGCAGCTGCCACGTGACCGATCTCTTTATCGGTCGCAATCCCTGACAAAAGGCTGCCGTCATCCGGTTGCCATCGTCAGAAGACAGAAACAAAAAGCGCGCCATCGGCGCGCTTTTTTTATACCAGCGAGGGGCGGGATTAACGGCCCAGCTTGGCCTTGAGCATGGCGACGATGTCGCTGATGGCCACTTCCTGCTTCTCGCCGGTGCGGCGGCACTTGTATTCCACCACGCCGTTGTCCATGCCGCGCTCGCCGATGACGATGCCGTGAGGCACGCCCAGCAGCTCCATGTCGGCGAACATCACGCCCGGACGCTCTTTACGGTCGTCGAACAGCACGTCGACACCGGCGGCCTTCAGCTCGGCGTAGAACTGCTCGGCCAGCTCGGCGACGCGCACGGACTTGTGCATGTTCATCGGCACGATGGCCACTTCGAACGGGGCGATGGCATCCGGCCAGATGATGCCGTACTGGTCGTTGTTCTGCTCGATGGCGGCAGCCACCAGGCGGGAGACCCCGATGCCGTAGCAACCCATCTCCATGGTGACGGACTTGCCGCCTTCGTTCAGCACGCTCGCCTTCATGGCTTCGGAGTACTTGGTACCCAGCTGGAAGATGTGGCCCACTTCGATGCCGCGCTTGAGCAGCAGCTTGCCCTGGCCGCACGGGCTCGGGTCGCCTTCCACCACGTTGCGCAGGTCGGCAACTTCATAGGTGGCGATGTCGCGATCCCAGTTGGCACCGGTCAGGTGGAAGCCGGTCTCGTTGGCGCCGCAGACGAAGTCAGCCAGGTGGGCAGCGCTGCGATCGGCGATGATGCGACCGGCAAAGCCGACCGGGCCGATGGAGCCAGCATCACAGCCGGCGGCTGCCTTGATCTGCTCGTCGTTGGCGAAGGTCAGCGGGTTGGCGACACCCGGCAGCTTCTCGGCCTTGATTTCGTTCAGCTCGTGGTCGCCACGCAGTACCAGCGCGATGACCGCCTGGTTGCCGTGCTCGTCCGCTTCACCCAGCACCAGCAGGGTCTTGGCGACGGCGCTCGGGGCCACGCTCAGGAAGGCGGCCACTTCGTCGATGGTGTGGACGTTCGGGGTCGCAACCTTGGTCAGGGCTGCGGTGGCAGCGGCGCGCTCGCCAGCCGGGGCCAGCGCCTCGGCCATCTCGATGTTGGCGGCGTAATCTGATGTATCGGAGAAGGCGATAAGGTCTTCACCGCTCTCGGCCAGCACCTGGAATTCGTGGGAGCCGGTACCACCGATGGAGCCGGTATCGGCCTGCACCGGACGGAAGTTCAGACCCATGCGGGTGAAGGCCTTGCAGTAGGCGGCGTGCATCTTCTCGTAGGTATCGACCAGGGAGGCCTTGTCGATGTGGAAGGAGTAGGCGTCCTTCATCAGGAACTCGCGGCCACGCATCACGCCGAAACGGGGGCGAACTTCGTCGCGGAACTTGGTCTGGATCTGGTACAGATTCAGCGGCAGCTGCTTGTAGCTGTTCACTTCGTAACGGATCAGCGCGGTGATCACCTCTTCGTGGGTCGGGCCCAGTACGAAGGGACGGTTGTGACGGTCGGTCAGACGGCACAGCTCGGGACCGTAGTCATCCCAGCGGCCGGACTCCTGCCACAGCTCGGCGGGCTGAACCACCGGCATGGAGACTTCGATGGCACCAGCATTGTTCATCTCTTCGCGAACAATGTTCTCGATTTTTTTCAGAACCCGCAGACCGGACGGCAGCCAGGCATACATGCCGGAGGCCAGTTTGCGGATCATGCCGGCGCGCAGCATCAGCTGATGGCTGATGATCTCGGCGTCGGACGGGGTTTCCTTGAGAGTGGAAAGCAGATATTGGCTGGTACGCATCGCGGTAGACCTTAGCTAAGACGGGCGGCGGGGCCCTGGATAATTTCAAGAGCGGAATTTTAACAGGACGGGCCCTGCGGCCCAAGGGCTAAATTCGTACGACGGGAGAAAGCGGGGGCATCGCCCCCGCTGCGGTCAGACCCGAAATTGCGACAGCAACCGCTGTTGCAGCAGGCTGGCCTGATGGAGAGAGGAGGCGAGTTGCAGACACTCCTGCGCCTCCTGTTCGCCGGTCTGGGCCTGCTGGCTGATGCCGGAGACCTTGTCCGAGGTGTGGCTCAGGGTATGGGAGAGCTGGCCGGTGGCGTCCGCCACCTGCTGTACCATGTCCGCCAGGTGGTCGATGGCGCCTTCCACCTTGAACAGGATCTGCTTGGTGTTGTCGGAATCCGCCATGCCCGACTCCACCGTCTTCAGGTTGCGCTGCATCATCAGGTAGGCGGTTTCGGTCTGCTGCTGGATACTGTTGATCACCTCGTTGATCTCGGCGCTGGAGGAGGCGGTGCGATTGGCCAGGGTGCGCACTTCGTCGGCCACCACCGCAAAGCCGCGGCCCATCTCGCCGGCCCGGGCGGCCTCGATGGCGGCGTTGAGCGCCAGCAGATTGGTCTGCTCGGAAATGCCGCTGATGGTGGAGATGATCTGGCCTATCTGACTGGCCTGCTCCTTGAGGGCGTTGATGGCGGTGGCGCATTCGCCCACCTCCATCACCACCCGCTGCATGCCCGCGCTGGCGGAGGAGACATATTGACTGCTCTCGGTGGTGAGCTGGCGCACCTCGTTGGCATTTTGCGCCGCCAGGCTGCAGTTGTCCGAGATGGTGGTGGCCACCTGCACCATCTGCTCGCTGTCATGGTGCAGCGCCTGGGCATGTTCGGCCGTCTGGCGACTACTCTGGCTGATGGCCTGAACCCGGTTGACCGAGGTGTGCACGTGCTCGCTGATGTGCTGGTTGTTGTCCATGGTGGAGCTGATCATCTTCTGCAGCTTCTCGATGAAGCGATCCACGCTGCCGGCCAGCGAGCCGATTTCGTCGTCACGCCTGAGGTTGATGCGGGCGTTGAGATCCCCTTCGCCGGCTGCGATGTCCTGCATGCGCCGATTGACCTGCAGCAGGGGCCGCACGATGGCGCGCACCAGCCAGAAGCCGCACAGGGTCACGATCAGCAGGCTGAACAGCAGGCCGCCCAGGATCAGACTCTTGGTATGGTTGATGATGGCGTTGAGCTGACCCACCTGGTCCTCAACCGTGGCATCGCCCTTTGCCTCCACCTCGACCAGCAATTTCTTGAGCTGATCGGCGCTCTGCTCATAGCTGGTCAGCTGGCGTTGATACTCGCCAAGGGCCGCCATCCACTGCACCATCAATTGCTGAACCTCGGTTTCCAGCGCCCGATACTGGGTTGCCAGCGACTGGCCGGCAAACTCCCCCTCAGCGGGCACATCAAACAGTCCGCTGGCCAGCATGGCGTCGACCGCCTCCCGGTAGAAGCGGGTCGCCTCCTCCATCTCGGCCTGGATGGCGGGGGTGAGCCCTTCGCTCTGCATCTTCTCCAGCGCATAGAGCTGACGCAGGAAGCCTATATTGGCCTCCATGCCGCCATCGGCCGCATGCCAGCGGGTTGCCAGGCCGCCATTCCAGCTGATGGCCTGATCCGGTGACTGGGTGAGGCTCTCGACCGCGCCATCACCCACCACCTCGAGCTGGGTCGAGAGGCGGGACATGCGTTCAGAACTGGCGCGCAGCGCCTGATCGAGGCGGGTAAAAGTCTGGTAGAGCGCCAGCAGCTGTTCCTGCTGCTGCTGGTAGACCTGATGCTGCTGGTTCATGGTGTTGATGGCGGCGTCATCGATGAGCCGACCTTCGCCCACCCGGCGCATGGCGTCGGTGGTGGCGGTTCTGGCCTGCTGCAGCTCCTGCTCGTCGAGCGGCATCCCTCTGAGCATCTTCTGGATGTAGAGCGACTGGTTGCCGAGCTCGATGGAGCCCTCCATGGCGCCGTCTGCAGTCTGCCAGGCGGCACCCAGCACATAGGAGAGCAGATCCGCCAGCCGCTGGCTGCCATACCAGCCGACGACGCCCATGCCCAGCGTGCAGCTGAGCAGAATGGCCAGCCCCAGGTTCGATGTGGTGACGATTTTCATGATTAAGGACCTTCCTTGGCTCCAAACAAACCCAATTTAGTGTTTTATCAGTGGCAACAAAATGCCATGCCAGATGGAAAATAAAGTTGTTGCCCGGCTCGGATCCAAGCATGGCTTGGAACGCGCGAGTGTGCTGAAAATCCGCTGCGGTCCAGCCGCCCTATGCTGGATACTTATCCAGTTATTCTTTATGCTATGAGCCAATTTACAGATAGCTGGTTTGGCGAGGAGAGAGCCGTGATTGGTCGCTTGAGAGGCGTAGTCATTGAGAAACAACCCCCCGAGGTATTGCTGGAGGTCGGGGGCGTGGGCTATGAGGTGCACATGCCCATGAGCTGCTTCTATGATCTGCCCGAGATTGGCAAGGAAGCGGTCATTCACACCCACTTCGTGGTGCGGGAAGACGCCCAGCTGCTGTACGGCTTCAATCACAAGCAGGAGCGGGCGCTGTTTCGCGAGCTGATCAAGACCAACGGGGTCGGCCCCAAGCTGGCGCTGGCCATCCTCTCCGGCATGACCGCCACCCAGTTCGTGCTGAGTGTCGAGCGCGAGGAGATAAGCTCCCTGGTCAAGTTGCCAGGGGTTGGCAAGAAGACTGCCGAGCGGCTGGTGGTGGAGATGAAGGACAGGCTCAAGGGGTGGGTCAGCCACGATCTCTTCTCGCCGGCCGAGATCACCCTGCCCGCGAAGGAGAGTGCCCTGCGGGCGCCGGATTCGAGCGAAGAGGCCGCCAGTGCGCTGGTGGCACTCGGTTACAAGCCGCAGCAGGCCAGCCAGATCGTCAGCAAGGTCGCGGTGGATGGCATGTCGGTGGAAGATATCATCCGTGAAGCGCTGCGCAGCCTGGTGTGAGGTAGAGAATGATTGAAGCGGATCGCCTCATTTCCGCCGCTGGCGGGCGTGAGGAAGAAGTCATCGATCGGGCCATCCGGCCCAAGCTGCTGGCCGATTACACCGGCCAGGATCCGGTCTGCGAACAGATGGAGATCTTCATCGCGGCGGCGCGCCAGCGCGGCGAGGCGCTCGATCACCTGTTGATCTTCGGCCCGCCCGGGCTTGGCAAGACCACGCTCGCCAACATAGTGGCCAACGAGATGGGGGTCAACATCAAGACCACCTCCGGCCCCGTGCTGGAGAAGGCTGGCGATCTGGCGGCGCTGCTCACCAACCTCGAGCCGAACGACGTGCTGTTCATCGACGAGATCCACCGCCTCAGCCCTGTGGTGGAGGAGGTGCTCTACCCGGCGATGGAGGATTACCAGCTCGACATCATGATTGGTGAGGGGCCGGCGGCTCGCTCCATCAAGCTCGACCTGCCCCCCTTCACCCTGATCGGCGCGACGACCCGGGCCGGCTCTCTCACCAGCCCGCTACGGGATCGCTTCGGTATCGTGCAGCGCCTCGAGTTCTACAACGTCAGGGATCTGACCGACATCGTCGCCCGCAGCGCCCGTTGCCTCGGGCTCGACATGACGGAAGACGGCGCACTGGAGGTGGCACGTCGCTCGCGCGGTACGCCGCGAATTGCTAACCGTTTGTTGCGCCGGGTGCGGGATTTTGCTCAGGTGAAATCCGACGGCCGGATTGACGGACCCATAGCGGCCCGAGCTATGGACATGCTGGACGTGGATAACGAAGGGTTCGACTTCATGGACCGCAAGCTATTGTTGGCTGTCATAGACAAGTTTCTGGGGGGGCCGGTAGGGCTCGACAACCTGGCTGCGGCTATCGGCGAGGAGAAGGACACCATCGAAGATGTGCTCGAACCCTATCTGATCCAGCAGGGCTTCCTGCAACGTACACCCAGAGGGCGGATCGCGACACCAAGAGCTTATGCGCATTTTGGCCTGCAACGGCCAGATGAAGGGTAAAAACAGCTGATTGAACAAAAAACCGCCTTCAAGGGCGGTTTTTTGTTATCCGGGCAAAAAAAAAGCCCACTGCGGATGCGGTGGGCAAAGACAATTCAGGATGGATGTTCACAGACAGTGAGTGCGTCTGGAGACAGACCGGTAAAAAACAGAGTGAGCCGTCGCGAGGCCTCAGAGTCGGTTCATTTGATAGAGCTGAACGAACGAAAGCTTGTAGTAACGGATGGTTTTAGCAACAAACTTTTTCATCTTTAATTCCAATAGACAGGTTCGAAATGTTCATCGAATACGTACCGGGAACCCAGATTGACCGGCCTGTATCCAAGGGTATGCCCTCACTGCGAGGCGCATTGTAGGAGCTCTGTCGGACTCGGACAAACAAGAAAAATTATCCATATCAGATTAGATTAACTAATCATTTGGTGGTCTTGTCGAATTAGCATGGATATGCGTTTTTATTGGTTTTTAATTAGTTTTATTCTGGCTGGGGACAAGCGAGGGAAACATGATGAAAACACCCTTGAGAGTTGTTTTTTAACAGAAGCATTACTTATTTGCTTCAAGATTAAAGTTGATTTAAATCAATGATTTGCGATTTTTATTTTTTTGTGACCAAGCTCTCTAAAATAATTGGAAAGGGTCGTGAAAATGCCTTTGAAAGGCATGTATTGATGGTGGTTTTACATTGATTTCAATCAAATAAAGGTGATATAAAACTCAGGTCATTATGGGCAGGAATAAAGCAAGCTTGATTGTTTTGCAATTGTTAAACATTAGCTTTTTTTGTTCCCTATTATTGCCTTGTTGTTAATGTGGTGGCAGTCGAATCCGGTCGTCAGTGCAAAACTGGAACATGACCGATAATTCGGGGACTTCCAACGGAAGCTTTGTCTTAAAACTTAAAATAGCCGTGCCAATAATCGGTGAGGAAACATCATGATTGCTGAGCATGTGGTAGACCTATCGCGGTTCCAATTCGCTGCGACGGCCCTTTATCACTTCCTGTTTGTGCCCTTGACGCTCGGAATGGCCTTCATTCTGGCGATCATGGAGTCTGTCTATGTGATGACCAACAACCCTGTCTACCGGGACATGACCAAGTTCTGGGGCAAGTTGTTTGGTATCAACTTTGCCCTCGGGGTCACCACAGGGCTGACCATGGAGTTCCAGTTTGGTACCAACTGGGCCTACTACTCCCACTATGTCGGCGATATCTTCGGGGCCCCGCTGGCCATCGAAGGTCTGATGGCATTCTTCCTGGAATCCACCTTCGTCGGTATGTTCTTCTTCGGCTGGGATCGGCTCTCCAAGCGTCAGCACCTGGCTGCGACCTGGTTGATGGCGCTCGGGACCAACCTCTCCGCGCTCTGGATCCTGGTTGCCAACGGCTGGATGCAGAACCCGGTCGGTGCCGAGTTCAACTTCGAAACCATGCGCATGGAGATGGTGAGCTTCGCCGATCTGGTGTTCAACCCGGTTGCCCAGGTGAAGTTCGTCCACACAGTGGCGGCAGGCTATACCACAGGCGCCATGTTCGTGCTGGGCATCTCTTCCTATTACCTGCTCAAGCATCGTGACGTGGCCTTCGCCCGTCGCTCCTTCGCCATCGCGGCCGCATTCGGCATGGCGTCCATCCTCTCCGTGCTGATCCTCGGTGACGAGTCCGGCTACGAGACAGGTGAAGTGCAGAAGGTGAAACTGGCGGCCATCGAGGCCGAGTGGAACACCGAACCTGCGCCAGCCTCCTTTACCCTGTTCGGCATCCCGAACCAGGAAGAGATGCGCACCGACTACGCCATCAAGATCCCTTATGCCCTTGGCATCATCGCCACCCGTTCGCTGGACGGCCAGGTGACCGGTCTCAAGGATCTGAAGAGCGAGCACGAGCTGCGCGTGCGCAACGGCATGACCGCCTACGACCTGCTGACCAAGCTGCAGTCCGGCGACAAGTCTGACGATACCCGCGCCCGCTTCGACGAAGTGAAGCAGGACCTGGGTTACGGTCTGCTGCTCAAGCGCTATACCTCCAACGTGACCGATGCCACCGACGAGCAGATCAAGGCCGCCGTGGATGACTCCATCCCGCAAGTGCTGCCGCTGTTCTTCGCCTTCCGCATCATGGTTGCCTGCGGCATGCTGATGCTGGTGCTGATCGGCCTGGCCTTCTATGACAGTACCCGTCACAAGATCGGCGAGCGCAAGTGGTTGCTCAAGGCGCTGCTGTACGGCATCCCGCTGCCCTGGATCGCCATCGAGTGTGGCTGGTTCGTCGCGGAATACGGTCGTCAGCCCTGGACCATCGCCGAAGTGTTGCCGACCTCGGTCTCGGCCTCCAACGTGCCGGCCTCCGAGATCTGGTTCTCCCTTATCGGGATCTGCCTGTTCTACACCGTACTGCTGATCATCGAGATGTACCTGATGTTCAAGTACGCGCGTCTGGGCCCAAGCAGCCTGAAGACCGGCAAGTACCACTTCGAACAGAGCAAGGCATAAGGAGAGCAACCCATGTTTGATTACGAAATGTTGCGCCTGGTCTGGTGGGTGCTGGTCGGCGTCCTGCTGATTGGCTTCGCCATCACCGACGGCTTCGATATGGGGGTGGGCGCACTGCTCCCCTTCGTCGGCAAGAAAGATGTTGAGCGTCGGGTGATGCTCAACACCATGGGCCCGCACTGGGAAGGGAACCAGGTCTGGCTGGTGACCGCCGGTGGTGCCCTGTTTGCAGCCTGGCCCATGGTGTATGCGGCAGCCTTTTCCGGCTTCTATATCGCCATGATCCTGACCCTGATGGCACTGTTCTTCCGCCCGGTCGGTTTCAAGTACCGCTCCCTGCGTGAAGATGCCAAGTGGCGCAGCAACTGGGACTGGGCATTGTTCGTCGGTAGCGCGGTACCGCCCATCGTGTTTGGCGTGGCGTTTGGCAACCTGCTGCAGGGCGTGCCGTTCGACTTCAACCAGTTCATGATGCTGACCTATCACGGCAACTTCTTCGGTCTGCTCAATCCGTTCGGCCTGCTGGCCGGTCTGGTGAGCCTGTTCATGCTGGTCACCCAGGGTGCTACCTGGCTGATGATGAAGACCGACGGTGAAGTGCTGGCCCGCTCCCGCACCGCCGCCATGATCTGCTCGCTGGTGACCTTGGTGCTGTTCGCACTGGCCGGTTTCTGGGTCAGCGGCATGGAAGGCTATGTGGTGGTCAAGGCCGCCGCGACCGATGCCGTCTCCAATCCGATGAACAAGGAAGTGGTGCGTCAGGCCGGTGCCTGGATGAACAACTACAGCCTCTATCCCTGGATGGTTGCGGCACCCGTGCTGGGTCTGGCGATGAGCCTGCTGACGTCGCTGTTTGCCAAGCTGAACAAGGGCTGGCTGGCGTTCACCTGCTCCTCCCTGGCCATTGCCGGCGTGATCCTGACTGCCGGCTTCTCCATGTTCCCGTTCGTGATGCCCTCAAGCCTTGAGCCGTCACTGAGCCTGACCATGTGGGATGCCACCGCTTCTCTCAACACCCTGCGGGTGATGACGGTAGCGGCCGCCATCTTCGTACCGATTGTGCTGGGTTATACCCTGTGGACCTACATCAAGATGTTCGGCCGGGTGACCAGCAAGCACATCGAAGACAACCAACAATCGCTCTACTAAGAAGGTGCCCTGATATGTGGTATTTCACCTGGATCCTGGGTCTGCTGCTGGCTTGTGCATTCGGCATCATCAATGCGCTGTGGCTGGAACACACCGAGAACATGGATCGCCAGATCGATGAGAACAAGTGATCGACTCGCCCGGTTGGCCGCTCCCCTGGAGCGCCAACCCTGGCAGGGGTTGATGCTGGTAGCGGCGGCCCTGTTGGCCGTCGCTATTTTACAGGCCCCCAATCTGGTGGCCGCCAACACCAGCGAACATGGCCTCTGGCTGGCGCCCTGGCTGATGTGGGCGGTCTGTTGCGGGGTCATGCACGGGCTGGGATTCCATCCCCGCAGCCTCGTCGGTCGCGCGCTGTTTTTCCCCTGGCTCGCCTTGCCCAGTTTGTTGTACGGGCTCTGGCTGACCCAAGGCTATTTCCTTTCATAAAAAACGGGGGGAGGCAGGATTTCCCTGCTTCCCCCTGCTTCTTTCCTATTCAGCCCTGCGCTATGATAGCCCCCCATCTGACTGTCGTATGGATCACAGATTGTTATGGGGGAAGTCTCTGAGTTTCCGGTGCGTGTCTACTACGAAGACACCGATGCCGGGGGCATCGTCTACAACGCCAATTATCTCAAGTTTATGGAACGTGCTCGCACCGAGTTCCTGCGTGCTGGCGGCATCGAACAGGATGTCCTGCTGGGCGCCGGGTACGCGTTTGTGGTGAGTCGAACAGAGATCGATTTCCGCTCGGCGGCCCGTTTTAATGAGCTTTTGACTGTATTGACGCAAGTGACCGAAGTGAAACGCGCCTCCATGCGCTTCTCACAACGGATACTGGCGGCTGATGGACGACTGATCACCCAGGCCATGGTACAGATAGCCTGTGTCAGTCATTCGCATATGAAACCTGTTGCAATACCTGAAAATGTGAAGGGAGTGCTGTTAAGTGCACGCTGAAATTTCGTTTATTGGCCTGTTTTGGCAAGCCAGCCTGTTGGTAAAACTGGTCATGATGACCCTGATGGGCATGTCGGTCGTCTCCTGGGCGCTGATCATCCAGCGCTCCAAGGCCATCAAGGCAGCCAATATCGCATCGGAGCAGTTTGAAGACAGATTCTGGTCCGGGGTCGACCTCAACCGTCTCTACCAGGAGTCCTCTTCCCGCCGCGACGACATCGAAGGCATGGAAGACATCTTCTATTCCGGCTTCAAGGAGTATGCCCGTCTGCTCAAGGCCGGCGCCCGTGGTCAGGATGCGGTGATGGACGGTACCTACCGTGCCATGCGCGTCTCCCTCTCTCGCGCGGTGGACGATCTCGAGTCCAACCTGCCGATCCTGGCGACCATCGGCTCCATCAGCCCCTATATCGGTCTGTTTGGTACCGTCTGGGGGATCATGAACGCCTTTATCGCCCTGGGTCAGGTGCAGCAGGCTACCCTGCAGATGGTGGCCCCCGGTATCGCGGAGGCGCTGATCGCCACCGCCATGGGTCTGTTTGCCGCCATCCCGGCCGTTATCTTCTACAACCGCTTCTCCAACAAGGTCGAGCGGCTGGAGAACGCCTACGCCAACTTCATGGACGAGTTCACCACCATTCTGAACCGTCAAATTGCTCAGCAGCAGGGTGATCAGTAATGCAAACCTATCAGCGGATCCGGCGCAAGAAGGTGGCCGAGATCAACGTGGTTCCCTATATCGACGTCATGCTGGTGCTGCTTATCATCTTCATGGCGGTGACGCCCGTGATCACGCAAGGGGTCAAGGTTGATCTGCCGCAGGCGGAGTCCGAGCAACTGCCGGAGGATGCCAAGCCGCCCTTCATCGTCAGCGTCAATACCGAAGGCGAGTACGTCATCAAGGCCGGTGAGGCCGAAGACGAACCCGTCCCGAGCGGGACGCCCGAGGCGATGCAGCAGTACATCACCGAGAAGGCCATGGGTTACCTGGCCATCAACCAGAACGCCCCCGTGGTAGTGGCCGGTGACAAGTCGGTGCGCTACGAAGAGGTGATCCTGCTGATGGTGGCCCTCAAGAAAGCCGGTGTGCCTCAGGTCGGCCTGATGACAGATCCGGTGAACTGACGGAGATGGATGTGAAGCGTGGTATTTCCGGTTATCTCATCGCGTCGCTTCTGCTGCACCTGATCATCGGCATCATCCTGTTTGTCGGGCTCGACTTCAGCAAGCCGAAGCGACCCGAGTCGAAGGGGCAGATCGTCAATGCCGTCATGCTCGACGAGAACTTCCTCAACGAGCAGGCCAAGCAGATCCAGCAGCAGAAGGCTCAGCCCAAGCCGCAGAAGGTAGAGAAAGAGAAGGATAAGGAAGACACGGACATCGCCAAGCGCGAGCTGGCCCAGCAGCAGGAACGGTTGCGGATTGCAGAGGCCAAGCGCAAGGAGGCCGAGGAGGCCACCCGCAAGGCCGAAGTAGAGAAGCAGAAGAAGCAGGCCGAGCAGAAGCAGGCGGAAGAGAAGGCCCAGAAGGCCGAGGAAGCCCGCAAGCTCGAAGAGCAGAAGGCCAAGAAGGCGGAGGCCGAGCGCAAGGCCGCGGAAGAAGAGAGCAAGGCGCTGGCGCTGAAGAAGAAAAAGGAACAAGAGAAGAAAGAGGCTGAAGAGAAGGCCAAGGCTGAGGAGGCCAAGGCCAAGAAAGCGGAAGCCGAGAAGAAAGCCAAAGCCGAAGCCGAGAAAAAAGCCAAGGCAGAAGCGGACAAGAAAGCCAAGGCGGAGGCCGAGCAGAAGGCCAAGGCTGAAGCCGAGAAGAAAGCCAAGGAAGAGGCGGCCAAGAAGGCAAAAGCTGACGCAGAGAAGAAAGCCAAGGCAGAGGCCGACAAGCAGGCCAAGATCGCGGCTGAACGCAAGCGCAAAGCGGCCGAGGAGGCCAAGCTGCAAAAAGAGATGGAAGACATGATGCAGCAGCAGCTGGCGGCTGAGGCCAATGCCCGCAGTCAGGCGGCATCGGCGGCGGCCAAGGGTGAAGTCGACAAATATGCGGCGCTTATCAAGGCGACTGTTGAGCGATATATGATTTTGGATCCCACCATGCGGGGCAAAACATGTACTATCGGCGTACGTCTTGCGAGCACCGGCTTTGTCATCTCGGTAGATAACGGCCAGGGTGACCCGGCGGTATGTCGTTCCGGCAAAGCAGCCGTACTGAAGGCCAATCAGTTGCCGGTACCCAAGGATCCTGCGGCGTTCGAGATGTTGAAGGAGTTCAACCTCAAGCTGGAACCTAACATCTAGCACTGATGGCGAGGGGATCGAGTAAGGTGGTTGGCAGCGTCTTGCCGAGAAAGGAAGTTAATCTCTCATTATTTTGGAACCGAGTGTTTAAGCCATGATAAGAAAAGTGTTTTTTGCTTTGGTTGGCTGTTTGTTGCTGGGTCAGAGCGCCCAGGCGGCCTTGGACATCGTCATCACCGGCGGTATCGACAGTGCACGACCGATCGCCGTCGCCCCCTTCAAGTGGGAAGGCAATGGCCAGCTGCCGCAGGACATCGCGGAAGTGGTCTCCAACGACCTGATGCGCAGCGGCAAGTTCAGACCGCTGGCCCGTGGCCAGATGCCGCAGACCCCGAGCTCCAGCGGTGAAATCAACTTCGCACCCTGGGCCTCCCAAGGCGTCGAAGCCGTGGTGGTCGGTTCCATCGCCGCCGTCGGCGACGGTACCTACAAGGTCAACTTCGAGCTGGTCGACGTGCTCAAGGGCCAGCTGGCCAAGACCCAGGGCGGCGAGAGCAACGGCTACATCCTGGACAGCCGGATGGCGACCATCCCGGGTGCCCAGATGCGCCAGTTTGCCCACCGCATCTCCGACATCGTCTATGAGCGACTGACCGGCGAGCGCGGGGCCTTCCTGACCCGCCTGGCCTATGTCTCCGTGCAGCAGGGTACCCAGTTCCCGTATCAGCTGCGGATCTCCGACTACGACGGTTACAACGAGAAGACCCTGCTGCGTTCCCGCGAGCCGCTGATGTCCCCAGCCTGGTCGCCGGATGGCAGCAAGCTGGCCTACGTGAGCTTCGAGAACCAGAAATCCGAAATCTACGTGCAGGACATCTACACCCAGCAGCGCAGCCTGATCACCAGCTTCCGCGGCATCAACGGGGCGCCAGAGTGGTCTCCGGATGGTCGTCGTCTGGCTATCGTTCTCTCCAAGGACGGGTCACCGAACCTCTATGTCGTTGATGTTGCTAGCAAGCAGCTGACCCGCGTCACAACCAGCCGGGTAATCGACACCGAACCCTCCTGGATGCCGGACGGTCAAAATTTGCTGTTCACCTCTGAACGTGGTGGCAAACCCCAGATTTATAGCGTAAATTTGGCGACTGGCATGACTCGCCGGATGACCTGGGAAGGTGAATCCAACCAGGGTGCGTCCATTACTCCTGATGGCAAAATCATGGTGATGGTGACCCGGGTTCAGGGGCAATACCGTATCGCCCGTCAGGATATGGAAAACAATGCCCTGCTGGTCCTTACCCAGAGCGCGCTGGATGAGTCGCCAAGTGTGGCTCCCAATGGCAGCATGATCATTTATGCCACCATCTATCAGGGTCGTAAGAGTCTCGCATTGGTGTCGACTGATGGTCGCTTCAAGGCTGTGCTTCCGACCAGTAGCGGTGAAATTCGTGCACCAGCTTGGTCGCCCTTCTTGAATTGATAAAAATCCAATTGTTTTTTGTTTTGTTATAAAGGTTTAAGGAAATAGCATGCAACTCAATAAACTGCTCAAGGGTTTGGCCATCGCACTGCCACTGTTCACCCTGGCCGCTTGTAGCTCCTCTTCTGATTCCGATGCCGCTGGCGCCGAATCAGGCATGACCGACGGCATGGGCGGTGTACAAACCGGTGGCGCGAATGGCATGTTGTCCCCGGAAGAGCAGATGCGTCAGAAGTTCGAAGCGCTGCAGCGTGACAACGTGATCTACTTCCCGTTCGACGGTTACGACATCCAGGGTCAATACGCCGACCTGCTGGATGCCCACGCCAGCTACCTGCGTGAGCGCCCGAGCGTCAAAGTACTGATCGAAGGCCACGCCGACGAGCGCGGTACTCCGGAGTACAACATCGCGCTGGGCGAGCGTCGTGCCAAGGCTGTTGCCAAGTATCTGCAAACCCTGGGTGTGCAGGCTGAGCAGCTCTCCATCGTCAGCTATGGCGAAGAGAAGCCGCTGGATATGTCTCACACCGAGGATGCCTTTGCCAAGAACCGCCGTGCGGTCCTGGTTTACTAAGGTTTGAATCGAACGAAGTTCGTTTATATGCAAGCGGCCATTTCGATGGCCGTTTTATTTGCACTAAACGCCAAGGTTTGATCCGAATGAAATCTGTATAAGCGAGCGACGATGGCGCTGGCCGTTTTATTTGCACTAAACGCTAAGGTTTGATCCGAATGAAATCTGTGTACAAGCAAGCTGCTGTTGCGCTGGCCGTATTGGTTGCTCTGAATGCGCAAGCTGCGGCACCGGTGAGCGATCTGAGCGGTGACTCGGGTGGCGGGGTTGTCCTAAGCGGCAACAACGGCGCCATCGTGCCCACCGGCAGCCTGGAAGACAGGGTTGCCCTGCTGGAGCGCACGCTCAACGCCCGTCTGCGCCTGCAGGCCGATTTGCAGCAACAGGTGGATGCCCTGCAAGGGGAGGTCTCCGAGCTGCGTGGCCAGCTGGAGCAGCAGACCTACCAGATGGAACAGTCGCAGGAGCGTCAGCGCCAGCTCTATCAGGAGCTCGACAAGGTGGCCAACAGCCAGCCTGCCGCTACACCAGCAGCCCCGGCAGCTGCCGCTGCGAGCGCGACGCCGGCCGCCGCGGCCAACTATTCCACCAACCAGAACGAGAATCAGGCCTATGATGCGGCCGTGAACATGGTGCTCAAGGAGAAGAACTACGACAAGGCAATTCCGGCCTTCGAAGGGTTCATCAGGCAGTTCCCGAGCTCCAGCTATGTTCCCAACGCCCATTACTGGCTGGGTCAGCTGCTGTTCAACAAGGGGGATCGGACCGGCGCTGCCGCCCAGTTCACCACGGTGGCCACCAAGTTCAGCAAGTCTCCCAAGCGAGCCGACGCCCTGTTGAAGCTGGGCATGCTGGCACAACTGGATGGCAAGAAGGCGGAAGCGAAGAACTTCTATGAGCAGGTGATCAAGGGCTATCCCAACACCTCGCCGGCCCAGCTGGCCAAGCAGAGTTTGAGCAAGCTGTAACTTTGCCGCATGTCACTGTTTTCGTAACAGTCTTGTAAATACAGCCTCGCTTTGTATGCGCAGTGAACAAACAGATGGAATTTAAGATTTTTCTGTTGCGCCTGGATGATAAATCCGTAATATAGGCCGCCGTCAGAGCCGGTGCAGCATTGCAGTTGGTCCTGGTCGTGGTGAGGGTCGTTAGCTCAGTCGGTAGAGCAGTTGACTTTTAATCAATTGGTCGCTGGTTCGAATCCAGCACGACCCACCATTTCTCCACCAGGTGGAGACAGAATTCCCAGGTCGTTTAGCTCAGCTGGGAGAGCACCTCCCTTACAAGGAGGGGGTCACTGGTTCGATCCCAGTAACGACCACCAGTTTTAAGCTGTCTGCCAAGGCGGGCAGTGAAAGAGGCAAGTCAGGTGTGGGTCGTTAGCTCAGTCGGTAGAGCAGTTGACTCTTAATCAATTGGTCGTAGGTTCGATCCCTACACGACCCACCAATTTGCCCAGATGAATTCCCAGGTCGTTTAGCTCAGCTGGGAGAGCACCTCCCTTACAAGGAGGGGGTCACTGGTTCGATCCCAGTAACGACCACCAAGTTTGTAAAAAATGATTTAGATGGGTCGTTAGCTCAGTCGGTAGAGCAGTTGACTTTTAATCAATTGGTCGCTGGTTCGAATCCAGCACGACCC
>NZ_JBFODH010000008.1:0-252240 GCF_040908225.1 Aeromonas sp. R5-3 | reverse complement strand
CCCCTTTACAGCCGGGGAGTTTGTCGAGCAAGCCCTCGGCGCCATAGGTCTGGTAGTTACGGCGGATCTCGTAGAACTGCTGGCGGCTGTAGCCGATGAGCTTACAGGCTTTGCTGACGTTATTGAGCTCTTTGGCGAGCTCTAGCAGGCTGAGTTTACGACGTGCTACTTTCTCGTTGGTGGTCATACGGTGACTCCGGATAACACGGTAGGGGTACCGTTTTGTTATCCGGTTTGAAGCCGTATGACCACTCCCTTTTGTGGGCAACTGTCAGGTGAATACCATCTCCATACATCAACACCAAGAACGGTAAGAACCGGACAGTGCCCATCTCGGTTGCCTTGGCGAAAGAGATCACCCTGGGTGTTCGTCGTGGTCCTTTATTTCAGGACGTTGACTATCTGCTGGTGCGTGACGTGATCAAGCAAGTTGCCCCTGATCTGCCAGCAGGGCAGGCGGTTCATGTGCTGCGCCACACGTTCGCTTCTCACTTCATGATGGCAGGTGGAAATATCCTTGCACTGCAAAAAATACTTGGGCATCAGAACATTCATCAGACAATGACCTATGCCCACTTTGCACCGGATTATCTTAATGATGCGGTCCGCTTTAACCCGCTAGAAAACCATTTTAAACCAGCTTGATCTTCCTCGAGAATGGGTCGAAACAAGTGTCCACATTTTGCCAATTTTGGTGTCTTTTCACGTCCCGAAGTGTCCCCTTGTGTGGCACCCAATCCATTGGTTTAAATGTAAATTATTGAAATTAAAGAAATAAAAATGGCAGCCGAGGCTGCCATTTTTGTTGGGTGAGTCTTAAGCGATCAGGAGATCTTGCGATCCTGATCCGGTTCAAACGAGTGACCGGATTTCTCCTGCTCCAGGTTGTCTTCGGAGCGGTGACCAGACCAGTAGTCGGCGTTCTTGATGCCGAGCTTCTCCGGGTGGAACACCGGATCCAGCCCCTGGGCCTGCTGGGCCTCGTAGTCTTTCAGACAGGTGAAGGCGGTCTTTTGCAGCAGCAGGATGGCGATGATGTTGAGCCAGGCCATCAGGCCGACCCCGATGTCACCCATGCCCCAGGCCAGATCGGCCGTCTTGACGGTGCCGTAGACAGTGGCGGCCATCAGGGCAATCTTCAGCAGGAAGGTGAGCCAGGGGCGATTCATCTTGCGGTTGATGTAGGCGATGTTGGTCTCGGCGATGTAGTAGTAGGCAACGATGGTGGTGAACGCGAAGAAGAACAGCGCGATGGCCACGAACATGCTGCCAAAGCCAGGCATCATGCTCTCCATGGCGGTCTGCACATAGCCCGGGCCCGCAGCCACGCCGGCAATGCCGGTGTAGAGGGCCGCGCCATCCGGCCCCTGCACGTTGTAGAGGCCGGTGATGAGCAGCATGAAGCCGGTGGCGGAGCAGACGAACAGGGTGTCGATGTAGACGGAGAACGCCTGCACCAGGCCCTGCTTGGCCGGGTGGCTTACCGCGGCGGCGGAGGAGGCGTGCGGACCGGTACCCTGGCCTGCTTCGTTGGAGTAGACCCCGCGTTTGACCCCCCACATGATGGCCAGACCCAGAATGGCACCGAAGCCGGCATCCATCCCGAACGCGCTCTTCCAGATCAGCAGGATCACGCCCGGCAGCGCATGGATGTTGAGGGCGATGATGACGCAGGCGACGATGATGTAGCCCAGCGCCATGAAGGGCACCACGGTACTGGCGAAGCTGGCGATACGCTTGACGCCACCGAAGATGATGAAGCCGAGCAGCAGTGCCAGAGCGGCGGCGGTGACGTTCGGATCGATATCAAACGCGTTTTGCAGGCTGGCGCCGATGGAGTTGGCCTGCACCCCTGGCAGCAGCACGCCGCAGGCAAACACGGTGGCAATGGCGAAGGTCCAGGCGTACCACTTCATGCCGAGCCCTTTCTCGATGTAGAAGGCCGGGCCGCCGCGGTATTCGCCGTTGATCTTCTCCTTGTAGACCTGACCCAGGGTGGACTCCACGAAGGCGGAGCTGGCGCCGAGGAAGGCTACCATCCACATCCAGAACAGGGCGCCCGGGCCACCGAAGGTGATGGCGGTGGCGACCCCGGCGATGTTGCCGGTACCGACGCGACCGGCCAGGGTCATGGCCAGCGCCTGGAAGGAGGAGACCCCCGCATCCGTGCTCTTGCCATCAAACATCAAGCGGATCATCTCCTTGATGTGACGCAGTTGCAAAAAGCGGCTGCGCAGGGAGAAGTAGAGGCCTACCCCCAGACACAGGTAGATGAGCGCAGGGCTCCAAATCACACCATTGATGGCATTGACGATCTCATTCATGTACAACAACTCCTTTGTTGTGCTGTCTTGTTGGCGGGGTCTCTGCCCCGCTCCCTTAAATTTCAGGTGACCCTGGAGTCACTCGTTATGATTGGGGACCGGTCGGTGGCGGAAGTTTCCACTGGCCAGTCCGCGGGTTTTAACATATCGATTTGTGCAAGGGCTTCCTAGCGAAATATGTTGTCACCTTGTTAATTTGTGAATTGACATTAACAAATCGTGATGTGGTTGGACAAAATGCGGTGTCAACCCGGTATCATCTCCTCTTTCATCGGCATGCCCGTGGGGGAGAAGCAGAGCAAAATCGAGGCCAAGGATGCAAACAGAGAGAGAGACGGCGGTGATCCGCCCGGCCTGCGCCGGGGATGTGGCCGCCATGGCCGACTTGCTCGGCCAGCTGGGCTACCCGGTCAGCCCACAGGAGCTGGAGGACCGCTGGCTGACGCCGGATCCGGGCCGCGAGGTGCTGGTGGCCTGCCTGGATGAGGGGATCGCAGGCGTCTTGGTGTGGCACTGGCTGAACCCGCTGCACGTTGCACCAGAGTGGGGCCTGATCTCGGCGCTGGTTGTCGATGAGGGTGCAAGGGGAAGCGGCGTGGGGGCCGCCCTGTTGGCCGTGGCAGAGAGCCATGCACAGGCGCGGGGGTGCAGCCAGCTGGAGCTCTCCAGCAGCCTCAAGCGGGAAGGGGCCCATCGCTTCTATCTGGCGCAGGGGTATGTCGAGCGTCCGAAACGGTTTGTGAAAACAGTCTGATCAGCAAGAGGAGTCTGCGTGTTCTGGTCTCGCTTACGAAGTGTGTTTGGTGGTGCGTCCCGGCAAGATGAACATGGGCCGGATGCCCTGGAGTGGCAGCAGGCCCTGGCCGCAGTGCCCATTTTGCAGGGCTTTTCCCGGGAGGAGGAGCAGACCCTGATCGGGTTGGCGCAGCAGCTGCTGGCCCGCAAGACCCTCACTCAGATCGGGGTGACGCTTACCCCCCGCCAGCAGGCGGTGCTGGCCCTGCAGGCGGTGCTGCCCATTCTCCATCTGGGGCTCGACTGGTATCGGGGCTTTCACGAGATCATCCTGATCCCCGAGCCTGTGGTGCGCCGCCAGCAGGTACAGGACGAGTTCGGGCTGGTGAGCGAGGTGGAAGAGGAGAACGCCGGCGAATCCTGGCCCCAGGGGCCGCTGGTACTGGCCTGGAGCGAGCTGCAGCAGGACGGTGACTGGGACGGCTTCAATCTGGTGATCCACGAGCTGACTCACAAGCTCGACATGCTGGGAGGGGAGGCCGACGGGGCGCCGCCGCTGCCGGCAGGCATGGATCCGCGCCAGTGGACGAGTGCGCTGCAGGCAGCATTCGATGCCATGCAGGCGCAACTGGATCGCCATGAGCCTACCGCCATCGACCCTTACGCCGCCTCGCACCCGGCCGAGTTCTTGGCGGTGTGCAGCGAGTGCTTTTTTACCGATCCGTTGCGCCTGCGCGACACCTATCCGGCGGTGTACCAGCAGTTCACCCGCTTCTTCGGCCAGCAGCCGGCGACGCGTTTTCCGGCGACCCGACTGCTGGCGGGGGAGCCAGAGTATCACTGCTAGTCGGGTGAACCTGGCAAATTGCGCCCAACAAAAAGGCACCCCGCGGGGTGCCTTTTTCGTGACAGCTGTGTCGGCCGGGTGCTTAGGCAGCGGCTTTGAGCTGAATGGCGGCGGCTTTTTTGTGATCGCCGATCGGCAGCACGGTACGGCCGAACTGCTCGTTGATCACGGTGGCCATGGCCAGGTAGATGGCGCTGGCGCCGCAGATGATGCCTTCGAAACCGGCGATGGTGCCGATCAGGGTGCTGCCGGTGAAGTCACGGGCGGCCAGCAGGAAGAACAGCACGGTCAGGGAGGCGAACACGAACTGCTTCACGCGCGGGTAGTTGACGGTCCCGATCAGCATGAACAGGGTGAACATGCCCCACATCAGCAGGTACCAGCCCATGTAGGCGTGCGGAGTGGCTTCGGCCAGACCCATGGTCGGCATCACCAGCAGGAACACCAGGCTCCACCAGAAGGTGCCGTAGGAGATGAAGGCAGTCACACCGAAGGTGTTGCCGCGCTTGTACTCCATGATACCGGCGATGATCTGGGCCAGACCGCCATAGCACAGGCCCATAGCCAGGATCATGGCGCTGATGGGGAAGAAACCTGCGTTATGGATGTTCAGCAGAATGGTGGTCATACCGAAACCCATCAGACCCAGAGGGGCAGGGTTGGCCAATTTTTCGCTCACGTGGCGTTCTCCAAAAATAGAGGTGGGGGTTGATAAAAGACGCGCGATTTTAGGCAGGCTCTTGGCCTCGGGCAAGAGGCGGAAGGGACGAAACAGTAAAAAAATAACGGAATCTTTTGCCCGGCTGACCATTCGTGCGATCCAGGTAGATGGCAGGTAAATGAATGGTGCGGACAAGGTTGATAAATTGTATTGAGCGGAACGTTTCTGAAAGTTTCATACAGCTCGAGGCGATGGGCTGAGCCGCGCTGTCTACCGTATTTTCATCGCCAAACCTGAGCACACCTGAGGCCAAAAAATACGCTCATATGCCATCAGACAAGAGGCGTCAATAACCGGTTCAATACAAGCAGCCTGACTGCCTGTCCGCGGCTTCGGCATGGTTGAGCAAGGGGCATTGCGCCAGGCGAGTGAGCTGACGAGGTGGATATCTGAAACAAAGGGTCAGGATGGGGGTGATAAAGTGTTGAACGCGAGCTTGGGTTCTGCAGTTGGCCTTATGCAGTGACGCAGATTGTTGCTGGATAGCCGAGAGGGCTGGCCGGATGAAGGGGGAAAGAAGGAACGCGGGCATGTGCTCGGCAACAGCCCTCGAAAGAAGGGCTCAATCCCAAAGAAGAGGGGGAATGGCATCCCCTCATCCTGCTGATGTCACCGGCTCAATCGTCCAGGGTCAGCACCACCTTGGCCTCCTTGTCGGCCTCCCTGACCTGGCTGTCCAGCACAAACAGCCGCTCCGGCGCGATCCCCTGGCGGTCTACCAGAAACTCCTTGGTGTTCTGGGCGCGGCGCATGGCCAGATTGCGCAGGGACTTGGCGGTGATGAGCTGCTGATCCCGCAGCAGGAGCACCGCCTGGGCGCGCAGGGCCGGACTCGCCTCATCGAGCTTCAGCCGATCGGCCAGATCCCCGACATCTTCGTTGAAACGCGCCTCATAGGCCTCTGCCAGTGCCGATTGCATGGCGGGGTCCTGCTCCAGCAGATCGAGATCCACCGGGTTGCCGGTGATCTTGGCCAGCACCCTCTCGAGCTTCTGGCGCTGCAAGATGGGGCGTTCCTCGTTGAAGTTGACCTTGCCGCGAATGTTCATGCTGAGTTTGGGCCTGTCCTTGAGGGCCTGTGCCAGCTTGGTCAGCTTCTGCTGCTGGGTGGGGGTGAGATCCGGCTCACCGGGCAGGAAGGGCAGCTCGTCCAGATCCTCGCTGCCACCCGCGAGGGAGGCGAGCAGCGAGAAGGGGGAGGTGACCGCCTTGCGCAGGGTGTTGCCTAGCACGTCCCAGAAGATGTTGCCGAGGCTGAAGTCAGGCTGATCCAGATTGCCCTTCACTTTCAGGTTCATCTGGATGACGCCGTTGGCATCGCTCAGCAGGGCAACCGCCAGCCCCAGCGGCAGATCCTTGGCCTGCTCGCTCTTGACCTTTTCCCCCAGCTGCAACTTCTTGATGGTGATGTCGTTGTCCCCCTCCAGCCGGTTGCCGTGCAACTGGTAGTTGAGCTTCATGGAGAGCTGGCCCTTGTCGATGGCGTAACCGGCGTAGGTGCTGGAGTAGGGGGTGAAGGTGGTGAGCTCCAGGTTGTTGAAGGTGACGGCCACGTCCAGCACCGGCTGCTCGATCAGCAGGTTGGTGCCGCCGCGAATGGTTACCGGGGCGTAGCGGTCCACCTTGCCGTTGAAGGCCAGCTCGGAGCGCTGGCCCGGGATGTTGCTGATGTGGCGACTCTGGCCGCTGAGGGAGGCGATGTCCACCACGAATTCCGGGCTCAGGCTGCGATCGGCAAAGCGCAGGTTGCCCTGCTCGGTGCGCACCTGGGCGATGCTGACGCGGGGGGCCGGGCCGCTGCTGGCGGGCTTGCCCGTGGCCGGTTGCGGCAGCAGCAGTTGCTGCACGTTGGTGACCCTGTCCTCGTTGATCTCGATGCGGGCGAAGGGTTTGCGCAGCAGGATGTCGTCGATCTTCACCTGCTGGCTGATGCCGTCGTAGTGCAGGCCGCTCAGTTGCAGTTGCTCAATTTGCAGCAGGCGCTGGTTGTCGGCCCGATCCAGCACGTTGAGTCGATCGATATCGAGCCCGCCGCTCAGCTCCAGCTTGCTCAATGCCCCCTTGGCATCGGTGGCCAGCGCCAGCTTGGTGCGGCTGGCAAGCTGGCCGTCGCGCACACTGATGCGCAGCAGATCTTGCAGGTAGGGCTGGGCCCAGCTGAGCGGCAGACCCTGTTGTTTGATCTCGCCGTTGAGGCTGAATGGGGCGAGGGCGAGGTCGCCGTCAAAGTCCAGTTTTGCCTGGTTGTTGAGCGCCCCGCTCAAGGTGAGCGGGCTGCTCTGTCCGCTCTGACTGCCCAGCGGCCCCAGAGCCAGCGTCAGGGCGGAGAGCTCGCGCAGCAGCGGCTTGCCGCTGCTC
The DNA here is from genome assembly GCF_040908225.1 of Aeromonas sp. R5-3. Classification (NCBI taxonomy): domain Bacteria; kingdom Pseudomonadati; phylum Pseudomonadota; class Gammaproteobacteria; order Aeromonadales; family Aeromonadaceae; genus Aeromonas; species Aeromonas sp. R5-3. Next base: position 245,255 of record NZ_JBFODH010000008.1, on the reverse strand, counting down.
GATTCGGTCAGCTTGAGCTGGCCCTGTTCGATGCGGGTCTGCTTGAGGCTCCAGCGCCAGGGTTTGGCAGGGGCGGCCGGTTTGGCGGCTTTACTGGTTTTGACCGGCGGCTGCGGGATCAGCAGGGTCGCCAGATCCAGCTGCTGGTTGGCATCGAGCACGGCACTGACGGTCGGGGCCTTGAGCGTCACCCGGTCGATCTGCAGCGCCTGCTTGTTGCCGTCGAGCGCGATGCCGGTCAGCGCCAGCTGCTTGAAGCGGGCAAATTCGCCGCCCTTGCGGCGCTGAAGCTGCCAGTCATTGAGGGTCAGCTTGCCCTTGGAGAGTTGCCAGCCCAGCCCCTGCTTGCCCTCGGCTATCTGGTAGGCAAGCTCGGCGTTGGCCTCGCCCCTGGCAAGCTTGATATCGAGATAGGGGGCCCAGAGCGGGGCGAAGGGGGTGAGGGCCAGTTTGCCCAGGCTGATCTTACCCTTGCCGGCGCCGCTCATGATGTCGAGCTCGCCGCACGCCTTGAGTGGACTCTGCTTATTGAGGGTGGCTCCGAGCACGAAAGGGTTGGCGCGGCCCAGGGCGGTGGAGAAGGTCGGCAATTGCAGGTCGAGCCCGCTCAGGGTCAGGGTGGGCACCCAGCCGGGGCTGCTCTGCTTGCGGCTGTCCTGATAGGTGATGTGACCCTGCTCGGCCGCCAGCCGGTTGATCTGCACCAGGAGTGGGGCGCCGCTGTCGGTGGTCGCGGCGTCACCCGGTGCGAGCAGGCTGGCCAGCGCCTCGGTCAGGTTGAAGCGAGCGTCTTGGCCGTGATCCGCCAGTCGCACCAGATTGACCGTCGGCTTGACCAGCAGTGCCTCATCGAGGATCAGGGCGCGCTGGCGCCAGCTTTCCCCTATCAGGGGGGTGAGCTGCAAGCGATCGAAGGCGACGAGGGGCTGCTGCTGGTCATCAAACAGGGTGGTGGGGCCGATGGCGAGGGAGGGGTGGCGCAGGCCGACGTCAATCTCCCCCAGGGTCAGGTGCAGACCGTAGTGTTTGGCCAGCCAGGCCGGCAGGTGGCGCTGGGTGAGGGTGGGGGCTTGCCATAACAGAATGAGCAGAGAACAGAGCAGGGCGGCGCAGAAGTAGAGAGCGTAGCGCAGCAGGCAGGCACGCAGGGGCTTGGGCATGAGGGTCTCCAATTGATGCGCATAGGGTAACAAACTTTCAGGTCATTATCATGGTGCCACTTGATTCTGTACGCCGTACCTTGTCCAGAGGCTTGCCAGTTTTCCGCTCTTTTCCAGCGCATCCAGCCACAGCTCCAGCTGCTGCACCGAGACTCTGCTATCCGGGCTGAGCAGGGCTCGCAGCGCGTATTGCTGATCCCATTTGTCCGATCGCAGCAGTCGTGCGGCCTGTTCCGGCTGTTCTTTCTCGAACTGGTTGAGGTAGGAGAGGTTGATGATGGCCACCTCGCCGCGCCCCTTGAACAGCCCCTGCAGGGCGCTGACGTTGTCCTTGACCAGGGTGATGTTGAAACGTCGCTTCATGTTGCCCGGTGTCGCGTCGAAGTCGGCGATGCCGTAGTGATAGCCGCTGACCCCGATCAGCTGGCGTCGCTCCAGATGATCAAAGAAGGATTGATCCCGCCCCGGCGCCTTGAGCGCAACATAGATCTCCCCACCCAGCAGCAGCGGACGGGTCATCAGCACCTCATCGGCATGCCAGTCCCAATGGATGTCTTCAAACAGGATCAGGGAGAAACGACCGAGGGCCAGCGCCTGGTAGCGGTGAGTGGCGGAGGTGGGCACGAAGACGAAACGCACGTCCCGCTGGATGTCGTTGAGCTGGGCAATAAGATCCAGGGTCAGCCCGTGATAGCCGTCGTTCGCATCCTTGATCACAAAGGGGGCATAGGGGTAGCCACCGACCCGGATCACAGGGTGGCCCCATGCCCCGCAGCAGAGCAGCAGCAACAACCAGCACCAGCGTTTCATCGGGGCTCCCGGGAGGGGGTAAATAACCCCAGATTCGGTTAATCTGCGCCAGTTTTCAAGCCGTTAAGGGAATTTACGCAGCGCTGCTCGGCCGCCTCCAGCTCGGCCATCACCATCTGGATATCCTCCAGCTGCTGGCGCAGGGAGTGGCGCTTGGTTTCGATGAGCTGGATCATGGAGTTGAGCTGGGTCTTGCTGGAGCGGTCGGTGTCATACATGTCGAACAGCTCGCGGATCTCCGCCAGGCTGAAGCCGAGGCGTTTGCCGCGCAGGGTCAGCTTGAGGCGGATCTTGTCCTTGTGGCTGTAGATGCGGGTCTGTCCCTCCCGGGTCGGGGTGATGAGCCCCTCGTCCTCGTAGTAGCGGATGGTGCGCGGGGTGATGTCAAACTCGTGAGCCAGCTCGGAGATGCTGTAGGTCACCTCCTTGCCGGCGAGTCCGTGGGCGAGGGTATTGGGCATGGCGGGGCTCCTTAGTGCGGGGATGAGTGCGGGGATGGCTGGCACAGCCGCGTGCGCAGCCGCTCGGCGTTGGCGTGCAGGGCCCGGCCGACCCGCGAGCCGTTGGGGCGGCCGAGCTGTTCGCTGACCCACTGGCCGGTGGCGGCCAGCTTGTCGAGATCGACGCCTGTGCTCATGCCAAGGCCGTGCAGCAGATAGACCACCTCCTCCGAGGCGACGTTGCCGGAGGCGCCGGGGGCATAGGGGCAGCCGCCGAGCCCGGCCACCGAGCTGTCGATGGTGCGGATGCCGCGCTCCAGCGCCGGCAGCAGGTTGGCCAGCCCCTGGCCATAGGTGTCGTGAAAATGGACGGCCAGCCGGCCGGCCGGGATCTCGTGCAGCACCGCATCCAGCATGGGGGCCACCGTGCCCGGGGTGCCGACGCCGATGGTGTCGCCGAGGGATATCTCGTGGCAGCCCAGATCCAGCAGTCGCTCGGCCATGGCGGCGACCCGCTTGGGCCGGGTCGGGCCGTCGAACGGGCAGGCGATGACGGTGGAGAGGTAGCCGCGCACCTTGATGCCGAGGCTGCGCGCCTCCTGCACCAGGGGGGCGAAGCGCACCAGCGACTCCTCCACGCTGATGCCGATGTTGGCCCGGGTAAAGCCGTCGGAGCAGGCAGTGAAGAGGCCTATCTCGTCGGCGCGGGCGGCGATGGCGGCCTGCAGCCCCTGCAGATTGGGCACCAGGGCGCCGTAACGGGTTGCAACCTTGCGCGGCAGGGCGTCGAACAGTGCGGCGGAATCCGCCATCTGCGGCACCTTTTTGGGGGAGACGAAGGCGCCCACCTCGATGCGCTGCAGCCCGCTCTCGGCCAGCCGGGCGATGAGCTCCAGCCGCTGCACCAGCGAGAGGGTCGCAGTTTCATTTTGCAGGCCGTCCCGCGGCCCCATCTCCACCAGGCTGACCTTGTCGTCCCGGTTCTCCCGTGCTCGGTTCATGAGCGCACCTCCTGCTCGGTCTGCTCTTCGGCAAAACGCACCAGCACGGCGCCCTGACTCACCTGTTCGCCCTGGCGGCACTGCAGCGCTTCGATCACCCCATCCCGGTCGGCCTTGAGGACGTGCTCCATCTTCATCGCCTCCAGCACCAGCAGGGGCTGCCCCTTGCTGACCGGCTGGCCGGCCTCGACCTGCAGCGCCACCACTATGCCGTGCATGGGGGCCAGGATGCCGGCACCGCCGCCCATCTCGTGATCATGGTGCAGTTGATGATGCTGATCATCGGCCGAGAAGCGGATGCGTCTGCCCGCCAGTTGCAGCAGATAGTCGCCCTCGCCGAGGGACTGCAGCGGGTAGCGCAGCCAGTTGCCGTCCTGCTGCAGGCGTATGTGATCCGGCCCAAGCTCGAACGGGATCTGTTCACCCTGCCAGAGCAGGGCGCCTGCCCGCTCGGTGAGGGTCAACACCCGGGCCTCCTCGTCGATGCGCACCGCTGCGCTGAAGCTGCGGGTGGGGCCGAGCCGAAAGCCTGTTGCCTGCTGCCAGGGGGAGGCATCGCGCTGGCGACTGGCGAGCCAGAGGGCGGCCAGCGGCCAGGCGAGCGCCGGAACGGGCAGAGTATCGGTGGGAATGGGCCACTGGGTGTGGTGGCCCATCGCCAGCACCTCTGGCTCTTCGCACAGGCGCAGCAAGAGCGGACCGTTGTGCACCAAGGGGCCGAGTTCCAGCGCCGCCAGCGCGTCGGCCAGGCTGGCAAAGGCCTCGCTGCGGCTCGGTGCATGGGCGATCAGCTTGGCGATCATGGGATCGTAATAGGTGCTCACCTCATCGCCAGCGGTAACGCCGGTGTCGATGCGCACGCCATCCGGCCAGTGGAGCCAGTGGATAGGCCCGCTGGCAGGCAGAAAACCGGCCGCCACATCCTCGGCGTAGAGGCGCGCCTCCACCGCATGGCCGCGCAGCACCACCTCATCCTGGGTGAGTGGCAGTGGCTTGCCCTCAGCCACGGCCAGTTGCCAAGCCACCAGATCCTGCCCGGTCACCGCTTCGGTGACCGGATGTTCCACCTGCAGCCGGGTGTTCATCTCCATAAAGAAGAACTCATCCTTGCAGAGCAGGAACTCGATGGTGCCAGCCCCCTGATAGTGGATGGCCTTGGCTGCGGCCACGGCTGCCTCCCCCATGGCGCGGCGCAGAGCCGGAGGGATGTCGGGGGCGGGCGCCTCTTCGATCACCTTCTGATGGCGTCGCTGCAAGGAGCAGTCCCTGTCCCCCAGATAGATGGCGTTGCCGAGGCTATCGGCAAAAACCTGCACCTCTACATGGCGAGCTTGGGACAGATAGCGCTCCAGCAGCACCAGATCGTCACCAAAGGCAGCCTTGGCTTCCCGTTTGACTGCCGCCAGCGACTCGTCAAAGTCGGCCAGCTGATCGACCCGACGCATCCCCTTGCCACCGCCGCCACTGGCTGCCTTGATAAGTAGCGGGAAGCCAATCTGGCTTGCCTGATCGCGCAAGAAGTCCGGTCGTTGATCCGTGCCGTGATAGCCGGGCAGCACAGGTACGCCGGCGGCCTGCATCAGCGCCTTGGCTCCCGATTTGTCGCCCATGGCGAGAATGGCGGCGCCGCTTGGGCCGACAAAGCGCAGGCCGCGCTGTTCGCAGGCGGTGGCAAAGTCGCTGTTTTCCGACAGAAAGCCGTAACCGGGATGGATGGCATCGGCGTGCGCCTCTTTGGCAATCTTCAGCACCTTGCCGGTGTCGAGATAGCTCTCTCTGGCCGGTGCGGGCCCCAGATGCCAGGCCTCATCGGCCAGACGGGTGTGCATGGCATGGGCGTCGGCATCGGAGTAGAGGGCGATGGTGTGAATGCCGAGGCGTTTCGCCGTTTTGATGATGCGCACAGCAATCTCGCCGCGATTGGCAATCAGCAGGCGTTTAATTTGAGTGTGATGGGTCATGTCTCATCCTTGAAACGGGGACGCCAGGCGGGAGGGCGTTTGTCAAAGAAGGCCTGCATCCCCTCCTGGGCTTCGAGTCCCACCCGAACCCGGGCAATGGTCTCGACAGTTTTCTCTTCGTGCAGGCGGGAAGGATGGGCCTCTATGGCCGCCAGCAGTCGTTTGGTCTCTTTCATCGCTTCCGGCCCGTTGCGGCACAGACGAAGGGCCTGCGCCCGTCCCTCCGCCAGCAGTTGATCCGGTTGGCAGAGTTGATGTGCCACATTGAGCCGACAGGCGGTGATGGCATCGAACGGCTCGGCACTGAGCATGTAGCGGCGCGCCTGACGCATTCCCATGGCACGTACCACGTAAGGGCTGATCACCGCAGGCACTAGACCCAGGCTCACCTCTGAGAGGCAGAAGCGCGCATCATCGCTGGCCAACACCAGATCGCAGGCACAAATCAGCCCCAGCGCCCCGCCATAGGCGGCCCCTTGCACCAGCGCCACCGTGGGGAAGGGGAGCTCGTCGAGGGTCTGCATCAGCCGTGCCAATACCCGGGCGTCTTCGCGATTGTGTTCGAAATCGGCGTGAGCCAGATTGCGCATCCAGTTGAGATCGGCACCCGCGCAAAAGTGTTTGCCCTCTGCCCGCAGCAGCAGGGCGTGGGGGCGTTCGGCAAGATCATGACCGTGGAGATGGGCCAGATCATCGAGGCAGTCGAGCAGCCCCAGCATCAGGTCGGCATCAAAGGCGTTGTGGCGGGCCGGGCGCGACAGCACCAGCTCGGCCAGCGGGCCGTGTCGCTCCAGCCGAAAACCGGGCTGGATGTCGTGACTGAATGGATCGGACATGTGAACTCCTTACATCCGGAAGATGCCGTACTGTTCCGGGCCGGTCTCGGCCCCCTGACAGGCCGCCAGCGCCAACGCCAGCACGGTGCGGCTCTGGGCCGGGTCGATGACGCCGTCATCCCACAACCGAGCGCTGGCGTAGTAGGGGTGACCCTGACGCTCGTACTGCTCGATCACCGGCGCGCGGATGGCGGCCGCCTCCTGCTCGCTCAGGCTCTTGCCCTCGGCGGTCAGCTTGTCCCGGCGCACCTGCACCAGCACTCCGGCCGCCTGCTCGCCGCCCATGACGGAGATGCGGCTGTTGGGCCAGCTGAACAGAAAATCGGGGTCGTAGGCACGCCCGCACATGCCGTAGTTGCCGGCGCCAAAGCTGCCGCCGACGACCAGGGTGATCTTGGGGACCCGGCTGCAGGCCACCGCAGTGACCAGCTTGGCGCCGTGCTTGGCGATCCCTTCGCGCTCAGCCGAGCTGCCTACCATAAAGCCGGTGATGTTCTGCAAAAAGAGCAACGGAATGGCGCGCCGGTTGCAGAGCTGGATGAAGTGGGCTCCCTTCTGGGCGCTGTCGCTGTGCAGCACCCCGTTGTTGGCGAGGATCCCCACCGGCATGCCGCAGATCCGGGCAAAACCGGTGACCAGGGTGGTGCCGAACAGCGCCTTGAATTCGTCAAAGTCCGAGCCATCCACCAGTCGGGCGATCAGCTCCCGCGCGTCATAGGGGCGCTTGAGGCTGGTGCCCACCAGGCCGTAGAGCTCCTCGATGGGGTAGCAGGGGGGCTCGTAGCCGGGGTTGGTCTCTACCGGCTCATTGCCCAGGTGGGTCACCAGGGTGCGGGCGATGGCCAGGGCATGGGCATCGTCGCGGGCCATGTGATCCGCCACCCCGGAGTGGGCGCAGTGCACCTCGGCGCCGCCCAGGGCCTCGGCGCTGATCTCCTCGCCGGTGGCCGCCTTGACCAGCGGCGGGCCCGCCAGAAAGATGGTGGCCTGTTCTTTGACCATGATCGACTCGTCCGCCATGGCGGGCACATAGGCGCCGCCTGCGGTGCAGAGCCCCATCACCACCGCCAACTGGGGGATGTTCTGGGCCGACATGCGGGCCTGGTTGTAGAAGATGCGGCCAAAGTGATCCCGGTCGGGGAACACCTCATCCTGCATCGGCAAGAAGGCGCCGCCGGAATCTACCAGATAGAGGCAGGGGAGGCGCAGCCGCTCGGCGATGGCCTGGGCGCGCAGGTGTTTTTTCACCGTGAGCGGGTAGTAGGTGCCGCCTTTCACAGTTGCATCGTTCACCACCAGCATGCAGAGTCTGCCCGAGACCCGGCCGATGCCGGTGATGATGCCGGCGGCGGGTACCGACTCGTCATAGACCTGCCAGCCAGCCAGCGCCGAGAGTTCGAGAAACGGGGAGCCCGGGTCCAGCAGCTGATTGATGCGCTCGCGGGGCAGCAGCTTGCCACGGGCCAGATGGCGGGCGTTGTTGGCCGCGCCGCCCCCTAGCGCGATCTCGGCAATGCGAATATGGAGATCGTCGACCAGCCCCTGCATGGCGGTCCGATTGGCCGCATATTCCGGACTCGCCGTGTCGAGGCGGGAGTGGAGCCTGCTCATGCGTTATCTCCCATCAGCTCGCGGCCGATGAGCCAGCGGCGGATCTCCGAGGTGCCGGCGCCTATTTCGTAGAGCTTGGCGTCCCGCAGCAGGCGGCCGGTGGGGTATTCGTTGATGTAGCCGTTGCCGCCGAGCAGCTGGATGGCATCGAGCGCCATCTGGGTGGCATTTTCGGCGGCAAACAGGATGGCGGCGGCGCAATCCTTGCGGCTGGTGCGGCCCTGATCGCAGGCGCTCGCCACCGAATAGACCAGCGCCCGGCTGCTGGCGAGGCGGGTATACATGTCGGCAAGCTTGCCCTGCACCAGCTGGAACTCACCGATGGGCTGGCCGAACTGCTTGCGCTCGCGCACATAGGGCAGCACCACGTCCATGCAGGCCTGCATGATGCCGAGCGGGCCGGCCGCCAGCACTACCCGCTCGTAATCGAGACCGCTCATCAACACCTTGACCCCGCCGTGCAGGGGGCCCAGCAGGTTCTCCTGCGGCACCCGGCAGTTGTCGAACACCAGCTCGCAGGTGCTGGAGCCGCGCATGCCGAGCTTGTCGAGCTTCTGGGCGGTGGAGAAACCGGGAGTGCCCGCCTCGACGATAAAGGCAGAAATCCCTTTGGGCCCGGCGGCGGGATCCGTCTTGGCATAGATGACGAAGGTGTCGGCATCGGGCCCGTTGGTGATCCACATCTTGTTGCCGTTGAGCACGAAGTGATCCCCATCGCGCACCGCAGTGAGGCGCATGCTCACCACGTCGGAGCCGGCACCCGGCTCGCTCATGGCCAGCGCCCCCACATGCTCGCCGCTCACCAGCGGCGGCAGGTAGCGCGCTTTCTGCGCCGGCGTGCCGTGGCGGTGGATCTGGTTGATGCAGAGGTTGGAGTGGGCGCCGTAGGAGAGGCCGACCGAGGCGCTGGCGCGGCTCACCTGCTCCATCACCAGCACATGGGCCAGATAGCCGAGATTCACCCCGTCATACTCCTCCGCCACCGTGATGCCGTGCAGCCCCAGCTCACCCATCCGGGGCCAGAGATCACGGGGGAAGGTGTTGCTCTGATCGATCTCGCTGGCGCGCGGGGCGATCACTTTCTGGCAGAAAGCCGCAACCTGTTCGGTCAGGGCATTCAGGGTCTCGTCCATCACTGCATGCATCCTTGCTCTCCTCATATGAAGGGGGTGACAGCCTGGCGGCCGAGCTGAAACAGGGGGCCAAACTGGTCAGTCCATTTGTGATTTAAGTTTACGTTAGCGTAAACGTAAATTGATTGTTAGTCTAAGGTAAATTTGTTGCGCCATGACGGCAAGGGCGATTGCCCGGTCGTGATGGTCCCCCGTCACAGGAGTGCCCATGGCCCGTCCGCAAACGGCCCATGATGTGCCAGCAAGGAGAGAGTACCCATGAACAACCATCAGACCCGGTTCGGTGACGTGCCGCTGCACATCGGCGGGGAAGCGTACCCTTCCGCGAGCGAACAGTGGATCGAGGTGACCGACCCGGCGGATCAGAGCCTGCTGGCGCGAGTGCCAAAGGCCACCTCGGCGGAAATTGAGCTGGCGGTGCGCACCGCTCACGACGCCTATCTGCTGTGGCGGGAGGTGCCGGCCTCCGAGCGGGCCCGGGTGATGTTCAACTACCAGCATCTGTTGAAGACGCATCACGACGAGCTGGCGGCCCTGCTGGCCCAGGAAACCGGCAAGAACCTGGCGGATGCCAAGGGGGATGTGTGGCGCGGCATCGAGGTGGTGGAACAGGCCTGCGCCATCGCCAGCCAGACCCTGGGGGAGACCATGGGCAACGTGGCCCGCCGGGTCGACGGCCACTCCTGGGTGCAGCCGCTCGGGGTCTGCCTTGGCATCACCCCCTTCAACTTTCCGGCCATGATCCCGCTCTGGATGTTCCCGCTGGCGGTGGCCTGCGGCAACGGCTTCGTGCTCAAGCCCTCCGAGCAGGATCCGCTCACCCCCATGCGCCTGGCCGAGCTGTTTGCCGAGGCGGGGGCTCCCCGGGGCATTTTGTCGGTGGTGCACGGCGGTGCCGAGCAGGTGGATGCGCTGCTGGCCCATCCCGACATCAAGGCGGTCAGCTTCGTCGGCTCGGCCCGGGTCGGCGGCCACGTCTATCGCAGCGCCACTTCCCAGCTCAAGCGGGCCCAGTGCTTTGTCGGTGCCAAGAACCACATGGTGATCATGCCGGATGCCAACAAGGCGCAGGTGCTGAGCAACCTGGTGGGGGCTGGGGTCGGCGCCGCCGGTCAACGTTGCATGGCCATCAGCGTGGCGGTGTTCGTGGGCAGTGCCCGGGAGTGGATCCCCGAGCTCGCCGCCGAGTTCTCCAAGGTGAAACCCGGTGTCTGGCACGATCCCGAAGCCGCCTACGGTCCCCTCATCAGCCCGGAGGCCAAAGTCAGGGTGGAGGGGCTTATCGAGGCGGGGATCGCCGAGGGGGCCGAGTGTCTGCTGGACGGCCGCTTCTGCGACGTGCCCGGCTACCCGGTGGGCAACTGGGTGGGGCCGACCCTGTTTCGCGGCGTGACCCCCGAGATGCGTATCTATAAGGAGGAGATCTTCGGGCCCGTGCTGGCCTGCCTCGAGGTGGCGAACCTCGATGAGGCGCTCGCCCTCATCAACGACAACCCCTACGGTAACGGCACCTCCATCTTCACCGGCTGCGGCGCCGCCGCCCGCAAGTTCCGCCATGAGGTGGCGGTGGGCCAGGTGGGGATCAACGTGCCCATCCCGGTGCCGCTGCCGTTCTTCTCCTTCACCGGCTGGCGTGGCTCCTTCTACGGGGATCTGCACGCCTACGGCAAGCAGGCGGTGCGTTTTTACACCGAGACCAAGACGGTGACCGAACGCTGGTTCGACGAAGATATCCCGACCGGCCCCAACATGACCATCCAGCTGCGCTGACGGCAGGTTGCTCGGGCGCACACACTGACAGAAACGGATCGAACAAGTAAAAGGAAGCGAACAAGATGGATTTTAACCTGACCCCGGATCAGCAGGCCTATGTGGAGGCTGCCAGTGCCTTTGCCGAGGAGGCGCTCAAGCCCCACGCCGCGCGCTGGGACAAGGAGCACGAATTTCCCGTCCCTACCATCAAGCAGGCGGCGGCGCTCGGCTTCTGTGGCCTCTACACCCCGGAGCAGTACGGCGGGCTCGGCCTGCCGAGGCTCGATGCCAGCCTTATCTTCGAGCGCCTCGCCATGGGCTGCACCTCCACCACCGCCTATCTGACCATCCACAACATGGTGAGCTGGATGCTGGGCAGCTGGTTGCCTGCCGAGGTGGCCGAGGAGTGGGTACCCAGGCTGGCCAGCGGTGAGCTGCTGGGTTCTTATTGCCTCACAGAGCCGGGGGCCGGATCCGATGCGGCGGCCCTCAAGACCCGCGCGGTGCGCGATGGCGAGGATTACGTCATCGACGGCAGCAAGGTGTTCATCTCGGGCGCCGGCAGCACAGACGTGCTGGTGGTGATGGCCCGCACCGGTGGCGAGGGGGCGAAGGGGATCTCCGCCTTCATGGTACCGGCCCAGACCCTCGGCGTGAGTTACGGCAAGGCGGAGGAGAAGATGGGCTGGAACAGCCAGCCGACCCGTGAGGTGAATTTCAGCGCCGTGCGCATTCCCGCCCGTTACCGGCTGGGGCAGGAGGGCGAGGGGTTCAAGTTCGCCATGCAGGCGCTCGATGGCGGGCGCATCAACATCGCCACCTGTTCGGTCGGCACCGCCCAGCAGGCCCTCGACGATGCCCTGGCCCATGTGCAGCAGCGCCAGCAATTTGGCCACCCGATCAGCGAATTCCAGAGCGTGCAGTTCCGCCTGGCCGACATGGCCACCGAGCTCGCGGCCGCCCGGCTGCTGGTACGTCAGGCGGCCGCGAGACTCGATGCTGGCGCGCCGGACAAGAGCGCCTGGTGCGCCATGGCCAAGCGCTTTGCCACCGATGTGGGCCACCGCATCTGCGACGACGCCCTACAACTCTTTGGCGGCTATGGTTATATCCGCGAGTACCCGCTCGAGCGCTACCTGCGCGATACCCGGGTTCACCGCATTCTGGAGGGGACGAATGAAGTGATGCGGCTCATCATCGCCCGCCGCCTGCTGGCCGAGCCCGGTCTGGCGCTGGAGTAGCGAGAGGGGGCCGCCCTGACGACGCGGTTGGCGTGACTCGTCGTCAGGCTTTGTGAGCCAGCCGCAGGTCGGCTCCATTCAACCCTGTCATCATGGGGCAGGTTTTTTGACAAGGACAACGCAATGACAAGGATCAGGCTCGAATATCACGGTCACGTGGCCTACATCACCCTCGACCATCCTCCCGCCAACACCTGGACGCTCGCCAGCCTGCAGGCCTTCTTGCAGATGATGGTGGAACTCGACGGCCGCCCCGACGTGGTGGCGCTGGTGATCCGCGGGGCCGGGGACAAATTTTTCTGTGCCGGCGCCGATCTCAACATGTTTGCCGACGGCAACCTGGAGCACGCCCGCGAAGTGGCCGAGGCCTTTGGCCGCGCCTTCGAGGCGCTGGCCCGCTTTCACGGGGTCAGCATCGCCGCCATCAATGGCTACGCCATGGGGGGGGGCCTCGAGGTAGCGCTGGCCTGCGACATCCGCATCGCCGAGCAGCAGGCCAAGCTGGGCCTGCCGGAGGCCTCGGTGGGCTTGCTGCCATGCGCCGGCGGCACCCAGCGTCTCACCGAACTGGTGGGACCGGGCTGGGCCAAGCGGATGATCCTCTGCGGCGAGAAGGTGAGCGCCACCCTGGCCTACGAGATGGGGCTGGTGGAGGAGGTGGTGAAGGAGGGCCACGCCTGGGAGGCGGCGCACCAGATGGCCCAGCTGGTGGAGCGCCAGAGCCCGAGCGCCCTGCGCGCCTGCAAGACCCTCATCAATCAGGGGCGCAGCGGCCATCGGGACGCGGCGCTGCCGCTGGAGCGCAGCCTGTTCCTCACCCTGTTTGAGGATGCCAACCAGCGCGAAGGGGTGGCCGCCTTCCTCGAGAAACGGGCCCCGCGCTGGCACTATGACCAACCCACGCCGTTGAAGAGGGAGTGAAGGATGAATGAGGTAATGATGGCTGCCCGCCATGTCGCAGGGGCTGATACCCGGTCTGCGGAGGCTGGCCATGAGTGAGCCTGTGCGCATCGAGACCCACCCCACCGCGGATGGTCGCCACATCGGCATGCTGACCCTGGACAGCCCCGCCTCCCTCAATGCCCTGAGCCTTGAGATGATCCAGTTGTTGCAAGGGGCGCTGACCCGCTGGGAGCGGGATCCGGCCATCGTCTGCGTGCTGCTGCAGGGGGCCGGCGAGAAGGCGTTTTGCGCCGGTGGCGACATCCGCTCCTTCTACTACCGCAAGCAGGAGGCGAGCGAGTCGGCACTGTTTGGCTATGCCCGCGATTTCTTCGAGCAGGAGTACCGGCTCGATCATCACATCCACTGCTACAGCAAGCCTCTCATCTGCGTGGCGGACGGCATCTGCATGGGGGGCGGCATCGGCCTCTTTGCCGGGGCCGGCTTTCGAGTGGTGACCGAGAAGAGTCTGTTCGCCATGCCGGAGGTGACCATCGGCCTATATCCGGATGTGGGGGCCAGCTGGTTTTTGAGCCGGATGCCGGGTCGGCTCGGGCTCTGGCTCGGCCTCACCGGGGCCCGCTTCAACGGGGCGGACGCCATTGGCCTGGGTCTGGCGGATCACGCCATGGCGAGCCACGAGCGGATGGAGCTGCCGGCGCGCCTCGCGGCCCTCGACTGGTCTGACTCTGCCGATACTGGCGAGCAGATCGAGGGGGTGCTGGCCGGTTTGCAGCAATCTCTTGGCCAGACGCTGCCGGCCCCCGTGCTCTTGCCCCATAAGGCTCGCATCGATGCGCTGCTGGCGGGACGCACTTTGGAGGGAGTGATGACTAGGTTGCGCGAGGCTGAACTTGGCGATGCGAATCTAGTTCAAGCGTGGGCAAATTGCTTAGACGGCAGCCCCATCAGTCGCGCCATTCTCTGGCGCCAGTTCTGGCAGGCACGGCGCCAGTCCCTGGCCGAGGTGTTTGCCGACGAGCTGACCCTCTCGGTCAACTGCGTGCTCAGAGGGGACTTCGTGGAAGGGGTGCGGGCCCTGCTCATCGACAAGGACAAATCCCCCCGCTGGCAGGCCCCGCAGACTGGCGAGGCCTGGCTGGATGCCTTCTATCGCTGGCCCGAGGGGGACAACCCCTTGCGCCCCCGCTGACGCGGGATCACACACAAGGAACAGACCATGACAAGGATTGGATTTATCGGGCTTGGCAACATGGGGGGCCCCATGGCCGCCAACCTGGCCAGGGCGGGGCACACAGTGCAGGTGTTTGATCTGGTGGCGGAGAGCCTGACCCGCGCCATCGAGGCCGGCTGCATCGCCGCCGGCGATGCCCGCGAGGCGGTGAGCGGCTGCGAGCTGGTGATCAGCATGCTGCCGGCGGGCGAGCATGTGCGCAGCCTCTGGCTTGGCGAGAGCGCCGGTGAGCGGGGTGGGCAGGATCTGCTGGCGGCCCTGCCGCACGGCGCCCTGGTCATCGACTGCTCCACCATAGACGTGGCCTCGGCCCGCCAGGTGGGGGCGGCGGCGCAGGCGCGCGGCATCCGTTTTCTCGATGCTCCGGTGTCGGGAGGGGTGGCCGGCGCGGCGGCGGGGACGCTGACCTTCATCGTCGGCGGCGAACAGGCGGATTTTGAGACGGCCAAACCCGTGCTCGCCTGCATGGGGCAGAACCTGTTTCACGCCGGGGCGCTCGGCGCGGGCCAGATCGCCAAGATGTGCAACAACATGCTGCTTGCCATCCACATGGCGGGTACTGCGGAAGCGCTGGCGCTCGGGGTCAAGGAGGGGCTGGATCCGGGCGTGCTCTCCACCATCATGGGCAAGAGCTCGGGCAACAACTGGAGCCTGGAGCGCTACAACCCCTGGCCCGGGGTGATGGAGAACGTGCCGGCGTCTCGCAACTATCAGGGGGGCTTCATGACCCGGTTGATGGTCAAAGACTTAGGATTGGCCATGGCCCTGGCCGAGCATGCCCACAGCGCCGTGCCCATGGGGGCGCTGGCGCGCAATCTGTTCAACCTGCACGCCACCAAGGGGCAGGGTGCCCGGGATTTTTCCAGCATCGTCGAACTCTATCTGGACAAGACAGAGCCGGGTTAAGGGCCGCTATCTACCTTTTTACCCGATAGTCTTTGACTCGATAGTCACCGGCCATCTCACCAGGAGCATTTATGGATATCAAACAAAAAGTCATCGCCATCACGGGGGCGGGCAGGGGGCTGGGCCGCGCCATTGCCCTGAGTCTGGCGGAACAGGGGGCGCAGCTTGCGCTCATTGACGTCAACCGCACCGATCTGGAGGTGACCGAGGCGGAGGTGCGCAGCCGTGACGGCCGCTGCGCCCTGTTCGTCTGCAACGTGGCGAGCGAGCCGGAGGTCGAGGCGGCCTTCGCCGCCATCAAGGATCAGTTCGGGGCCCTGCACGGCCTCGTCAACTGCGCCGGCATTCTGCGGGACGGCATGCTGATCAAGGTGAAGGAGGGGTTGCTTGCAGAGAAGATGAGCCTGGCCCAGTGGCAGAGCGTCATCGACGTCAACCTCACCGGCACCTTCCTGTGCGGGCGCGAGGGGGCGGCGCTGATGGCCACCGGCGGGGAGGGGGGCGTCATCATCAACATCTCCTCCATCGCCCGCGCCGGCAACATGGGCCAGAGCAACTATGCCGCCAGCAAGGCGGGGGTGGCCTCGCTGGTGGTCACCTGGGGGAAGGAGCTGGCCCGCCACGGCATCCGGGTGATGGGCATCGCCCCCGGGGTGTTTGCCACCGACATGACGGCGGCGATGAAGCCCGAAGCCATGGCCCGCATGCAGCAGGCCATCCCGGTGGGGAGCCTCGGGCAGGCGGCGCAGCTGGCCCAGACGGTGCATTTTATTCTCGTCAATGACTATCTGTCTGGGCGGATGATCGAGCTGGACGGCGGCTTGCGCCTCTAGATTCCGGCCCTCTTTTGCAGATGCCCCTGGCCCTCGGCGCAGGGGCATTTTTATTGAAACGTTTGTCAGCAGTCAGGTTTGCCGAGCTCGGCTGCAAGCTGCATTCTCATGCAGGTCTTATCCGCAAAAAGGGGGCTCAGGTCATGGAAAAATGTGAAATATCAACGGGTCTTTCTTAATTTGAACCAGCTCACAGGCCCCCGGGGTCAGTGCTGTAAAATTGCGCGCGGTCAAGGCGGTGCATGATTGACGGTACGAGGGATTGCGGTCGGAATAGTCATGCAATATAGTTGCCGCCTTTTTCACGGGGTACGGATTTCTAGCCCCTCCCATATTGCGCGCAGTATGAATACGGACGCTCTGCCGCCGCCTAATTAAACAGGATTGAGATGGACAAGAAACTGGGGCTTGGCGCCCTCATCTCGCTGGTGATCGGCTCCATGGTCGGTGCCGGGGTCTTCAGTCTGCCGCAAAACATCGCCGCTCATGCCAGTGCCGGGGCCGTCGCTTTGGGATGGGCCATCACAGGTATCGGCATGATCTGCCTCGCGCTTGTGTATCAGAACCTCTCCATGCGTCGCCCGGATCTCGATGGCGGCATCTTCAGCTATGCCAAGGCCGGTTTCGGCGATTTCATCGGCTTCAACGCCGCCTGGGGCTACTGGCTCTGTCAGCTGCTGGCCAACGTCTCCTACGCCATCGTGGTGTTCAGCGCACTGAGCTACTTCTTCGACACGCCGGACAACGTCATCTTCGGTGACGGCAACACCCCGGTGGCCATCACGCTCGCTTCCATCCTCATCTGGTCGGTACACGCCCTGGTGCTGCGCGGCATCCAGGTGGCGGCGCTGGTGAACATAGTCACCACCATCGCAAAGATGGTGCCCCTCATCGTCTTCTGCGTGGCCATCCTGCTCGCCTTCAACATGGAGACCTTCACCCTGGACATCTGGGGTCAGGGTACCCCTGAGCTGGGTTCGGTGATGGATCAGGTCAAGTCCACCATGAAGGTGACGCTCTGGGTCTTCATCGGCATCGAGGGGGCCGTGGTGGTCTCCGCCCGTGCCCGCCATCGCAAGGACGTAGGCCGGGCCACCGTGCTGGCGCTGCTGGGGGCCCTGACGCTCTACGTCATGGTGACCCTGTTCTCGCTGGGGGTCATGAACCAGCCGCAACTGGCGGCCCTCAAGAACCCCTCCACCGCCATGATCCTGGAAGCCGTGGTCGGCCCCTGGGGGGCCTGGCTCATCAACATCGGTCTGGTCATCTCTGTGATGGGGGCCCTGCTGAGCTGGACCGTGCTGGCGGCGGAAGTGCCCTACATCGCGGGCAAGACCGGCGTCTTCCCCGGCTGGTTCGCCAAGGAGAACAAGAACGGCTCGCCGCAGGTGTCGCTCTGGTGCTCCACCTGCCTGGTGCAGACCTTCCTCATCATCATCTACTTCCAGAGCAGCACCTATCTGGCGCTGGTCAACATCGCCACGTCGGCGGCGCTGGTGCCCTACGTCTTCTCGGGTGCTTACGGGCTGAAGCTGGCGCTGAAAGGGGAGACCTACGCAGGCCAGCCCCATCAGCGCAAGCGCGACCTCTTCCTGGCGCTGGTGGCGACCGTCTATGGCTGCTGGCTGGTCTATGCCGCCGGGGTCGAGTACCTGCTGCTGGTGGCACTGCTCTACAGCCCCGGCATCTTCATCTACTGGAAGGCGCGCCAGCATCACGGCCTGCGCGGCCTCAACCGGCTGGAGCAGGGGATGACGGCGGCCCTGCTCGGTTGCGCCGTGCTGGCCTTCTACAAGGTGATGGACGGTACCATTCCCTTGAGTTAACCGGCACAATAAAGAGATGGCCCAAGGGCCATCTCTTTTTTTATGTGCTGCACACGCTCCGGTGCGCGGCAGAGCCTCGGAAGGAATTTTTATGCTGTTTATGGGTTATCTGCTGCTGGGGGCATTCGCCGGCATGCTGGCGGGATTGTTCGGCATCGGCGGCGGTCTCATCATAGTGCCCGTGCTGGTATTGAGTTTTCATGCCCAGGGGGTCGCCCCCGACATCATTACCCATCTGGCGCTCGGCACCTCGCTGCCCACCATGATCTTCACCGGCTTCAGCTCCCTGCGTGCCCACCAGGAGGCCGGGGCGGTGGACTGGGTGATGATCCGCCGGCTCGGCGCCGGCATGCTGGTCGGGGCCTGGCTCGGCGGCATGACCGCCAATCTGCTCAGCGCCAGCACCCTCAACATCATCATCGGCTGCTTCGCCTGGACCATGGCCGTGCAGATGGGGCTCAACCTCAAGCCCAAGGCGGAGCGTCATCTGCCGGGGGCGCTCGGCACCGGCATCGCCGGCACCCTCATCGGCTGGATGTCGGCCTTGTTCGGCATCGGTGGTGGCTCGCTGACCGTGCCTTATCTGAGCTGGAACAGCGTGCCGATGCGCAACGCCGTGGCGGCCTCCGCCGCCTGCAGCATGCCCATCGCCCTGGCGGGCAGCCTCAGCTACCTCTACGCCGGCTGGGGCAACCCGGATCTGCCAGAGTGGAGCCTGGGTTACATCTATCTGCCGGCGCTGCTCGGCATAGTGCTCACCAGTACCCAGTTTGCCCGGGTGGGGGCCAAACTGGCGCACCGGCTCTCGCCCCAGCGGCTCAAGCAGGCGTTCGCCCTGTTGATGCTGCTGGTGGGGGCCAAATTCATGCTGTTTAGCTGAACCCTTGGCCAGATTGTTGAAAAATAAGGCGAACGGCACGAGCAAGGGCAGAAAGCCGTTGCATTGAGGGACCAGTTTGCCTATTCTCCTCGCCGGTGGTCCTATTGGTCCTCTCGCATTGATAACCCGTCGACCTGGTCAGGACCGGAAGGTAGCAGCCAAGGCGGGGGACTCGAGTGCCGGGATGTGGCTGGTAGGGCCACCACTTGTTTCTGCCATTCAATAAGTTACCTCTCAATTTCTCTTCAGGCCTCTTGGTCATCCACTTGATGTGGATGAGCCTGGCGTCTTCATCCCATATTTCCGGCTCTCTGCCGCAAGCTCTCAGGTGCGACCGCAAGGTGGCTCTGGCGTCCAGCGCAAACGTCCTCTTGATCTTCCACGTAGTTCCCTTGGGATCATGTTTCCCTCAATCACTGCCCGTGGCCTCTATGGCAATTGCATTCATTTTGTTCTCACCACGCTATAACCCCTTTTCGAAAGAGAAGGGCTTGCCGTACGCCTACGGCCAAGCGCTGGAAAGCGCCAGACGGTAGGCAATCCCAGGCACTTGACTGGTGGCGCGTGAACCACTTGCTGGCCTGACGGGCAACGGCCGGCGCAGTGACATCAGACCAGCTGCGCTCGCTTCTCGATCAGGAAATCCATCAGCGCCCGGATCTTGGCCGGCATCTGGGCCCGCGACGGCACGTAGAGATAAAACCCAGGGAAGGGGGGGCACCAGGGGGCGAGCACCCGCACCAGCGATCCATCACTCAGGTACTGGCGCACCCGCAGATCCAGGTGTTTGACCAGCCCCACCCCCTGCAGGGCCGCCTGCAGCATGCTGTCGTCGTCGTTGAACACGGCGTTGCCCTTGGGATCGACGATCTGGGTGTGCTGCTCCTCATCGGGAGAAGTAAACGACCAGCGGTCGATGGTGTTGCTGGAGGTAAAGCGGTAGGCCAGGCAGTTGTGCCGGGTGAGATCGCCCGGGGTCTGCGGTGTGCCATGCTGCCTGAAATAGTCGGGTGAGCCGACAATGGCCATGGTCAGAGGGGGGGTGATGGGCACCGCCACCACGTGTTCATCCAGGCTCTCTCCCAGGCGAATGCCGGCATCCATGCCGTCGGCGATGATGTTGGAAAACCCGTCCGCCATCACCAGCTCCAGCCGCAGCTTGGGATGGCGCGCCAGAAATTCCCCCATGTGGGGCTCGATCAGCAACCTGGCGGCGATGCGCGAGCTGTTGATGCGAATAAGGCCCGAGGGCTCAAGGTGGGAGTCATTGAGCTCGCTCACCACCCGCTCGATGGCCGTGAGGGAGGGTTGCAGCACGTCCAGCAGGCGCCGTCCCTCCTCGGTCAGCGACATGTCGCGGGTAGTGCGGTTGAGCAACCGTACCTGCAGCTGCTGCTCCAGCCCCTTGAGGTGCTGGGAGAGGGCGGCGCGGGTCACCCCCATCTCGGTGGCGGCCTTGGTGAAGCTGCGGTGGCGGGCGATGTGGGCAAACCACGTCAGTGACGCGACGAGTGAAGGTTCTATGGGCATTTGTTTAGCCTTGCTAATCAGTCATGTCTTGATAGGTGCGTATATCTAGCTCAATAGACTTACTACTATTAGCTCGAACTCGCGTCAAGCATGACGCCCCTGAACCTAACGGAGAGCCCGACCATGTCCCACGTCACCTTCCCCAATCGCAACGGCCAAGGCATCACCCTGGCTGCCATCGTTCACTTCCCGCCGCACTTCGATGAGCGCAAGCAGTACCCGGCGGTCGTGGTTTCCCACCCCGGCGGCGGGGTGAAGGAGCAGACTGCGGGCCTGTACGCCAGCAAGCTGGCCGAGCAGGGCCTCATCGCCATCGCCTTTGACCGCTCCTATCAGGGCGAGAGCTCGGGCGAGCCGCGCCAGCTGGAGAATCCCCACGTCAGCACCGAGGACGTCAGCGCCGTGGTGGACTACCTGACCACGCTGCCCTATGTCGATGAGAACCGGATCGGGGCCATGGGCATCTGCGCCGGTGCCGGCTACAGCGCCAATGCCGCCATCCAGGATCGCCGCATCAAGGCGCTCGGCATGGTCAGCGCGGTCAACATCGGCCAGATGTTCCGCAATGGCTGGGACAACAGCGTCAAGGATGCCGATGCCATGGGGTATCTGGCGTTCGGCTCCCAGGCGCGCACCACGGATGCGGCCGGTAGCGGCTACGCCACCATCCCCTTGGCGCCCCTGCGTGAAGAGGATGCCCCCAACGAGGAGCTGCGCGAAGCCTGGGAGTACTACCACACCCCGCGCTGCGAGCACCCCAACGCACCGGGCTTTGCCCTGACCCGCAACCTGAACCAGATCATCACCTACGACGCCTATCACAAGGCGGAGGCCTTCCTGACCCAGCCGATCCTGGCGGTGGCTGGCAGTGTGGCTGGTAGCAAGTGGATGAGCGACGACCTGCTGGCCCGCGCCGCGAGCACTGACAAGACCCTGCATGTGGTGGAGGGTGCCAATCACATGTCCCTCTACGACGTGCCCCGCCATGTCGACGAGGCCGTCGCCCAGCTGGTCCCCTTCTTCCTGCGGACCCTGAACTAATCGGCCCGCGAGAGGGGGAGGCCCCTCTCGCTTATCGAGGAGCATCATCATGAGCCATGTATTGAACCTGACCTATCAGAACCTGGGCTGGCAGACGGCGGCCGACCTCTACCTGCCGCCCGATTTCGACGAGCAAAAGCGCTACCCGGCCATCGTCAGCACCCACCCCATCGGCAGCTGCAAGGAGCAGACCGCCGGCAATGTCTACGCCAAAGGGCTGGCCGAGGCGGGGTTCGTGGTGCTGGTGCCCGACGCCAGCTTCCAGGGCGCCAGCGGCGGTGAGCCGCGCTTTATCGAGGATCCGGCCATTCGGGTCTCCGACATCCGCTTCGCGGTGGACTACCTGCAATCCCTCTCTTATGTGGACAGCGATCGCATCGGCGCCATCGGCGTGTGCGGCGGCGGCGCCTACACCATCCATGCGGGCATCACGGATCACCGCCTCAAGGCGCTGGTCTCCATCACAGGGGTCAACTATGGCCGCCTGATCCGCGAAGGCTTCGCCCAGTTCAAACCTCTTGAGCTGGCCCAGGGCATCGCCCGGATGCGCACGGCGCAGGCGCAAGGGAGCTCTACGGAACCCGCCGATCTGCTGCCAGCGTCCGTGGCGGCGGCCACCGCGGCAGGCTTCACCGACATCGACGTGCTGGAGGCCACCGAGTACTACAAGACGGCGCGCGGCCAGCAGCCCCATGGCGCGACCCGCCAGCTGATGTCCTTCACCGGCGCCGCCATGGGGTGGGATGCCTTCCTCCATGCCGAGGTGCTGCTGACCCAGCCGTTGATGGTGGTCATTGGCGACAAGGCGGGGGGTTTTGGCGCCTATCGGGATGGCTGGGAGATCTACGGCCGCGCCGCCTCCACCGACAAGCACATTGTCGTGGCCGAAGGCTGGTCCCATTACGACCTCTACGACAAAGCCGAGCCGGTGGCCATCGCCATGGCAAGCCTCGTGCCCTTCTTCCAGCGCACCCTGTGATCCCGCGGTGGGGGCATCCCCGCCCATTCAAGCGACAAGGTAAACCGATATGCGAAACGTACTGATCCTCGGCGCCAGCGGCCAGATAGCCCGGTGGGTGGTCAAGGGGCTCGCCGGGCAGGGCGACCTCCGCCAGACCCTGCTGCTGCGCGACCCCAAAAAGTTGAGCGGCCGTGAGCCGGCCAACGCCAGGGTGGTGATCGGCAGCGTGCTGGACAAGCCGCTGCTCAAGGAGGTGATGGCAGGACAAGAGATCGTCTACGCGAACCTCAGTGGCGACAACCTAGACAAACAGGCCCAGGCGGTCATCACCGCCATGCAGGCCGCCGGAGTGAAGCGCCTGGTCTTCGTGCTGTCCCTCGGGATCTACGACGAGGTGCCCGGCAAGTTCGGCGAGTGGAATCGCGGCATCATCGGCGAGGAGCTTAAACCCTACCGGCGGGCGGCGGACGCCATCGAGGCATCGGGGCTGGATTACACCATCTTGCGCCCGGCCTGGCTGACCGATGAGGATGAAGTGGATTACGAGCTGACCGCCAAGGGCCAGCACTTCCAGGGTACAGTGGTGTCGCGCAGGAGCGTAGGGGATCTCATCACCCGGATCCTGGTCTCGCCCGAACTGCACCTGAGCGAGAACCTTGGCATCCACCAACCCGGCAGCGAGGGCGACAAGCCGTACTTCATGTAAGGGGAGGCGAGGGCGCTGGTCTGCGGCGCCGGGACGGGGCGCGGGCGTCATGTCGCTTGCAGCGACGCCATGCCGGCCCGATGGGCCTGCTCCAGCTCATCCAGGTCGAGCACATAGGCGCGGTTGTCCGCGAGGCTGGCTATCGCCAGATCGATGAAGTGGCGTACCCGGGCGGGCTGGGCGGCGCGACTGCCGTAGTAGAGAAACAGGCCAAGCCTCTGGGTCATGTGCTCGAGCAGCAAGGGCACCAGGCGGCCGGCGCGGATATGCGCCGCCGCCGTCGGCCCGGCCAGCTGGCCGATGACATCGCCGGCCAGCACGGCCCCCAGCTCCACCATCTCGTCGTTGGTGGAGAGTGCCGGGCGCACCGGAAGCTCCTGCAGTTCGTCCCCCATCTTGACGTACCAGGGGATCAGGCGCCCGTTGCCCGCGTGGCGAAAGGCACTGCAGCGATGCAGGGCAAGGTCGTGCAGGGTGAGGGGCACGCCATATTTGCGCAGATATGCGGGGGCGGCGCAGATGATGAGCTGCATGGGGAACAGGCGGCGCGCGATCAGCCCCTCCTGGGGCGAGATGCCGATGCGCAGCCCCACATCGACCCGCTCCTCCACCCAGTTGCCGACCCTGTCATCGAGCCGGATATCCGGCTGCACATCGGGATAGCGGCGGCAGTACTCCTCCAGCAGCGGCCCTATGACCGTCTGCACCACGGAGCGCGGGCCCACTATTCGCAGCGGGCCGGCGAATTCCTCACGGGTCTGGCGCGCCGCCGTCAGGGCCTGCTGCAGGCCGAGCAGGGCAGGCTGCGCCGCCTCCAGAAATCGTTGCCCCTCTTCGGTCAGCGACATGCTGCGGGTGGTGCGATGAAACAGGCGTACCCCCAGATAGCTTTCCAGCTGCCCGAGCGCCTTGCTGGCGGCCTGGGGAGAGATCTGCTGGGCCTCGGCCGCCTTGCTGAGGCTGCCCAGCTCGGCCGTGTGCACGAAGGTGGTGATGGAGCGCAATTCGTTGATCATGGTCTGGCTCATGGATTTACATCATTTGGTTGTAACTGATTCCGTCATTTACCGTCTAGTTCGATGTTTATCCCATCTCTATAGTGCGTCCATCGACCGCGCCAGCCTTTAGCGCTTGACTCCCCTTCGGGTTGGTTGAGACAAGGGTCTGTGCATCCATGGTTACCAGGGCAGTTTCGGCTGCATTGTGAGAAAAGGAGCAAGCATGCAAACACGTCAATTGGGTAACAGCGGGCTGACGGTATCCGCCATCGGTCTGGGCTGCATGGGCTTGAGCTTTGGCTATGGCCCCGCCACCGACAAAGCGGAGGCGATCGCCCTGATCCGGCGCGCCCATGAGCTCGGGGTCACCTTCTTCGATACCGCCGAAGCCTATGGCCCTGGCGACAACGAGTTGCTGCTGGGGGAGGCGCTGGCCCCGTTTCGCGACAAGGTGGTGATCGCCACCAAGTTCGGCTTCAAGCACGGCAAGGTACCCGATGGGCTGGACAGCCGGCCGGAGAATATCCGCGCCGTGGCCGAGGCCTCCCTGCGCCGGCTCAACACCGATGTCATCGATCTCTTCTATCAACACCGCGTCGATCCAGAGGTGCCGATGGAAGAGGTGGCCGGCACCGTACAGGATCTGATCCGCGAGGGGAAAGTGCGCCACTTCGGTCTGTCCGAGGCCGGCGTCGATTCCATCCGCCGTGCCCACAAGGTGCAGCCGGTGGCGGCGCTGCAGAGCGAATATTCCCTCTGGTGGCGTGAGCCCGAGCAGACGATCCTGCCGCTGCTCGACGAGCTGGGGATAGGTTTCGTGCCGTTCAGCCCGCTTGGCAAGGGCTTTCTGACCGGGGCCATCAAGGCCGATACCCGCTTCGAGGCGAACGATTTTCGCAGCATAGTGCCGCGCTTTGCCGAGGAGGCCCGCGCCGCCAACCTGCGCCTGGTGGAGGTACTGGGGGATCTGGCCGCCAGCAAGGGGGTGACGCCGGCCCAGATTGCGCTTGCCTGGCTGCTGGCCCAGCGGCCCTGGATCGTGCCCATTCCGGGCACCACCAAGCTGCACCGGCTGGAAGAGAACCTGGGGGCCGCCGCCATCAGGCTCGGCAGCCGCGAGCTGGCCGACATTGACGTCGCCGTGGCAGGCATCGAGCTGGAAGGGGGGCGCTACCCGGCGCACCTGGGAAAACTGGTGGGGCGCTGAGGCGCCCTGTTTGAAAGCGAGCCGTGCAAGGCACCCGGCCACTGCCGCGTGTCTTGGCAACGCTCGTGTCGCCCCGGTTCGCCGGGGCCGTTATGTTGTTATGAGTCACAGGAGCCGCGATGGCCGGTATTATCTCGTCTGTATTGCAATCGGGTCTGCCCGAACACCAGGACTCAACCCAGTATCGGGCGGGCCGGTTTCACAATCTGGTGGCGCCTCCCGCGCGCAGTGTCTGGAAAGAGATCGGGATCTGGCGTGACTTCCTGTTTGGCAAGCCCGCCGGCACCCTGCCGGATCGCGCCATCCCGGTGCAGGCCATGACCCTTGCGGATGTCATGGCGGCTCCGGATTTCAGCGTCTGGCGGCTGGGTCACTCCAGCCTGCTGCTCAAATTGCGCGGCCAGTTCTGGTTGACCGACCCCGTCTTCAGCGAGCGCGCCTCACCGCTCTCATGGCTGGGCCCCAGGCGCTGGCACGCCCCGCCCATGGCCCTTGAGGATCTGCCGCCCCTGGCCGGGGTGATCCTCTCCCACGATCACTATGACCATTTGGATCACGCCACCATAGTGGCGCTGCAGGGCCGGGTGGCGCATTTCATCACCCCGCTCGGGGTCGGGGCCAGGCTCCGCGCCTGGGGCGTGCCGGCGCACAAGATCAGGGAGCTGGACTGGTGGCAGCAGACCCGGGTCGATGGCATCGAGCTCATCGCCACGCCGGCCCAGCACTTCTCCGGCCGCGGCCTGAGCGATGGCAACCAGACCCTGTGGGCCTCCTGGGTCATTCGCAGCGATGATTGCAAGCTGTTCTTCAGCGGCGACAGCGGCTATTTCGCCGGCTTCAAGGAGATAGGGGAGCGCCATGGCCCGTTTGACATGGCCTTCCTCGAGACGGGGGCCTACAACGAGCGCTGGGCCCATGTGCACATGTTTCCGGCCCAGACCGCGCAGGCGTTTCACGATCTGCGCGCAGCCTGGCTCTATCCCATCCACAACGGTACCTTCGATCTCGCCATGCACCCATGGGATGAGCCGCTGGAGCAGATCACCCGGCTGGCGGCCGAGCAGCAAATCCCGCTGACCACCCCCATGATGGGGGAACCGCTGACCTTGCAGGCCCCCCATGGTGGCAGCCCCTGGTGGCGGGAGTGAACCTGGGTCTGGCTCAAGCGTGAGAACGGGCGCCCATGCCGGGCGCCCGCATCGTCGAGCCAGCGCCTGCTACCTTCACGCCGCTGCGTTCTAGCGCACGGCGCCGCTTCAAGCCTGATTGCCCAGAGTCATGGTGCGCTTGCGCTGCTCGCGCACCAGGTGACGGTTGATCTCCCCCAGCAGCGTCTCCTTGCTGATGGGCTTGGTGATGTAGCCGTTCATGCCGTGAGACAGATAGTACTGCTTCGATTCGGGCATGGCATCCGCGGTCAGGGCGATGATGGGAATGTCGGCCCAGCTCTGGCGCGAGGCGCGAATATGGGTGGTGGCCGCCAGCCCGTCCATCACCGGCATCTGCACATCCATCAGCACGATGTCGAAGGTCTCTTGCGCCAGTCTGGTCAGCGCCTCTTCCCCCTGCAGCGCCAGCGTCACCCGATGGCCGGCAGACGCGAGCATGGCACCGATGACCTTGCGATTGGTGGCGTTGTCGTCCACCAGCAAGATGCGATAGCTCTCCTGACTGATCGGCTTGCTGGGCAGGCTGGTCATCGACGGGGTGGTCGCCTGGGCAGGCCAGAGATAGGTAAAGGTGCTGCCGAATCCCTCGTGGCTCTCGACCGAGATGTCGCCCCCCATCAGGCGGGCGAGGTTGCGGGAGATCTCGAGGCCCAGCCCCGAGCCACCATATTGGCGGGTGATGGAGATGTCGGCCTGGGAGAAGCGCTGGAACAGGTTGCCCATCTGGTACTTGCTCATGCCGATGCCGGTGTCCTGAATCGCGATCCGAATCGAATGACGCTCCTTGTCCAGCGGCTGGCTGTCCACCCTGATGTTCACCTCGCCCTGGTGGGTGAACTTGATGGCGTTGCTGAGCAGGTTGAACAGGATCTGGCGCACCCGCAGGGGATCCATCATCAGCCATTCCGGCGTGTTGGGGGCCAGGGTCAGGCTGAGCTTGATCCCCTTCGCATCGCAATTGCTCTGCATCAGGGCCCGGATGTCCTCCAGCAGCTTGGGCAGATGGTGGGGCACGAGCTGCAGCTCGATGCGCCCCTCTTCCAGTTTCGAGATATCCAGAATGTCGTTGAGCAGCCCCAGCAGATGGTTGGCTGACTCCCGGGCCGTCTCCAGGTACTCCCGCTCTCTGGGGGCCATGGTGCGATCCGCCAGCAGCGACAACATGCCGAGTATGCCGTTCATGGGGGTGCGGATCTCGTGGCTCATGTTGGCCAGAAAGCTGCTTTTTGCCCGCTGACCCGCTTCGGCCTCGCGATTGGCCCGCACCAGCTTCTCGTTGAGCTGCTGCATCAGCTTGTGCTGCAGGAACGAGATATTCATCTGCCGCCAGATGAGCAGGGCCAGCACGAACAGCAGGGCAAACTGCAGGGCCGCGATCAGGCTGGTAGTGATGATCTGCTGGCGGACCCCCTCGCGGCGGGCGACGTCAAGCAGGGTCGCCTGCTCGTTGACCTCCAGGGTCAGCTGGTGGAGCTGGGGAAGCAGGGCGGCCAGCTGTTGATCAAGCTGCTGATGGGCCGCCTGATCCAGCGGCTTGTGCTGGACCGGCCCGAGCCAGAGATCGGCCAGGGCGATGAAGCGGCGCATCTCCTTACTGGCCTGCTGATAAATCTGGGTATGTTGCAGCAGGTTGCGATCCTTGCTCTCCAGCACCAGCTCAATCCGGCTGACCAGAATGTCGTATCTGAGCTGGAACTTGACCCGCGGCTCATTTTT
Source organism: Aeromonas sp. R5-3 (assembly GCF_040908225.1). Lineage (NCBI taxonomy): Bacteria > Pseudomonadati > Pseudomonadota > Gammaproteobacteria > Aeromonadales > Aeromonadaceae > Aeromonas > Aeromonas sp. R5-3. The sequence continues at coordinate 217,400 of NZ_JBFODH010000008.1, read as the reverse complement.
CAGGGCATTTTGAAAGCGCAGCGCCTCGTTGTAGAGCTGGAAATAGTTCCACATGACGTTGTCTTCACCCTGACTGGTGCTGTGCTGCAGCTCTTCGAACTGCCGGTACTGGACGGTACCGATACCGGCAAACGCCAGCAACAGCACGCAGAGCACGACGAACAGGGAGCGCTGACTGGCTGCCATGGATTGCATGATGCGGTTCACTCCACCTTGATCTTGTTGATCTGCCAGATGGCACGACCGTAATAGAGCTTGTTGCGAAGCTCGGGGTATTGATCAAACGGGTAGATGAGGAACAGGGGCCCCTTGTCGCGCACCGAGAGCGGCTTGCCATCGATGCTGCGGGCCAGGATCACCTGATACTGGGCGGCATCGCTGGTGGGCACCTGGATCGAGTAGTCGTTGAGCGCCGTGATGGTCAGCTGCTTGCCGCTGGCGCCCACCTTGGCCAGCAGATCGCTCAGACGGGGGCCGCGGAAGGTCTTCTCTTCGTCATACCAGGGGGTGTGAGTCTTGATCTCGTATTCGGGCAGTTGATCCAGCATGGCGGTGTCCCACAGGGCGTCCTGCTGGTAATTGGGCTGGGTAATGGCGCCTTCCACCCTGAGCTGGGCGCTGTCGGGATCGGGAGTCGCCTGGGCGGTAGCGCAAAGAATGGCCAGCAGGGGAGCCATATAAAAATTGAGTCTCATAACCTTCCTCCATGGAACCGTGAGAAGCAGATGCCAGGGCAACGGCGGGCCTGGCATAGAGGCAAGGCAATAAGCGTGCCTGATAGTGGAAAGCGGCAGCTGGCGTGGCTTAGACGGGGGTGAAGAGGGGGTGAGAGTGTCTTTTCATCGCATTTTGCAATGAGAAGGATGAGCCATGTTGCAAATTGGCAAAGAATGTTCCCCTTGCCCTGGCCGATGTGCTTCTCTAGTTAAGGTGAAAAACAGGGTTTCTTTGGGTCTTTTTCTTGCCAGGCACGGCTCTTGCTTTACTGGGTATGGCATGGAACGAAACCGTCCTGGCATAGACAAGGAGCTTCAACATGGAAAGCATGACCTACACCCTTAACGACACTCAGGTTGTGGCATTGGAAAGCGAGTTTGATGCGATGGCCGTCAGTGAATTGCGCCCCTTATTTGAAAAGCTGTCGGAGTACACAGGTGATGTGCTGGCGGATCTGCGAGACGTGCACTTCATCGACTCCTCAGGGATCGGTGCCCTGGTGTTTCTCCACAAGCGGCTGGTGATGAACGGGCATCATCTGGAGATCATCTGTGGTCCGGGTCAACCCCGCGATCTGCTGGACATGCTGCACATCAACCGGGTTATTCCCTGTCATGAGAACGTGAAAGCCTACATGCAGTCATCCGGCATGGTGGTGGCATCATGAAGCACTGGCTTGTGCTCGGGATCTCGCTGCTGATGGCGGGTTGCGCGCAATGGCCATCCGAGGGCAAGGGGGGAATGGCCGAGCTGAGACCCACCTGGTTACCGTTAAATGAGGATGAACAACGCCTGCTGTCAGGTTATGATGAGCGTCAACAGAAGCTCGATCAGCAACTGGTCAGCCTGCAGCAGGCGGGTCTGCGCGACTGCATGCCGGCTGGGCTAAAACAGCTACAATCTCAACGAGTTGATATAGTACGGGATGTACATGGCCGACTCTGGGCCGACGTAGCCTGGCGTCAGGCCATGCTGGCCGAGTCGTTGAAGCAGGTGCGTTTGCAGCTGGAAAAGACCACCAGTGGTGGTTGTAGCCGGAGCTGGTCTGGACTTCCGTTGCGTCAGTGGAGGCAAACGTAACAATAAAAAGGATGTCTATGGATCGGGGCGCTATCAAGGGATTTATCGCGGTTGTTCTGTTTTTGTTTACCTGTCCGCTGCTGGCAAGCACCCTGCTGGCGCCGGGTGATCGGCTCTCAATCGTGCAGCCGGGGGAGGCCGCCTTCGACAAGCCCTTCCAGATCGACAAGCAGGGTGAAATCAAACTGCCCGAGGTGGGCTCAGTGGTGGTGGGCGGCAAGACGCTCCCAGAGGCGGACGCCATCATTCGCACCGCCCTCAAGCCCGTTTACAACAACCTCTCCCAGCTGACCATCACCCTGTTGGAAAAGCGGCTGCTCATCAGCGTCATGGGCTATGTCAAAAAGCCCGGCAGCTATGATCTGGCCCCCGATGGCAACGTGCAGATGGCGCTGGATGCGGCCGGCGGCCTGGTGCCGGGGGCCCAGCTCAACAACATGCAGGTACGCCGTGGCGACACCGTCTCCAGCTTTGACTACAAACGCTATCTCGATACCGGCGATGCCGGTCTCTTGCCCCCGCTGCAATCCCTCGACGTGGTCTTCGTGCCCGCATCCCCCCTTATCGGCAACGTCCAGATTGACTTCGATGCCGCCACCCTGGCAGCCGGCGGGGATGGCGACACCGGCAAGGCGATCAAGGTGTTTGGCGAGGTGAACAGCCCGGGCGCCTTCAGCTTCAAGAGCGGCAACTCCATCGTCGATCTGCTGATGCGGGCCGGCGGGGTGACCCGCTTTGCCGGGGTGGAGCGGATCCGGGTGATCAACGGGGATGCTCCCGAACTGTTCGATCTCAAGGCCTACCTCGATTCGGGCAACAACAAGCTGCTGCCGGCGCTGGCCCCCGGCGCCACCATCTTCGTGCCCAAGGACGAGGAGCAGATCAAGCGCGGGGCGCGCACCATCTACATCATGGGGGAGGTGTTCAAGCCCGGCGCCTATGAGGGACGGGAGGGGGATACCTTCCTCGACATCCTGGCCAACGCCGGCGGACCGACCCGCTATGCCGAGAGCCGCCAGATCCGCTTGCTGCGCACCAATGGCGCGGTCGAACCCATCGATCTGCAGGCCTATACCGAGGGCATGCAGAAAAACCTGCCGCAGATAAGGCCGGGGGACGCCATCTTCGTGCCGGAGAAGACCGACATCAACGAGAAGTCCTGGCTCAAAGTGGCGCCGGGGCGGGCTGTGATGGTGATGGGGGCGGTACGCATTCCCGGCCGCTATGAATGGTCTGACGAGATGTCGCTGCTCGATCTCATCGCCCATGCCGGTGGCCCCAACGAGCGGGCCGACATCGCCAAGGTACAGATCCTGACCTCGGAGGGGGGCATGGCGACCCCGACCATCTTCGATCTCGACAAGTTTCTCCATCAGGGGGGGGCCCTTGGCAGCCTGCCCAGGATCCACGCCGGCTTCACCATCATGATCCCCGAGCTGCCCACCGATCCCAGCGACAACAAGTCCCAGTGGGTACGCCAGTCGCCGGACAGCTCCATCTACATCTTCGGCCAGGTCGGCGCCCCCGGTCGCTACGCCTTCAACGAGGAGATGGGCTTCATCGACATCCTCTCGGCGGCAGACGGCCCGACCCAGGCGGCGGACCTGCGCAACGTGCGCATCGCCCATCGCAACGGCAGCACGGCGCGGGTGAGCAAGCTGGATCTCTCCCTCTACTTTGAGACCGGCGACGAGACACTGTTGCCCAAGGTGCTGCCGGGGGACTCCATCTACCTGCCGGAGAAGAACCGCCCCTGGCTCGACGAGCCCAAGGAGAACACCATACGGGTGCTGGGGGCCATTGCCCGGCCGGGCCGCTATCGCTTCAACTCCTCCATGACCCTGCTGGATCTGCTAGCGGAAGCCGGCGGGCCCACCAGTTCTGCCTACATCAAGAAGATCGTGGTGATCAACATGGCCGTCAGCGGCCAGGGGGATCAGGCCCGTACCTTCGATCTGGACGGCTTTGCCAAGGAGCCCGATTTCAGCCAGCTGCCGGTACTCAGGGCAGGGGACACCGTCTTCATCCCCGACAGCAAGAGCAGCAACTGGGCCATCTTCATGGACGGGATGCGTGACATTCTCACCACCATCTCGGTGGTCGCCCTGGTGGGAACCCTGTAACGTGAGCATCCCGATCCAGTACCTGGAACTGGAGTCGCTCTACGCCTCGACCCTGGCGCGGGGGATCCGCTCCCTGGCGGTCACCTCGGCCGAGGGGGGCGAGGGGGTCAGCACCATCTGCGAGGCGCTGGCCCGGCGCGCCGAGGCGGACGGCCTCAAGACCCTGCTGGTGGATCTCAACCTCTATCACCCGGGCCGGCCGGCCGGCCAGGCCTGGGGGCCCAACGACGTGCCCGAGCCCCAGCACCAGGGCCACGCCCTGGCGGTGCTGCCAGCGCCGGGCAAGGATCTGATGGCCTTTCGCAACAAGGAGACCCTGCGCGCCCTGCTGGTGCGCTGGCTCGAGCACTATGATGTTGTGCTGTTCGATACCTCCCCCCTCAATGCCCTCAACCGGGGCAATATCCCGGCGGATCAGGTGTGCGCCGCCTGTGAGGGGGCCCTGCTGGTGGTGCTGGCCGGCGTGACGCCGACCACCATGGTGCAGAGCGCGGTGGAGAAGCTGACCCGGGCCGAGGCCAATCTGCTGGGGGCCGTGTTCAACGACAGGGTCAATCCGGGGCTGGCCAGCGAGATCCTGCGCGAACTCAACCGGCTGCCGAGCAACCGGCTGACCGAGTGGCTCAAACGCTGGTGCCGGCGCAGCATGCTGCTCAACTTCCGGATCTGAGGGAGACGATATGAAAGAGTGGTTGCGATCCGCCCCCGCCACCCTGCAGTCGGTACGCGAGCTGCGCGGCCGTCTGGCGCAAGGTTTGGCGCTGTTTCAGGTTCCCCCCGAGGAGCAGGCCAACTGGCTGCTCTGCTTTAGCGAGCTCGCCACCAATATCGTGCGTCATGGGGAGCCGCCGGCGAGCCAGCTCTGGCTCACCCTGCAGCAGGATGAGTCGGGCTTGAGTCTGCAACTGGATGACGACGGCGGGCCCCAGCCTGCGCTGGCGGCCAACCCCCTGCCGGCAGAGCCGCAGGAGGGGGGCTATGGTCTGGCGCTGGTGCACAGCCTGTTTGAGGAAGTGAGCTTCAGCCATCAGCAGGGGCGCAACCGGGTGATCCTGCGGGCCCGGCACGCTCCTCGGCGGATGCCCATGGTGGCGGTGATCGACGATGACAAGGTGATGCGCACCCTGCTCACCGGCTATCTGCACGACAACTATCAGGTCGACAGCTTTGCCGATCCCCTGGCGGCCCTGCAGGCGCTGGGACGCCAGCCGCCGGATCTGGTGCTCTCCGACATCGAGATGGAGGGGATCGACGGCTTCGCCCTGCGCCAGCAGCTGATGAAGGATCCCAAGATGCGCGGGGTCCCCTTCATCTTTCTGACCGGCCACCATGATCAATGGACCCAGAGCCGGGCTGGCGCCCTTGGCATCGATGATTTCCTGATCAAGCCCATCACCAAGCAGGCGCTGCAGCTGGCGGTCGCCCGGGTGCTCAAGCGGTCGGCCCAGCTCAAGGCCCAGTGGGGGGATCAGCTGGATCAGCGGATGACCTCGGCCCTGCGCCCCCTGCTGCCGGCCAATCAGCTGCACGGCTATCAGCTGGCGCTGCAGACCCGCGCCGCCGCCGTGGGGGGCGGGGATTTCCTGCTGGTGAAGGAGCGGGTGCTGTGGCTCGGGGACGTGATGGGGCACGATGCCGAGGCCAAGTTCTTCGCCCACGCCTACGTGGGCTATCTGCGCGGTCTGCTGACCGCCCAGAGCGAGCAGCGATCCCCTGCCAGCCTGCTGACCACCCTCTCCACCGCCGTGCACAGCGATCCCCTGCTGGGGGCGACCCTGCTCACCACCCTCTGCATCGAGCTGGGGGAGGCGGGCCGCGTTCGCTGGGCCAGTGCCGGGCACCCGGCCCCCTGGCTCATCGGGGCGGACGGAATGCACCCGCTCGGCGTGACCGGTCCCTTGCCCGGTCTGCGGCCGGATCCCCATTTCGAGACCTGCGAGCATCAGTTGCAGCCGGGCGAGCGCCTGCTGTTCTGGACCGATGGTCTGCTGGAGAGCCGGGATCCCGCCGAGCGCCAGTTGTGGCAGGCGCAGCTGCAGCAGATCTGTCTCACCCCCGCACCCGGCCTGGAGCAGCTGGCCCTGGCCATTGCCACCTGGTTTGACGAGCGGGCCGACAAGGCCCCGGATGACATGACCCTGCTGCTGGTGGCATTTCCTGCCGACTGAGGCCCCCAAACTGCTGGCACACTCTATGCAAAACCCCCGCTGCAGGTGGCCCGACGCCACCAGAGGAGGTTGCCCATGTTGCCAACACATCAGGTCTGGCTCGCCATCGATGCCCGTCAGGTCGGCGGGATAGAGATCCACATCACCCACCTTGCCCGCGATCTGCTGGCGCGGGGTCTGAACACCACCATAGTGCTGGTGGCGGATCACGGTATGACCCCCTTTGTCACTCTGCTGAGGCAACAGGGGTTGCCATACCGGGTCTGTCGCAACAGCCGTGACTTCGTGCGGGTGCTGGCAGGCCAGCCCGGCTTCGTGCTGCTGCACACCCACGGCTACAAGGCCGGGATCCTGGGGCGCCTCACCGCCTGGTGCAGCGGCAAGCCCGTGGTCTCCACCTTTCACAGCGGGGATGACGGGGAGGGTTGGCTGAAACTCTACAGCTGGCTCGACCGGTTCACGGCCCGCTTTGCGAAGTGCATCGCAGTGAGCGAGCCCATCGCCCGCAGATTGCCTGTACCGAGCACCGTCATCAGCAATTTTGTCCCCATGCCTGCCGCCCCGGTGGCGGTGGCGGGCAATCGCATCGCCTTCGTCGGCCGCCTCTCTGCCGAGAAGGGGCCCCAGGCGTTCTGCCAACTGGCTGCCTTCTGCCCGGAGGGGAGTTTTCATCTCTATGGTGAGGGGCCGCTGATGGGGGATCTCAGCATGCAGTATGGAGATCGCGTCGAGTTTCACGGTTTTCGCCGCATGGTCGACGAGTGGCAGCATATCGATCTGCTCTGCATCACCTCCCGCTTCGAGGGGCTGCCGCTGGTGGCGCTGGAGGCCATGGCCCACGGCATTCCGGTTTGCGCCTTCGCGGTAGGGGGGCTGGTGTCGCTGATTGACCACAAGTCCAACGGCTGGCTGGTGGAGCCGGGCCAGGTGCAGGACATGGCGGCCATCGTCAACTACTGGCTGAGCCGCGACGAGCAGGCGCGGGGCGCCATGAGCCTGGCTGCCCGCCAGACCATCGCCCGGGGTTACAGCGTCAACCACAGGGTGAGCGATATCCTGGCGGTCTATGGCGGCTGATCCCGAGCCGCCGGCACACCGCCAGCAAGCGCAGCGAGTGGCCAGGCCACTCGCTTTTTTTATGGCTGTGCGACGCACCTTCGGTCAACCCTTCTCCCTGTCAGCCTCGCGCTCTCTGCTCTGCCTATCTGGCGCCGGCCAGATGGTGCGGCTGGATGCCTCAGTCCGCCAGGCTCCTGAACAGCAGCGCGAATCCGCTTGCCCACGAACACCTCGCTAAAGAAGCAGACCGCGACCTCTGGCTCCCCCTGGCAGGGAGCCAGAGCAGGCGCCGGGGAAAGGGGGTGGTTCAAACCGCTCGGGATGGCGAGGGGCGTCGTTCTGGTAAGAGATGCGAGTGAGGGCAGCGTTGGCGCGGCCCGCTGTCAGCAAGAAGATGAAAAGGGGCTGCAGGCCCGACAGGCTGGCGTGGCTGAGGGGGAAAAGCAGAGGGCCGCCGCCAAGGCAGTGGCCCGAGATCCGGCAGCGGGGGAGGCTCAGCGCCCCTTCTTGCCCACCATGATGGCGACCGTCTTGCCGATGATCTGCATGTCCTGCAGCAGCCAGCGCCAGGGGTGGAGCAGGGTCACCGAGTAGGCGAGATCGAAGGCGAGCTTGCTGCGCACATCGTCAAGCGACTCGTCATAGCCCTGATTGACCTGGGCCAGCCCTGTGATGCCGGGGGCGATCTCATAGGTGCGCTCGATAAAGAAGGGCACCGCATCTTCCAGCCGGTTGGCAATGCCGGGGCGCTCCGGCCGCGGCCCGATGAGCGACATCTCCCCCTTGAGCACATTGAGGAACTGGGGCAGCTCGTCGAGCCGGGTCTTGCGCAAAAAGTTGCCGCTGCGGGTGATCCGGCTGTCGGCCTTGCCGCACCAGACCGGCCCGGTGCCTGCCTCGGCATCGGCGCGCATGGTGCGAAACTTGATCATGAAGAAGAGCTCGGTGTGGCTGGCGTGGCTGCGGCCAATGCGCAGCTGGCGAAAGAACACCGGGCCCGGGCTGTCGAGCCGTATGGCCAGCATGATGAGTGGCCACAGGGGCAGGGTCAGCAGCAGGCCGAGGCTGGCACCGGCCAGATCCATGATGCGCTTGAGCACCTGGGTCGCTTTGGGGATGGGGTGTTTCATGCTGCTCTCTCCTGTGAGGTGGGGCGGGTCAGCATCCGCAGGCCGTAGCGCAGGGAGCCGATGCCGTTGTACCAGTGTCCGAGGACCAGATAGTGGATCTTGCGAAACAGACCGGGCCAGTTGTGCAGCGGGGTGAGCTGGATCAGCAGCACCAGGGCGTAGCCCAGCAGTTGAGCGGCCAGCAGCGCCGCGAACAGGGGCGAGTGGATGGCCAGCGGAATGGCGCACAGCCACATCAGGGTCAGGCAGAGGGGCATGAGCACCCGCAAGCCCTTGCCACTGGCGAAGTTGAACGCCACCCAGCCGAATCTGGGGTGCAGCAGCGGCAGCAGACGCAGCAACTGCTGGGTGTTGCCGGCACCGATGCGCTTGCGGCGCTTGGACTCCAGCTGGGCATCGGAGACCTCCAGCTCAAGGGCGGCGCAGCGATTGTCATAGACCGCCTTGTAGCCTCTGGCGATGGCCTGCATCGGCAGGATGAAGTCGTCGTTGATGGTATCGGGCGCCAGCGGCGCCAGGCAGTCACTGCGCATCACGTAGAAGGCGCCGTGGGCCCCCAGCATGCTGCCAAGGGCGGATTCGCACAGCTTGATCTGGCTCTGATAGCGCCAGTAGCTGGCCTCACCCTGGGAGCCTGGCTGCCAGAAGCGATAGGCTTCGCCCACCACGCCGACGACGGGGTCCTGAAAGTGGGCGGCGGCCAGCAGCAGGCTGTCGATGGGCAGCAGAGCCGACACATCGCTGAAGGCGACCAGGGGGGTGTCGATATGGGTCATCGCCTCGTTGAGCACGGCCACCTTGCCGCGATTGCGTGGGTGCTCGAACAGCCGGATCTGCAGCTGCAGCAAGGCGGGATCCCCGAGCTGGCAGAGGGCAATGGCATAGCTGTCGTCGGTGCAGCCATCAAAATGCAGGTGTACCGCCAGCTTGTCGGCCGGGTAGTCGAGGCTGGCCAGATTCTGCAGCTTGGCCGCCAGGGTGGTCGCCTCGTTGTAGATGGGCATCACCAGGGTGATGGCGGGAAGCTGCTCATCGCCGACCTCGGCCCGAAAACCCCGTTGGTGCGGGGTCGGTTGGTGCTGGCGCGAACAGGCCCGTTTGCCGACCCATTTTAGCAGCAGGGGGTAACCCACATGGTGGTACACCACCAGGGCTGCACACAGCCAGAACACGATCATGATCCATTCCATGGGAGGCTCCTTTTGCTGTCTCTTCGCGTGTCGATGGCATCGCCTCAGCGGGCGTACAGCGCCTGATAGGCTTGAGCCATCCGGCTCAGGCTGCCCTGTTCACAGACAAATTCACGGGTGACGGTGCGCAGGCCACGAGAGTTGAGCAACCCCTGTGCCAGAAGTTGCGCCAGCAGAGCCGGATCTCGCGTCTCCAGCAGCTGACCGCTGGCCGGGCAGACGATATCGGCGGCGGCCCCCACCGCGCTCATCACCACCGGCACGCCGCAGGCCTGGGCCTCCAGCACGCACAATGGCATCCCCTCCGCCAGCGACGGCAGGCAGAAGAGATCCAGCCCCTGATAGAAGCGGGGCATCTGTTCCACCAGACCGAGAAAGTGCACCCGATGGGCAATCCCCAGCAGTCGGCACTGCTGCTGCAACGCATTTTGCAAACTGCCCACCCCGGCCAGTGCAAGATGCACCTCGGGGGAGAGCCGCGCCACGGCCTCCAGCAGCAGGTGGTGACCCTTGACCGTCTCAAGGCGGGCGGCGCAGCCGATGAGCCTGACCCCGAGGGGCAAGCCCAGCGCCTGGCGCGCCAGCTCGGCTGGGCCGGGGACAAAGCGCCCCTCGTCGATGCCGTTGGGGATCACCTGGGCCTGGATGGCGCCGAGCCTCGCCTGCAGCTGGTGCGCCACCGGGGTAGCGTCTGCCACCAGGGTGGGCCGCAAGGTGCGCAGCCCAAGCCCGGCCAGCTGGCGCTGGCGGGGATCGTCGAGATACCAGGCGTCATGCTCGGTGTGGATAAGGCTCGCCACCCGGGCCAGCCGGGCAGCCAGTCCGCCATAGAGCAGCGGGCCCAGATGGTGGGTGTGCACCGCTGCCGGGCGCAGCTGGCGCAGCAAGCGGATGAGGCGATAGAGGGTGGTCAGCGACCAGCCGGCGGGCTTGTCCAGACAGTGGATCCGCCCGGCGAACGGATGCAGGGCGGGCCAGGCGGCGAGCAGCGCCTCCTTGCTCCCCTCCAGCGAGACGATGTGCATGGGTTGGTGGCACTCATTGGCCTGGCTGAGGTTGAGCACCATGGTCTCCAGCCCTCCTGGCTGCAGGTGCTGGACGATTTGCACGATGGCGGTGCTGGCTGACCGGGCGGTGGTGGGCATGGCGCTCTCCTCACGGTTGTCGGCCCTTCCCGGGCCCCTTGGCGGGACTATGCGAATCCTGTACCACAACGTCTGCCATATTGGCCCGCTTGCTGGCATTACCCTTGCATTTCCCCAACTATTCGTGGAATGCCATACCTGCCTTGAGGGGAGTGACACCATGCCGGTCCAGTTCTACTACAACCTCTACATCATCCTCTTCGCCGCCTGGCGGCGCCGTTATCTCATCCTGATGCCGGCCCTGGTCATGCCGCTGGTGGGGATGGCGATCGGTGTGCTGAGCCCCAAGGTGTACGAGAGCCGCACCACCTTCATGGTGCCGCAGGATTCCAACCAGACGCCGACCCTCAAGGATCTGATCACCCAGGAGAGCCTCAAGGATCGTTTCGCGGTGCTGGAGGCCATGTTGCGCAGCCGCTACGTGATGGACGGGGTGGCGCGGGACCGCAAGCTGGTGGATGACAACACCCCGCCGGCCAAGCGCGACGCCATCATGGACTGGCTCTCGGCGTCCGTCTCCATCCGTCTTATCGGGGACGAGGTGATCGAGCTGAAGGTCAAAGCCGACTCGGCAGAGAGCAGTGCCGGCCTGCTGGAGGCCGTCTCGCGTCGCTTCTTTTTCAACCTTTTGAACAAGGGGCGCCAGTCGGCCGAGTCCTCCGAGCGCTTCCTGCAAAGCCAGCTCGACAGCCGGCGCAGCGAGCTGCAGGGGGCCGAACAGCTGCTGGCGGATTTCAAGCGCGAACATGCCAGCGCCCTGCCGGATCAGCAAAATGCCAACGCCGCCCGGCTCTACGGCCTGAAAGATCGCCACGCCGAGAGCCTGCTTCAGTTGCAGCAGGCCAAGACCCGGGTCGAGCAGCTCTCCCACGGCCAGGAGGGGGCCACGACCCGCCGCCTGGAGGAGAAGTTGCAGCAGATGCAAACCGAGCTGGCCCTGCTGCGGGTGCGCTACAGCGATCAGCACAGCGAGGTGCAGAGCCTGCGCTACCAGATTGAACAGTTGCAACAGGAGCTGGAACAGCAGAAGAGCCAACCCGGCGTGGCGGTCGGGCCCGAATGGGATCAGGCCAGGGCCCAGCTGGCCGAGGCCGAGCAGAATGCCGCCGCGCTGCAGGCCCAGCTCGACGATCTGAACAAGGTGGTGGCCTCCCAGGGCGAAACGGAGAGCCAGCTGGCGGAGCTGGAGCGCGATCTCGAGGTCAAGCGCTCCCTCTATCAGGATCTGCTGCTGCGCTACGAAAAGGCCAAGGTGACCGGGGCGCTCGGCAGCTTCGAGCCCGGCGAGCGGATAAAGGTGATCGACAGGCCCTTCGCCCCGAGCAAACCCAGCAACTACCCGCTCTGGCTGTTTCTGATCGCCGGCATGGTGGGAGGCTTCGGGCTCGGCTGCGGCCTGGCCCTGCTGATTGAACTGGCGGATACCAGCCTGCGCCGCACCGATCAGCTGGCAGCGCTTATCAAGGCGCCGGTGCTCAGTCGCATTCCCTATTGCGAGCCGGTGCATGCCCACAGCGGCCAGGCAGCCCATGCCCAGCCGTCACTGGTAGAGGTGCCGGGTTGATATTTGCCAGCCGCCATCAAGGCAGGCCACCATTCTTGAACTCGAATATTTCCAAGCAAGGCCTCGTGATGAGGCCTTTTTCATGCCGATCAGATAGCTTCTTGACTGTGATTTTATACAGTGGTACAAATGGGGCTGATATAGGGTGTTGATAATACACTCATAAATCAGAAGCTGGTTGGCAATGCAGTGATTTTTAAAATGATTTATTGGTTGTGGTGACGAGTGGTAGGGCGGAGTTAAATAGAGGGCGCTACTAACAAATTAATCACGCTTTCTATCTAACTACTTTATGTTGCAAGGAGAACGTAGGTGCCATTTAGTGATTTAACAATTCTTTACTTCCAGATGGCTGCTGCTGCATTGATGGGCTGGGATTACTTCACTCCTAAGTCATGGCGCCAGCAAATGGATGAATTTCTTGGACGCTATTTCGGTGGTGTTCAGCAAAACGTCGATAAAGATATAGTCGGCGCATGGTCATTTCTTAAAGACTCCATGACCAAGATTGTGATTTCATTATTTTCATTTGGCCTAGCTTACCTTTTGCTTAAAATGAGCAGCGCATATTCTGGTGATTTTAAGTCAGAGGTTGTACTCATTACTGGTTTTCTTTACCTATTATTGGTAGCTGGAGGCTTTTTGACGCTGCTCAACATCATTATGCCATTACTGGTTCCTTTGGGAGTTGGCGGTGTATTCCGAGGTATTACCACATTCCTTACAAGTACTGAAAAAGGACCAATGTCTGGTCTCGGTTTTCTGGCCCTGCTGGTCTCATTTGTAATGCGCTATATAAACTACACGGCAACATAATAATCATATCCAGCCGTCACAAAACAGCTGCGCTTTTTCGGTCGGTTCAGGGAGTAGCTCGTAGGTTCGATTAGCAAAGCATAAGCGGACGCTTGTGGTAATACTTTCAGATAATGTGATAAGCACGTCCATAACGGTGATTTTTACTGCTTGTTAGAGAGTGGGTTTCGAGGCATATAAGTGGCAATATAAGATGGATGTTTGGGTGAGTAAAGAAGCATATTATTGAAAAGCCACGAATATCCGACTACGCTTTGCTAATCGAACCTACGGCCCTGTTAGGCAATGGAGAAAGAATGAGTCAATCTGCACACGCGTATATGATTAAAGCGCCTGCATTACTTAATGATACGCGGCGTTTAATTTCTAAAATAGATGATTCTAACAGAGATGGTCTATATGCCATATCAACATCTATTTCGGCTGTTGAGGCCTTTTTAAATGAAATTGTTCAAATTGGCAATGGGTACAAAGCCCTCAGACATGGATTAAAAAATCCTCTTGTGCGAATGGCTGTTGACCTTGAAAGGGCTGAACGAAAGCCAATATTATGTAAATTCGATATTGCTTATCGTGCACTTAAAGGTAGTGGTTTCAATGTTAAAGCTACCAAACCAATCCAAAGGCTACAAATAGTCATAGATGTTAGAAATGAATTAACTCACCCTAAAGCATCAACAATAAAATTGTCTCCAAACGGTATTTCATTACCACCAAAGGAAATGAAATTAGTAAATAAATTACGTTCGAATGGCTTCAAAGTTTCCGATGACCCTTTCGATTGGGAACGTGTGGTTAATACGAAGGCCTTTGCCTTGTGGGCTTATCAATCAGCTATCGATTCTATGGCTATGATTTTTGATGCATGGCCTTATATCGATGCTATCGACAGCTTTAAAGATATGTACTCTGTAAATTTAAGGCATGAAGAACAATGGAAATTATTCTCCTGATAAAGTTTTCAAGAAAAGACTCGGCGTACATGACATGTTCAGTTTGCAGCTTTTAGTGACTAAGGTGTGATGCTGTCATTTTATATTACGTGCCTGCCTTTCTTAAGGTGGTGTTATATATTTAGCTTAAGGGTTTTATTTTGAAATCAAGTGGTCATAAGTTACTTAAACGGGTAATAACTAACCGTGAGGCTAGTCTTGAAGATCTTAGCTCTGTTATAGAATATAAATATGGTGATTCTCGCGATTACTTTCCATTAGCTAGCCTTGTTGTAAGTGGATATGTAGCTTGTGAGGTTCGCAGCTCATCAGGTGAGCCATATGAAGAACGATTACTTGCATCAATATTTTATGCAAAAGTTTCTGGTGAAAAAGTGGTCAACAACTTCCATAACCAAAGCGGTAAAAAAGGATATACAGATAAAATTTTTACTATGACAGCAAAAACCCAGCTTTACTTTGATGAGCTGAGAGCGAAGCGAAATGAGAGAGTATTTTCTGCATTTATTAGTATTATTGTGGGGGTGTCATCGGCTCTGATTACTTTAGCAATAAAAAATAAAGTTTGAGTGTGCCACCATTCATATAACAAATGCATAAGAGGGACCGTTAACACCAGTTGGTCATAGCACCATGGTCCGCAGCGTCATGGTTGCAGCAATAAATCAGGGAGCATCCGCTCCCTAATCTCTGCACAAGGGGTGATTAACTATCCGATGACCGGTATCCGTTGCCATCCGGCGTTCTGCTGGTTGTGACCTTGAGTCCGGCGCTGATAGCGCCAGGCCAGCAGCAGGGGCATGCCGAGCAGCAGCTGTGCCGCCAGCGGGATCTCCTCGATGGGGGCGGCCAGCGCGCCTTCCGGAATGATCCCCCCCTCAATCTCGGCCGCGAGTTTCAGCTCCAGGGCGCTGCCAAAATCGGCGAAGGTGGTGGCGTTGATGACGAAGGCATCCTCGCCGCCGGCGATATTGTTCAGATACCAATCCTGCAGCACCCCATCGGGGTAGTCCTGGCCTATGGTGATGCCGTTGATGGTATCGATGCCGGAGGCGAGCAGCTGATCCCGCACCGTGGAAGTATCCAGCCCGGCGTTCTGGATCCCGTCACCTGAGACATCCATCACCTGGCGCGTCGCGGTGAAATCGTTGGTATCGAACTGCAGGGCACCGAATTGCATGGCCGAGCCCGGCGCCGTCATCCCCGAGTAGGGGCGTGTCAGGGCGTCCAGGGTGGCGGCAAACTCGTTGATGGAGGTCATGTCATAGAGGTAGAACCAGTCGGTCATCACCGCCTGCTGGGTGGAGCCGCTCCACATCACCATCTGCACGGCGATGGTGCCCAGCTTGCCGTCGCTGGTGTCCAGGATGGCGTCTTGCACCGCCTGGCTGTAAAACGCATCCACATAACCCTGCAACTGCAGGTTGAATTCGGATGCGCTGACGCTGCCTGACACGTCCATCAGCAGTTGCAGCTCGGTATCCACTTCGGTCAAAGCGTAGGCGGGGGCGCTGACCAGCAGCATCCCCACCAGCCCAGCCAACGGTTTTAGTCTCATAATTCACTCCTTCTCTTTGGGGCCTGGCCCTGATCCTCAGTGCCGATGGGGAGAATGAATAAAGCGTGCCACTTTGCAGGTATCAGCAGCGGGCATGAAATTTGCGGTCTTCGCACAGGATGAAAACGAACAAGTGCGGGGTGAGGCGATGGAGATCCGTCCCTGGCAGTGGGCGCCCAACTGGTTGCTGTTGGGGCTGCTCAATCAGTGGGCCATGGTGTGGCTCAACACGGGCCATTTCAACCTGCTGGTGGTGTTGCTGATTGCCATCTGGTGGCAAATTGCATCGCGGGTTGCGCCAGCCTGGCAACCTGGCCGCGCCGCTCTGCTGCTCTTCTCGCTGCTGCTGTTGATCCCGAGCGCAAGTTGCAAGGCGCTGGCCTGCCTGCTGTTGGCCGCGAGCCTGTGGCGGCGCCAGCAGCCTTGGGACGAGCGCGCCGCACTACAGATAGTGGTGGCCTTCACCCTGGCCGTGCTGTGGGGGCAGCAGCTCTTTGCCCTCTGCTCCGGCCCCGTGCTGGCGCTCGATGCCTGGGGAGTGGGCCAGTGGCTGCAACTGCTGGGGTGGGAGACGGTGCAAAGCGGCAACCGCATCGAGCGGGTGGGGGGCCATGCCTTGATCGTGCTCAAGGGCTGCTCCTCGTTCTCCCAGCTCTATCTGGTGGCGCTGGCCTGGCTGGTCTCCTCCTGCTGGCTCGCCCCCGGGCGGGCGCTGCACCGTCAGCTGCCCCTGCTGGGGCTGGTCTTGCTGCTCTATATCGGCAGCAACCAGCTGCGGCTGGTGCTGATGAGCCTGGATCTGCGCTGGTACGGCTGGCTGCATACCGGCACGCTCGCCCAGCTCTACCAGTGGCTGGTGCTGCTGTTGCTGATGACACTGCTGTTTAACAGGGGGCGCCATGTCACCACCGATTAGGGGTTATCTCTGGCTGGTGCTGCTGGCACTGGCCTCCACCGGCGCCATGGGGTGGCGCTATCAGCACCGCCAACCGGTGGATGGCGCGCGCCAGATGCTGCAGGAGCTCCGCCAGCTCGGCTGGCAGCGGCAGGGGGCCAGCCCCTTGCTGGGGGGCACCTATGTGGGCTACCGGCTGCGCCACCCCGATTGTGACGGGATCTTGCAGGCGATGGCGGTGGCCCCGGATCGGGAGGCCATGTCGGTAAGACTCGCAGGCGCTGGCCAGCTGCAGGGGGTGATGTTTCGGGGGCAGTGGCACCCGGAGCCGCCACTGCTGGCGTATCGGCTCAATCAGGGCTGGCACAAGCTGTGGGGCGACGCGCCGGCCCCCCTCTATCGGGTCGCGCTGCCTGCGGCCTGTCTTGCCCTTATTGCGCCTGGCGAGCCTCGCTGAGAGGGCTCGCCGTGTCGACGGGCAACACCCGGATCAGCAGGCTGTTCGGGGCCAGCATGGGGTCGTAGCGCGGCTCTATCTCGATGGCGCGGGCACTGAGCAGGCCGGTCAGCTTGCCAAGACGGCTGCTGGCGAGGCGCGCACTCTCCAGAAGGTCGGTCTGCGGCCCGGGGCCGCTGATAAGGGCTATCTTCGCCGGATCCCGCTGGCCGAGAAACTGGTGCAGCTGCTGCTCCTGATCCGCCGCCAGCATCACCGCTTCCTCCTGATAAGTCAGCGACAGCTGGGCCTGCTCGGCCAGCTGCTGCTGGCGCAGCTGTGCCAGCATGGGCAGGGGATCCTCGGTGGGCGTCTGGCGGGCACAACCGCCAAGTAGCAAAGAGAGCAACAAGCCTGCGGCGAGCCCGCTCTGGCGGGGGCGGCACGCGGCACGCTGGCGCCCGTAAGCCTTTATGTTGGTGACGTTCTGATGCGGCATAAGCTGGCCAGTCAGGGGGATGAATTGGCTCCAGTTTGCAATGTTTTCAAGCGCTTGGCCAGTTGTTCAATCTCGCCGCGAAAGCTGGCCCAGCGGCTGGCGGGGAGCGCTTCGGCCTGCTGCCAGCGGGTGGGCACCGCCTCGCGCAGCCGCTGCAGCAGCAGGGCCGCCTCCACCTGCTGGCGTGCCGCCTGCTCGAGCCAGGCGAGCCAGCGCAGATCCTCGATGCCCTGTTGCAGCAGCAGCAGATCGTAGGAGAGGCGATGAGCCTCGCAGGCCTGCGGACCCAGCAGCAGAAAATCGCTCTCGCGCCCGTCGGTGGGGTCGTAGGGCAGGGCGGTGGGCATGCGTCCGTGCCACTGCAGATAGCCCTCGGCCCCGCTCTGCCAGAGGTAGAAGCCGGCGGCACGCGGGGTGCCGAGGTTGTAAAACCAGGGGGCGGCCCCGGCGGCCCTCACTCGTTCCACATCGGCCTTGTCGGCGCCAAAGCCTGCGTTGATCAGGGCAATCTCCACCTCGCCAAGCAAAGGCGCCTGGGCGGGGTGGTTGAAGTGACCGGCCCGCACCACGGCAGGATCCCTGTGTTTCATCTCGCGGGCCATGGCTTGAATGGCGGGCAGGGCGCCGAGATCGGGCTCGTCAAACAGGCTCCAGGCCAGGGGCGGCAGCCCCTGGGCGCGAAAGGCGGCCTGGCGCTGCTGCCAGGCATCGAGCCGGCTGTTGGCGTCGCTGCCCCAGCGCTTAAGCGAAGCGTAGGCCAGCAGCGGCATGTGAAAACCAAGGCCGATGGCCTCCTCCTGAGTGGTGCGCATCCCGGCTTCATCCTGGGGCAGGGCGGGGGCCACGCCGCTTATCCCAAGCCCGGCAAGCCGCGTCAGATCGCAGCGACTGGCGGCCAGCTGGGCGTTGGCCAGCTCCGGGCCCTGGCCGAACCAGCCAAGGTAGGGGGGCGTGTCGAGGTAGATGCCGACCGGTTTGCTGGCGGCGGGCAGGATCAGGGGCAGCACCTCGACGTCCAATGGCAGTTGCACCAGCTGCTGGTGGCTGAGCAGCTGGATATTGCCCTGATAGCGCCCAGCCGGCGCATCCTTCGGGATGGGAAGATGCAGCACCAGGCGCCTTGGCACCCGGCGCTTGAGGGTGAGCCCCGCCACCCCCTCCACCAGATCCTGATCCGAGGGGAGCAGCAGGGTGCCGCTCGCCTGGGGGCGCACCAGATGCCACTGGCTGTGGTAGGGGGTCAGCGGCAGGGTAACGCCATTGGCCGCCGGCGGCTGGATCACCAGCAGCGGGGCTGCGTCATCCTCGGGCGTCTCGATGACGAACTCCAGCAGCAGCTGGCTGCCCCGGGCGGCCAGTACGGAAGTGGCGGGGGTTGCCGGGCTGGCCCTGGTACTCAAGGTCGGTTGCCCCGGCGCGATGGGGGTCAAGGTGAGACGAGCGGGGGATTCTGGCAGCGAATAGGGGGCCAGGGCCCACTTTTCCGTAAAGAGCTGGCGCTGCTTGGCCAGCACCAACCGGGTGGCTTCGGCCAGCGCAGGAGCGCCCGTCTTGGCGTCAGCCTGCTTGTCCGCCGCCGGATAGGGGGCCAGCAGCAGGCCGGCGAGAAATTTCGCATCCGGCGAATTGCCCCCCAGGGTGAGGGTGAGCGGGCCGCCCGGGTGCTCGAGCACCAGGCTGACCGGCCCCCCCTGACGGGCACCAAACAGCAGCCAGGGGTCGGGATTGGGCAGCGCCTCCTGCTGCTGGCCGGCGAGATAGCGCTGGGCCAGCCACTCGTCCGGCTGCCACCGCTCGGCCCAGACCGGCTCGCCATCGATCAACACGCTGCGCTCGAGGGGGTGGGGCAGGTACTCCCACTCGCCCGGATCGTCGAGCCAGAGGGTGAGCTGGTAGCGCCCCTTGGGCACCTCCAGCCTGACGCCGTCGAGGTTGCGCAGCCCGTCGCGGATCAGCGCATCGCCGGAGGGGCGCAAGATGGGGCTGGGGTGGCCAAGCAGACGCTGATCCCCCGGTGCCAGGGTCTCGAAACCGGTGAAGCGGGGGGCATCGCTCGCCCCCAGATCGAAGGCAATGGTGCCGGCGGGCAGGGTCAGCCCGGGGGACCAGTACCAGCGTGTCAGGGTGAGCGGCGTCGCCCCGTCAGCCATAAAGAGATAGAGCCTGGTGAGCTGGTCGAGGGCCAGGGCCCTGGGCTGGGCGGTGCGCCAGTCGCTTAACGAAAAGCGCAGGGTAAAAGGGCCCGGGGGGATGATCCGCTCCAGATTAACCCGGCTGCGGTAGTTGACCGAGGCGGCGTCATCGACCCGCAGGATCAGGGTCTGGGGGCCTGCCGCGGGATTGTGACCCTCGATCACCAGTTCGTCATCCGCCTCGACGGGCCAGGGCAGGCGCTCGAAGGTGAGCCGCTGGGGCGTCTGCTCGCCACTCAGTGGCAAGGGGGTGGGGCCATCAAGGCGGCTCGCCGCCAGCACAGTGCTTCCTATTGCCAAACTTCCCATTGTCAAACAGAGGGCCGGCAGGCTGAGGGTGAGCAGGCCGAGTACCTGCAGCCAGCATGCCCTGTGCAAATACGCCGCCAGCCAGATCATCAGAGCAGCCCCGCCAGCCAGTTTTTCAGCTCGTCGGCCCTGTGATCCCAGCTCTGCTGCGCCACTGCCTGCTGGCGACTCTGGCGCCCTTCGCTGCGAGTCAGCGCTTCCCACTCGTAGCGCTGGAACCAGTCCTGGGCGGGGGCGTCAAGGGCGGCACGCTGGATGGCCTGGGCCAGGCTGTCGCCCGGGCGGGGTAGATGCACCAGCTGCCGATAGCCGTCCAGCGCCGGAAAATCGGTGCTGACCACGGGCCGGCCGGTCGCCAGATACTCGCGCAGTTTAAGCGGATTGCAGGCCCTGATCTGGGCGTTGTCGACGAAGGGCAGCAGGCTCACCTGCCAGTGCTGGGCGTAGGCGGCCAGGGTGTGGTGCGGTCTGGGGCCGAGCAGGTGCACGTTCGGCAATCCGGCGAGCGGGCTCAGGTCAGTCTGCCTGGGCCCTATCAGTACCAGATCCCAGTGGGGCAGGGCGCGGGCGGTCTCCGCCAGCAGGGGGACGTCTATCCAGTCGCTCAGGCTGCCGTAAAACCCGGCGATGGGGCGCCCGCTCGGCAGATCCGCCGGCCTGGCTTGGGGGGGCATAAAGAGCCCGAGATCCACCCCGTGGCTCAGCAGCCGGGTCTTGTGGGGGGGGAAGCGGCTGGCCAGCGCCGGACTGGCGGCCAGGATAAGGTCCGCTTTTTCTACCAGCCTGGCCTCGCAGCGGGCGATGGCGGCGTGATCCACCCCCGCCAGGGCCGAGAAGTCGTCACCGCAGTAGTAGATCACCGCCCGCTCGCCGAGCTTGCCCACTAGATCCACCGCACTTGGCAGGGAGATCCAGAGCAGCGGCCTGTCGAGCTCGGGCAGCTGGCGGCGGATCTGGGCCGCCAGCCAGTGGCCGTTGACCCGCCCCGCCAACGGGCTGCCGGGCAGGGGCAGCGCCAGCGGCGGCATCACCTGGGGGGTCGGCCCGCTCTGGATGGCGGCGGCCTGCGCCTCGCCTTTGGCCGGGCGGCGCAGCACGGCCCCCAGCTTGCGGCCGAGCCGGCCGAGGTCGCGCACATTGAGGCGGGGGCGGCGCAGGCCGATGGAGTTGACCCAGAGCACCCGATAGTCCGGCAGCAGGCGCTTGATGAGATGCTGGGTGCTGGAGGGGTGCTGACCCCAGTCCTCCCCCAGTACCACCAGTTGGGGCTGTGCGCTCGACGGCTTCATGGCTGCTTCTCCTCACTCAGGCGGCTGGCGGCACTCTCTGCCAGCGCGTCGCGGCAATCTTGCGCATCGAGGGCGCGCAGCACCCGGGCCGGCACCCCGGCGGCCAGCACCCCGGCGGGTAGGCTATGGGTCACGATACTGCCGGCGGCGACCACGGTGCCCGCGCCTATAGTGACCCCTGCCATCACCATGGCGCCGGTACCGAGCCAGACATCGTGCTCGAGCACGATATCGCCGACCTGCTCGTCCCGATCCGGCAGCCCCCGGGCCCGCTCCTGGGCATCCAGCGGGTGGCCAGGGTAGCCCGCGAGAAAGGCGCGCCCGGCGATGCGCACGTTGTCGCCGAGCACCACCTGGCTGCCCACGGCGATGGTGGTCTGCCAGCCGATGCCGACGTTGTTGCCAATCCTGAGAGCGGGCCCCTTGCTCGAGGGGCGGCCGCTGATGGTCATGGCGGCGCTGAGGCGACAATCCTCCCCCACCTCGATTGACACGGGGCCGCTGATAAAGGGGATGCCGCCGTAAAGGTAGAGGCGGGGGGCGGGGGCACGCAGGCGGGACTGGAACAGCGGCGTCCACCAGAGGGTGCGGGTCAGGGTGGCGAGTGTCTGGCTTGCCAGCCGATAGAGACGATAGAGCAGGCCGTGCAGGGGCGGGATGAGCGGAAAGCTCCAGCTGCGGGCCCCCTTGGCGAGGCGCCACAGCAGGCGGGCCAGCGGCGTCTCCCCTTGCTTGGCCCAGGTTTTCATCCGGTACAGGCTGATGCTGTTCATGGTGTGCTCTCCCTTGGCTCTGCTGCCGTCATGGCCGACCAGTCAGGCACTAGCAGGGATCGGGCCAACTGACGCTCAGCACGCTGCCGGCTCGCGCCGGCCGCCAGCAAGGGGGTGGGATGGCAAGGCGCTGTGCAAATTGCGCCGGCCGGGCTGCAAAACGCAAAAATCAGATTCATTTTGGGCCTGATGTGCGTTGCTGTGAAGGTCGAGAGCGCGACATGCAGGGCAGCACGGGGAATTGCACCGGCTGGCGTGCCCCTTGCATTGGCTGACCACAGATGACCCAAGATCCGTTGCCTGGTGGCTGGGAGGCCCTATGAGACTCGGAGTAAACCAGATAGCCATGCTCTATTACGCCGCCGGCCTCTTGCTGATGAAGGGGATCTCCCTGCTGATGCTGCCGGTGCTGACCCACCTGCTAGCGCCGCGGGAGTATGGTCAGCTGGAGGTGCTCTTGACCATCATCAACCTGGGCTCCCTCATCCTGGGGTTCGGGCTGGTGGACGCCCTCTATCGTTTCGCCGGGATGGCAGCAGATGAGGGCGAGCGCAAGCAGGTGGTGGCGCGGGTGTTTGGCCTGGTCTGGCTCATCGCCCTGGCCAGCCTGGTGCTGCTCTGGTGGCTGGCGCCCCTGGTGCAGCGGCTGCTGCCAACCGAAACCCGCCTTGCCGATGTGCGCTGGGTGCTCAGCGCTTTGCCGTTCGAGGGGGTGATCGGGGTGCCGCTGGCCTGGCTGCGGATGCGCAATCAGGCCCGTCTCTTCTTCATGGCCACCGCCGGCAAGGCGGTGATCCAGTCCCTGCTGACCGCCTGGTGGCTCTGGCTTGGCTGGGGA
The DNA here is from genome assembly GCF_040908225.1 of Aeromonas sp. R5-3. Taxonomy (NCBI): domain Bacteria; kingdom Pseudomonadati; phylum Pseudomonadota; class Gammaproteobacteria; order Aeromonadales; family Aeromonadaceae; genus Aeromonas; species Aeromonas sp. R5-3. The sequence goes on along the minus strand of NZ_JBFODH010000008.1, from coordinate 194,666 downwards.
GTGAGCGGAGTGCTTGCCTCCGGCACCCTCACCTGTGTCGCGCTGGCGCTGCTGCTGAGCCTCTGGCAGTGGCGCGATGGCGGCATCCGCTTTGACTGGCAACACTACCGCCCCCTGCTGCGCTACGGCCTGCCGCTGGTGGTGAGCGGGCTGGCGGGCTTTGCCCTGAGCGGGCTGGATCGCTGGCTGCTGGCCGAGCACGTCGGCGAGGCGCTGCTGGCCTACTACGCGGTGGCGGGCAAGCTGGCGCTGGCGGTGGGGCTTCTGCTGCAGCCCTTCGCCCTCTGGTGGTATCCGCGCCGCTTCATGCTGCTCAAGGAGCCGGACGGCCTGCGCCTCAACGCCCACTACAGCGTGCTGGGCTCCGTGCTGGGGTTTGCCACCGCCGGGGTGGTGGGGCTCACCGCCCCCCTACTTATTCGCTGGCTCACTCCAGAGAGCTATCACGGGGCCATCGCCTATATCCCGCTGCTGGTGCTGGGGATGGCGGTGCGCAACGTTTCTGATCTGCTCAACGTCGGCTGCTTCAGCGGGGAGGAGAGCAAGGCCCAGATGGTTATCAATCTGGGATGCAGTTTGCTCGGCGTCCTTGGCTTTTTGCTTGCCATTCCGCGTTTCGGGGTGGCCGGGGTGATCTGGACCCTGCTGCTGGTCTACCTGGTGCGGGCGCTCGCCTTCTATCTGGTGAGCCAGCGGTTGCTGCCGCTGCCTTACCGCCTCTCGGCGCTGTGGGCGAGTGGTGCCGGCTCCCTTGCCATGATGTGGCTCGGCCAGTGGTGGGCAGGGCAATGGGCCGCCTGAGCCACGCCCTCTGGGGGCTGACCGCCACCCTGCTGGTGGCCGGGCTCTGGTGGCGGCTGCCGCACCCGCTGCTACTGCCGGTGCTGGGGCTGGCCATTCCCGCCATCTGGTTTGCCCTGCGCTGGCCGTTTCTGATGGTGCTGGGGTTCGTTACCTTCTCGTTTTTCCGGCTGCACGAGGTGTTTCCCCAGCTCTATCCCCTCAAGATCCCGCTGCTCTTCTCGCTGGCGGCGATCGGCGCCCTGATCTGGCACACCCTGCTCACCGGCCGCATCAGGCCCTACTGGAGCCAGCCCCTCAGCTGGTTGACCGCCTTTTTCATCGTCGTCTCCATCGGGGTGCTGTTTGCCAGCAACCGGGGGGAGGCGATCGCCACCTGGACCGGCAGCTACAGCAAGATCTACCTGATGACGCTGGCCACCGCCTGGCTGGTGAGAAGGCCAGAGGACTTCGCCCTGGCGGTGCGGGCCTTCGTGGTGGCAGGCTGCATGGTGGCGCTGGTGGCGCTCTACAACAAGAGCAGCGGCATCGGGCTGGTGGAGGGGACCCGGGTCACTATAGGGCGCGAGCTCGGCTCTGTGCTGGGGGATCCCAACGATCTGGCGCTGGTGCTGCTGTTTCCCGCCGGCTTCTCCCTGAGCCTGCTGCTCAACCGGGGCAACGGTCTGGCCGGGCGCATCCTGGGGGCGGTGGGGTTCGTGCTGGTGGCCGCCGCCATCATCGCCACCCAGAGTCGAGGCGGCCTGCTCGGGATCTGCGCGGTGAGCGGCCTCTTTGCCTGGCAGCGGGTGCAGTCGAAAACCGTGCTGATCCTGTGCGGCACCCTGGCGCTCTTGGTGCTGTTCGCCGCCGCCGGGATAAGCGACAGGGCCTCCGGCGGGGCGGCGGAGAGCGGGGTGGATGCCTCGGCCATGGGGCGGCTTTATGCCTGGCAGGCCGCCTGGGGCATGGCGCTGGCCCATCCGCTCATCGGGGTGGGGCTCTCCAACTTCTACTACAACTACTTCTTCTACAGCCCCCACTGGGACGGCCTCAACCACGCGGTGCACTCCACCTGGTTCGGGGTACTGGCGGAGACCGGCTTCGTGGGGCTGACCCTGTTTGTCGGCATGGTGGCGGTGACCCTCTACCGGGCGTGGCACTGCCGCCTGGATGGCATGCCTCCTGCAGTAGTCACAGCCATGCAGGGGGTGATGGCGAGCATGGTGGGGTTCGTCATCTCGGGGTCCTTCCTGACCCAGGGCTTTACCTGGCCCATCTATCTGGAGCTGTCGCTGGCGGTGGCAGCCATCAAATATGTCCGGCAGGCCAGGGAAGCGGAAATGGCCATGGCCGAGGCGGAGCGGGATAAACAGGAAAAGGGAGCAGAGTCATGAGCGCAACCCCCATTTTGCTGGTGCATTACGGCGAGAACTGGATCCGTGGCAGCGAGCGCTGCCTGCTGGATCTGCTGGCCCACCTCGATCGCAGCCGCTTTGCCCCCCTGCTCTGGTGCAACAGCCAGCAGCTGGCAGAGGAGGCCGCCCTGCTCGGGGTGAAGGCGGTGGTCGAGCCCTTTGCCCTGCTGCTGGGCTGGCAGTCCCCCCGCTTCGATCTGGCCGCCCACCGGGCCCTGTGCCAGCGGGCGCAGGCGCTGATAAGCGAGCACGGCATCACCCTGGTGCACGCCAACAGCGCCGCCCCCTGCCAGTGGCTGGCCGGGGTGTGCCGCAAGATGAAGGTGCCGCTGGTGTGCCATCTGCACGCCCGTTATCAGCCCAGAGACAGGTTTACCCTGCGGGTGCATCAGGCCAACGTGCTGATCGGGGTGAGCCAGCCGGTGCTGGCCCCCTGGCGGGAGGATGGCTGCGAGCACAGACGGCTGGTTCACATCGCCAACGGGGTGGATGGGGGGCGGCTCAATCGTGACGCGCCTTGGCCCGTCAGCAGCCTGCCCGGGCTGCCGGCGGGGGAGCTGATCCTGGCCACCATAGGGTCGCTGATCAAGCGCAAGGGGGTGGACTTGCTGATCCGCTCCCTGGCCGAGCTCTGCGCTCAGGGGGGCAAGGCGCAGCTGCTGGTGATTGGCAGCGGCCCCGAGCTGGCCGCGCTCACGGCATTGGCCGCTGAACTGGGAGTGGCCGAGCGGGTGCACTTTCTCGGCGAGCGGCCTGACAGCGCCGCCATCCTGCGCGGCGGGGTGGATCTGCTGGTCTCCGGTGCCCGTGAGGAGGTGTTCGGCCTGACCCTGGCCGAGGCCGGCACCCTGGGGCTGCCGGTCAGTGCCTATCGGGTGGGGGGGATCCCTGAGGTGGTGGAACACACGGTGACGGGCCTTCTGGCCGACCCTGGTGATTGGCGCCAGATGGCTGCCCACTGGCAGCGGCTGGGCGATGCCGGATTGCGCTACCGGCTGGGGCGGGCGGGGCAATTGCGCGCCAGCCAGCTGTTCACGGTCAAACGCTATGTGGAGAAGGTGAGCGAGCTCTGGTCGGCGACCCTCTCGGGGCGCTGGGACAATCCCGCGCTCCCCCCCTATGGGCGCATGGTGCGCTGGCTCGGCCAGCGGCTGCTGGCCAGGGTGGGTCTGGCGGGGGAAGGGGAGCTGCTTGGCGGGCGCAGGGCGGCGATCGGGTCGGATGAAGGAGCACCATCATGAAGTCGCACCATGAGTCGACTGCTGGCAAGGCCGGGCAGGGGGAGACGCTGCTGGTGGTGGATCCCATCTCTTTTCGCGGCGGCTCCAAGGTGGCCACCGAGGTGATCCTGGCGGGGTTGGCCGACCGCCTGCCGGCCCTGGCGCTGCATGTTTTGACGCCGGACTTGGACTCCTGGCCCGGATGTCGTCACCATTCGCTCTGGGTGCCCGCCCTGCTGCGGGGGCGCGAGTCGGGCTTGGGGTATCTGCTCAAACAGGGGTGGCAGACCCTGATGATCCTCTGGCTGATATGGCGGCTGGGGGAGGTGCGCGGCCTGCTGGCGGCCTCCGGCCCCGGGGTGGATCTCTGCTGTTACTGGGCGGCTCGGATCGCGGGGATCCCGGTGGTGCAGCTTATTCACGGCCCGGTGGGCTGCTCCGGCATGTCGGCAAGGGCCCTGTGGCGCGCCAGCCAGGTCTTCTATCTGGAGGCCGCCCGCCCCTCGCTCTCGGCCCTGATCGCCCGCCTTGGCGAGCGCGACTTTCCGCCCCGCTGGCAGCCCTTCATCAACGGGCTGTGCGAGGCGAGCTGGCCCACGGCCACGACCGGCGGATCCGGCATCTTGTGGGCCGCCTCCTTGCTCAAGTGGAAAGGGCTGGAGACCATGCTGGCGGCGCATCAGCAGCTTGCCGAGCCCCGTGCGCCGCTGACCGTCTGCTATCTGCAACCGAGAAACATACTGCAGCCTTGCAGCGAACCCCGGCCAGATCTGCCCGATACCCGCTGGCATGAGAACCCCGGCAACCTTGACGAGATCAGGGCCGGCTGCGGCATCTTCGTCTCCACCAGCCATCAGGAGCCCTTTGGCCTCTCCATCCTGGAGGCCATGGCCGCCGGCCTGTGCGTGGTCATTCCGGCGGATGGCGCCTGGTGGGATCGCCACCTGACCGACGGGGTGAACTGCCGCAAATATCAACCGGACAGCGCCGATGAACTGGCGCGCGTGCTGGCGGCGCTGCAGGAGGCCCCTGCGGTGGCCATGGCCATAGGGGACAATGCCAGGTTGCATGCGGCGGCGCATTACAAGGCGAGCGAGACGGGCAGAGAGATGGTGGCGGGGTTGGCACGACTGCTTGAGCGGGCCGGGCCTGAGTGCGCCGCGAAGCGTCCTGGCCCGGCGCTGTAGCGGCGCGTCACTCCCTGCATCGCGACCTTGCCCGGGCTTTGACCTTATGGCAGGTCCGGCTCGCTCATGCTGGCGACTGTCTGCCAGAAGGCGTCGATCAGCGGCCCCTTGCTGTGGGGCGGGCGAATAAGGCCTATGGTCCAGCAGGCTTCCCCCTCGGTCAGCGGCAGGGTCAGCACGTCCGGGTGCTCTATGGTGGTGGAGGAGGGCACCAGGGTCCAGGCGATATCAGCGGCGGCGGTGGCGACCCCGGCGGCGAAGTCGTTGACGTACTGGATATCGCGAAAACGCAGCCCGCTCTGGGCCAGGTAGTGCATCAGGTGATCGTAAAACGAGGGGGCCTTGTCCCGGCGCAGGATCGCCAGCGGTTTGTCCACCAGATCAGCCAGCTTGCTCACGCCGGCGTAACTGGCGGGCAGCACGGCGACAAAATGGGCCCGCACCACCGGCAGACACGGCCACCCCTTGGGGGCGGGCAGGCGGCAGAAGCCGAGATCCAGCTTGCCTTCGCTCAGGGCCAGCAACTGATGGTGGGTGGAGAGATCGTTGAGCTCTATGGTCACCTGGGGGCGTTCGGCCCGAAATTGCGCGATGGCGGCGGGCACCAGCAGCTTGGTGGCGACCCCGAAGCCGATGCGCAGGGTGCCGCTGTTGCCAGCCAGCACGTCGCGGGCGCTGCGTGCTAGCTGCTCGCTGGCCGCCACCAGGGCGCGGGCATCCTCATAGAGGGCGCGCCCCAGCACGGTGAGACGGGTGCTGCTGGCATTGCGCTCGAACAGCTCGCCGCCAAATTCCTCTTCCAGCCGGCGGATCTGCTTGCTCAGCGCCGACTGGGTGACGTGCTGGCGCACCGCCGCCTGACCGAAGTGCAATACCTCCCCCAGGGTGACGAAGGCCTTCAGATCCCGCAACTCCATGTCGGCTCCTGTGATTCCTGTTTGGAATGTTAAATGGTTAAATTTGTCATTGGACGGAATTTTAGAACTGTTCGATGCTAATGCCAATTCCATTGGGCACCGCCAGTCGGTGCGATCAAGGTGGCCAGCGCCACCGCCGCAGAAGGAGCAACCCCAGATGCATCACCACAAGTTCAACGACTTCCCGCAAGATTTTCTGTGGGGCGCCGCCTCTGCCGCCTATCAGGTGGAAGGGGGCTGGGACGCCGATGGCAAGGGGCCCTCGGTGTGGGATCGCTTCACCAAGCTGCCGGGCAAGACCTTTGAGGGGAGCAACGGCGACGTGGCGGTGGATCACTACCACCGCATGGAGGAGGACGTGGCGCTGATGGCCGAGATGGGGCTCAAGGCCTATCGCTTCTCGGTGAGCTGGCCGCGCATCTACCCGACCGGCCGTGGCGAGGTGAACGAGGCGGGGCTCGCCTTCTATGAAAAACTCATCGACACCCTGTTGGCCCACCAGATTGAGCCGGTGCTCACCCTCTATCACTGGGACCTGCCCCAGGCGCTGCAGGACGAATACGGCGGCTGGGAAGACAGACGGATCATCGCCGATTTCGAGCGCTACTGCGTGACCCTCTACCAACGCTTTGCCAGCAAGGTGAAGTACTGGGTGTCGCTCAACGAACAGAACTACAACCTGACCAACGCCTATCAGCTCGGCACCCATCCGCCTGCAGTGCAAGACCGCAAGCGCTTCTTTGCCGCCAACCACATCGCGTTTGTGGCCAACGCCAGGGTCATCAAGGCGTTTCGCCAGCACGTGCCGGGGGGGCTGATCGGCCCAAGCTTTGCCTATTCTCCCGCCTATCCGGCCTCGTGCGATCCCAAAGACATGCTGGCTTACGAGAATGCCGAGGAGTTCACCAACCTCTGGTGGCTGGATGCCTACTGCTTCGGCCGCTACCCCCAGGCGGCGCTCGCCTACCTGCGGGAGACCGGCGAGGCGCCCCAGATCCTGCCGGGCGATCTCGAGCTGCTGCGCGAAGGAACCCCCGACTACATAGGCGTCAACTACTACTACACCCTGACCTATACCGACAACCCGCTCGGCGGCCAGACGATGCAGCGCATCAACACCACGGGCAAGAAGGGCACTACGCCGCCAAGCGGCATTCCCGGCCTCTACAAGACGGCCCCCAACCCGCACCTGGAGACCAGCAACTGGGACTGGGCCATCGACCCGACCGGGATGCGCATCGCTCTGCGCCGGCTCTCCTCCCGCTACGGCCTGCCGCTGATGATCACCGAGAACGGCCTCGGCGAGTTCGACAAGCTGGCGGCAGGGGACAGGGTGCACGACGACTACCGCATCGACTATCTGCGCAGCCACGTCAAGGCGTGCCAGGAGGCGCTGCAGGACGGGGTCGAGCTGCTGGGCTATTGCGCCTGGTCGTTCACCGACATCCTGAGCTGGCTCAACGGCTACCAGAAGCGCTACGGCTTCGTCTATGTTGAGCGGGACGAGCAGGGGGGCTCCCTGCGCCGCCTCAAGAAGGACAGCTTCTACTGGTACCAGACGGTGATAAGCTCGGGCGGCAAGACACTGTAACCCAATCCATCGCCTCGACGGGCCCCGCCAACTGGCGGGGCCCGTTTTTTTGTCCGTCTGCCGGGCCGACCCGCGCCGCATCCGGGCATGGCACTTGCCGGATTGATCCAACTCATCTTTTTGTCAATTAGCGTGTGCGGATGGCGGCTGCAAACCGGCGGGAGGGGCAATCTGGTTTAGATTCAATATGTTTACGCGGCCCCGAAGAGGGATCTATCACCTTGGCAGAGGTGGAAGCGCATCATGCACCACAACAGCTCTCATCCCCGCTGCGGCGGGCTGGTTGCCCAGCAGGTTGATCTGCGCCAGCTGGTATATGCCCTGTCGGCGTCGCTGGATCTGGTCGGCATCGGCGATGTGGCACACGGCAAGCGGGTCGGCATCATGGCCGCCGAGTGTGGCAAGGCTCTGGGGGCCGGTCAGAGCGAGCAGGCCTGCCTGTTCGAGCTGGGGGTGCTGCACGACATCGGCGTCTCCTCCACCTTTATCCACAGCCATCTGGTCAGCGAGTTCGACTGGGAGTCTTCCCAGCGTCATTGCGAGGTCGGTTACGATCTGCTCAAGGATTTCCCGCCGCTGGCCCCGCTGGCGGAGCCCATCCGCTATCACCATACCCACTGGCATCAACTTGTTCTGCAGCAGGGGGTGACAGCCACGGTGCGGCGCCAGGCCAACCTCATCTTTCTGGTGGACCGGGTCGATGCCCTGGCGGCCTCGCATTATGGGGACGGCTCCCTGCTGATGCATACCCAGGAGATCCGGCAGCGGATCGAGGCGTGCGCCGGCGAGTTCTTCGACCCCGAACTGGTGGCGGCATTTTTGCGGGCCTCCCTGCCGGAGGCATTCTGGCTGCAGCTGGAGGGGCGCGCCATCACCGACTACATGCGCGGCATGCTGAGCGAGCGGGAGCCCTGCCTCACCAGCAACGGCGAGCTCAAGCAGCTGGCACGCATCTTCTCGGCCATCGTCGATGCCAAGAGCCCCTTCACCGTGGCCCACTCCCTCGGGGTGGCCAGGCTGGCGCGGCGGCTGGCCCAATGGATGGGGGTTGAGGAGGGGCGCTGTGAGCAGCTGGAGATCGCCGGGCTGCTGCACGATCTCGGCAAGCTGCGGGTACCCGACGAGATCCTCGACAAGGCGGGAAAACTCGATGAGCGGGAGCGGGCCATCATCAACACCCACAGCTTTGAAACCTATCAGATTTTGCGCCACATTGACGGTTTCGAGGAGATTGCTCTGTGGGCCTCCTATCATCACGAGGAGCCCAATGGCTGCGGCTACCCCTTCCACCTGACCGCCGAGGCGATGCCGCTGGAGGCGAGGATCCTGCGGGTGGCCGACATCTTCCAGGCCATGGTGCAGCACAGACCCTACCGGGCGGGGCTGAGCGCCGACGCGGCGCTCGCATTCTTGCAACAGCTGGCGAGCCAGGGGCGGGTCGATGTCGACGCCGTGGCTACCCTGGCGGCGCACCTGCCCGAGGCTCACCAGGCCGCCAGCGGTCAGACCCAGGCGGCCCAGAGAGACCTCGGTATCGGTGAGCGGACGCCTTAGAGGAACATGCCGCCGGAGGCCTCGATGCGCTGGGCATTGATCCAGCGGCTGTCGGGGGAGAGCAGGGCGGCGATGACGCCACCGATGTCCTCCGGCTGGCCCACCCGGCCCAGCGCGGTCTGGCTGGCGATGAAGTCGTTGACCGCCTGATTGTCCCGCACCACACCCCCGCCAAAATCGGTCTCGATGGCTCCCGGCGCCACCACGTTGACGGCGATGCCGCGCGGCCCCAGCTCCTTGGCCAGATAGCGGGTCAGCACCTCGACCCCTCCCTTCATGGCTGCATAGGCGGCATAACCGGGCAGCGCGAAGCGGGTCAAGCCACTCGACAGATTGAGGATGCGCCCGCCATCGCGCAGAAGCGGCAGCAACTGCTGGGTCAGAAAGAAGACCCCCTTGAGGTGAACGTTGAACAGGGTGTCGAACTGCTGCTCGCTGGTCTGCTCGATGCTGGCGTGAATGCCGATGCCGGCGTTGTTGACCAGAAAATCGAACCGATCCCGCTGCCACGCGCCCAGCTGCTCGCGCACCTGGCTGGCGAAAGCGGCAAAGCTGCTGCTGTCGGCCACATCGAGGGGCAGGGCATAGGCCCTGACGCCGAGGGCGGTCGCCTCGGCCACTACGGCCGCCGCTTCATCGGCCTGACTGCGATAGGTGATGATGAGGTCGACGCCGCGGGCGGCGAGGGCCAACGCCGCCTGTTTGCCAAGGCCGCGGCTGGCGCCGGTGATGAGTGCGATGGGATGGGTCATGAGAGGACTCCTGTCTGTGGTCATGGGCTCGGGATGAGCCGGTGTGATCACTCTATTGCCCGTTGTTGATTGGATAAATAAGGCGATAATGAATGCACTGTTCCGATTAGCGAGACAATGGCGCCATGGATCAACTGGATGCGATGAGGATGTTTGTACGGGTGGCGGAGCTGGAGAGCTTTACCCGCAGTGCCGAACAGTTAGGAGTCCCCAAGGCGACGCTCTCGGCGGCCATCCGCCGGCTGGAGGAGCAGATGGGCACCCGCTTGCTGCAGCGCACCACCCGGCGGGTGCAGCTGACCACGGATGGCCGGCTCTGTTATGCCCGTTGTCAGGATCTGCTGGCGGACATGGAGGAGTTCAACGGGCTGTTTCGCCAGCAGGGGCAGCTGAGCGGCCAGCTGCGGGTGGACATGCCGGGCCGGATGGCCCGCCATCTGGTGATGCCGGCGCTACCCACTTTTCTGGCGGCGCATCCCGCCTTGCAGTTGATGTTGAGCAGCACGGACCGGCGGGTCGACCTGGTGCGAGAGGGGTTTGACTGCGTGATCCGGGTCGGGGCGCTCGAGCCCTCAAGTCTGGTGGCGCGCCCCCTCGGCCACTACCGCCAGATCAATTGCGCCAGCGCCGCCTACCTGGCCCGCTACGGAACGCCCCGCAGCCTGAGCGAGCTGAGCGGCCATCGGCTGGTGCACTACGGCAGCAGCAGCGGGCCCAGAGAGAGCGGTTTCGAGTATCTGCAGGCGGATGGCTCGCGCGCCGTGCTGGCGATGAGCGGGGCGCTCACGGTGAACGACAGCGAATCCTATCTGGCGGCGGCGCTGGCCGGGCTTGGCATCATCCAGCAGCCGCGAGTCGGGGTGGAGCCACTGCTGGCCAGCGGCGAGCTGGTGGCCATCCTGCCAAAGTGGCAGGCGCCGCCGCTGCCCATTCACGCCCTCTATGCCCATCGCCGTCAGCTGGCCCCCCGGGTGCAGGCCTTCATCCAGTGGCTGAGCGGCATCCTGGCGTCAGCGCTGGGCCCTGACGGCCCGCGCGATGGCCTGGCGACGCGGGCAGGGATGGACGCAGCCGATTGATGGCTTGACGCTAATCCCCACCTGCGGCGGGTCTCTCTATGGCTGCCATCGACAATCCCGGTTTGGCGCCGGCCGGGTGGCTTGGCATAATGGCGCCCCACACGGGTTGGCCGCCCCTTTGCTGCGCGGCCAGACCCAGCAACAGTGCAGAGGAGATGTGATGAAATTTATCGGAGCCCACGTCAGTGCGGCCGGCGGGGTGGAGAACACCATCGCCCGCGCTCAGGCCATCGGGGCCAACGCCTTCGCTCTGTTTACCAAGAACCAGCGCCAGTGGCAGGCGGCGCCGCTCTCCGAGACCAGCATTCGCGCCTTCAAGCTGGCCTGCGAGAAGGGGGGCTTTCGCCCCGAGCAGATCCTGCCCCACGACAGCTACCTCATCAATCTGGGTCATCCCGACCCCGATGGCCTCGCCAAGTCCCGCGATGCCTTTCTGGACGAGATGAAGCGTTGCGAGCAGTTGGGGCTTTGCTACCTCAATTTTCATCCGGGCAGCCATCTGAAGCAGGTCCCGGAGGCGGCCAGCCTCAAGCTGGTGAGCGAATCCATCAACTGGGCGCTGGAGCGTAGCGAAGGGGTGACGGCGGTGATCGAGAACACCGCCGGCCAGGGCACCAACCTCGGCTGGTCGTTCGAGCACCTGGCCACCATCATCGACGGGGTGGAAGACAAGAGCCGGGTCGGCATCTGCTTTGACACCTGCCACGCCTTTGCCGCCGGCTACGATCTGCGCACCGCGGAGAGTTGTGCTGCCGTCTTTGCCGAGTTCGACCGGGCGGTGGGTTTCCAGTATCTGAAGGGGATGCATATCAACGGCGCCAAGTGCACCTTCGGCAGCCGGGTCGATCGTCACCACAGCCTGCGCGAGGGGAACCTGGGGGAGGCGGTGTTCCATCACATCATGAATGACCATCGCTTCGACGGCATTCCGCTGATCCTGGAGACCATTGACGAGTCCATCTGGGGCGACGAGATCCGCTGGTTGCGCAGCCTGGCGCAGGCATGATGATTGACCGGCAGAGCGCATAAGGAGACAGGGATGCAAGAGAGAACAAGCGAGCAGCCGCTGCGCTGGGGTATTGCCGGCGCAGGGGCGATCGCCCGCCGTTTTTGTCAGGATGTGAACGGACACGCCAGTGGCAGCCGGGTGGTGGCGATCGCCGCCCGTGATCAAGCGCGGGCGCAGGCCTTTGCCGACGAGCAGGGCTTGCCCCACGCCCATGGCAGCTATCAGGCGCTGGCGGCGGATCCCCTGGTGGAGGCGGTCTACGTGGCGGTGATCCACCCGGAGCACGCTGCCCTGATCGAACGCATGCTGCTGGCGGGCAAGCACGTGCTGGTGGAAAAACCGGCGGTGACTCGCGTCGCAGATTGGGATCGGCTGGTGCGGCTCGCCGCCGAGCGGAGCCTGCTGCTGATGGAGGCGATGAAGGTGATGTGCTTCCCCGCCATGCGCGCATTGCTGGGGCGACTGTCGGCCATGCCAGCCCCCGACAGGCTAAAGGCGGCCTTCGGCTCGGTGCAGACGCGGGACGGCAAGCTGTTCGATCCGGCGCTGGATGGCGGCGCCGCCTGGGATGTGGGGGTCTACCCGCTCTGGCTCTATGCCGCCCTCTGTCACCAGTTGGGGTTGGCGGCGGGTGAGCCCGAGGTCACGCTGTCTCGCCGTGAGGGCGAGGTGGATGAAGCCGCCCGCTTTGATTTTGCCGGCCCGCTCAAGGCCGAGCTGGTGGCCTCCATCGTCGAGGATCTCGACAAGTCGGCCTGGCTGTCCGGGCCCGGCTGGGCGCTGGAGCTGGTGGGCAAGTGGTGGAACCCCCAGCAGATCGTCTGGCTTGGTGGTGAACCTCTGCCGGCCTGGCCCCAGGACATCGCGCTGCCGGTGGCGGGCGGTGGCATGCAGCACGAGGCGGATCACTTTGCCGCCTGCGTGAGGGCGGGCATCACCGACTCCCCCTGGGTGCCGCAGGCACTGACCAGACAGGTGCTGGGCTGGGTCGAGCGGGGATTGCAGCCCGCGAAACGCTGAGTCACAAGGCAGAATGACCAAGGGGGAGAGCCAGGGCTCTCCCTCTTCCATTGCTGCCGATACCTGGCGGCAAGGGCCATGCCGGGCAATAGGCTGCCCGATCATCCCATTGGCTCAGGTGCTGCTGATCTGGCTGGACAACACATCCTCTTGGGCGCGGCAAAATTGCAGAAAGCGGCGCAGGGCGGCGGAGTGATACTTCTGCCGGTGCCAGATGAGGGAGAGCTGGCGGGGAAAGCGGCGGGCGAGGGGTAGGGCCACCAGACGGCCCGCCTGCAGCCGATCCGACACCGCCAGGTGGGAGATGAAGGAGATACCGAGCCCCTTCTCGACCGCCAGCATCACCGCCTCCAGGGTGTTGAGCTCTAGCCCCGCCTGCCAGCGCGGCAGCTCGGGCTGGATCTGCTGCTCGAACTGCTCGCGGCTGCCGGACTGGGGCTCGCGCAGCACCCAGGTCTCATCGCTCAGCTGGGCGAGGGAGAGGCGATGGCGGCCGGCGAGGGGGTGAGCGGGCTGGGCCACGATCAGCATCTCGTCGTGGAGCCAGGGCTCGCTGACCAGGTCCGGGTGGTGGTTCTCCCCCTCGATCAGCGCCAGATCCAGCTCGAAGTTGGCCAGCAGGTGGCAGAGCTGGTGGGTGTTGGTGATGGTGACCCTGGGCGGCTGTCCCAGCTCCTGCTTGCTGGTGGCGAGCAGGGCCGGCAGCAGGTAGTTGCCTATGGTCTGGCTGGCGCCCAGACGCAGCTGGCCGCTCGGTTCGGCATCCGGGCTGAACAGGGTCTCGATATCCTGCATCCGGGTCAGCAGCTCCTCGGCCGCCGGTTGCAGCAGGCGCCCCTCGTTGTTGAGCTGCAGCCTGGGGTGAATGCGATCGAACAGCGGGGTGGCGAGCTGACGCTCCAGCTCCTGCAACGACTGGGAGACGGCGCCCTTGCTCAGGCACAGTTCATTGGCGGCCAGCCCCAGATTGCCGTAACGGGCGATGGTGGCAAAGACCTTGAGTTGTTGCAGGGTCAGCTTCATGTTTGGAAATTCTGAACGATTGATTTAATTCATTTAGATATCGTAAACGATGGCCGCTCATTATCCTATGCCCATCGTCTCTCACATGAGGTTTCAGACATGATCGCAAGAACCCGTCAATCCCTGGCCGCTGCTCCGACCCCCATGGCAGGACTGGCGCTCGGGATCGCCAGTCTCGGTTGGTGCTGGGAAAATGCCGGTCACTTCGATGGCCGCCTGCAGTTGCTGGGTGCCGCCGTTGCCGCCGTGCTGCTGGTGATCCTGACCTTCAAGTTTCTGCTGCACCCGCGCCTGCTGTGGCAGGATCTGGCTCACCCCGTGGTCGGCAGCGTGGTGCCCACCTATGCCATGGGCACCATGGTGGTCTCCAAGGCGGTCGGCATGCTCAACGCCGGTCTGGGGGAGGGGCTCTGGCTGTTTGCGGTGCTGCTGCACCTGGGGTTCCTGGCCACCTTCGTCTGGCATCGGGCCAAACAGTTTGAGATCCACCACATGGTGCCGAGCTGGTTCGTGCCGCCGGTGGGGATAATAGTCGCAGACGTCGCCTTCCCGGGCGGCCAATATGCCGCGCTGGCCAACGGCCTGCTCTGGTTCGGCATGCTCTGCTACGGTCTGATGCTGCCGCTGATGCTCTATCGCCTCATCTTCAGCCATGAGGTACCGGATGCCGCCAAACCGACCATCGCCATCCTGGCGGCACCCGCCAGCCTGTCACTGGCCGGCTACCTGACCGTGAGCGAGCAGCCGTCTCTGCTGCTGGTAGCCGTGCTGCTGGGGATCGCCGTGCTGATGACCGGCATCATCTACCTGGCCTTCATCAAGCTGCTGCGTCTGCCGTTCTCGCCGGGCTATGCCGCCTTCACCTTCCCGCTGGTGATCGGTGCCACCGCCCTGTTCAAGGTGAGCCATCTTGTCGAGCAGTGGCCCCAGGCAGCCGAGTACGTCGAGCAGATCCGGCTGCTGGCCCATTTCGAACTGGGCGCCGCCACCCTGATCGTCGGCTACGTGGCCCTGCGCTACCTGATGTTCTTCCTGCCGCTGGGCAGCGACGAGCTGGCATCCGGCATGGTTCGTCGCTAGGAAATGGCCGCAAGAGGGCCGGGATAAAGGGTCCGGTGAGCAGGTCCGCACAAGACGGACGCCACCGAACAGATGACGACAAGACGCTCCACCTCGGGTGGGGCGCTTTTTTTATGGGCTTGCCTGCGCAAACCTGCCCGCTTTGTTGGCCCCGACTGGGGTGGCCCTCTCGCCAAAGCCATGATGAATTTAACTGGTATTACCTGTCAGGATGAATACAATGCAGCTCCCTTTCCCATGCTTGACCCCATCCATGTCTTCCCATGATCCCGTGTTTGACTCTCGTTTCGAGACCCGATTCCTGCATCCGCGTTACTGGTTCAGCTGGCTGGCGCTTGGCGTCCTGATGTTGCTGGCCTTCGTGCCGGTGAGGCTGCGCGATCGGCTGGCCGCCGCCCTGGCGCCGCTGGTGTTTCGCATCTCGAAAAAGCAGGTCTACATCGCCAGAACCAACCTGGCCCTCTGTTTCCCGCAAAAGAGCGAGGCCGAGCGCGACGCCATCCTGATGACCTCGATCCGGGTCGGCCTCAAGAGCCTGCTCGGCTTTGGCGAGTTCTCGGTGCGCAGCCCCGCCTATCTGATGAAGCGGATGCGGGTCACTGGCTGGGAACATATCGAGGCGGAGCAGGCGGCCGGCAGACCGGTGATCCTGGTGGTGCCCCACAGCTGGCCGGTGGACGCGGCCGGTTACTACTTCACACAACGCGGGGTGCCCATGTGCACCATGATGAAACGGGCGCGCAACCCTGTGTTCGACTGGCATCTGAACCGTGCCCGTGCCCGCAATGGCTGCCGCGTCTATGAGCGCAGCGCCGGCATCAAGGCGGTGATCCGCACCATCAAGGAGGGGAACAGCTTCTTCTATCTGCCGGATCAGGATCATGGCCGCGAGAAGAGCATCTTCGCCCCCTTCTTCGGTCAGCCCAAGGCAACCCTGCCGGCCCTGCCGCGACTGGTGCAGGTGAGCGGCGCCAAGGCGGTGCCGCTGCTGGCCTGCTATGACGAGGCGCATCACTGCTACCGGCTGGAGATAGACGCCCCCTTTGACAACTATCCCACCGACGATGTGATGGCCGACACCTGC
This sequence comes from Aeromonas sp. R5-3, assembly GCF_040908225.1. Classification (NCBI taxonomy): domain Bacteria; kingdom Pseudomonadati; phylum Pseudomonadota; class Gammaproteobacteria; order Aeromonadales; family Aeromonadaceae; genus Aeromonas; species Aeromonas sp. R5-3. The sequence continues at coordinate 178,952 of NZ_JBFODH010000008.1, read as the reverse complement.
CGGATGAACGACATGGTGCAGCAGCAGCTCAGCCGGGATCCGGGCCAGTACATGTGGTTTCTCAAGATCTTCGATACCCGCGAGGATCAGGTCGGGCTGGATGGCCGCTACGAGGCGGGGATCCAGCGGATCCGCCGCGGGTTGCAGCCGCTCTCCTGATGAGCAATTCCTTGTTGGAACTATGGCCCTGCGGGGCCATTTTTATTGGCACTCTGCCGGTTGGCTGGGCGAGGCGTCGAGCCGGCGCCTGCCCCAACCGGGCCCGCGCCAGCCCAAAGTGGAAAATTTTGTCAGGATAATTAAAATAACCGTTTATTTTCTATGACTTGATGGCGGCCATGTCCTCACACGATCCGGTTTTCGACACCTCATTTCATCCCCGTCTGCTCCATCCGCGCTGGTGGGGCAGCTGGCTGGCGCTCGGCCTGCTCTGCCTGCTGGGGCTGCTGCCTCATGGTCTGCGCGACCGGCTGGCCGACCGGCTGGCTCCCCCCCTGCTGCGTCTGTCCAGGAAGCAGGCCTATATCGCCGACACCAACCTCAAGATCTGCTTTCCCGAGCTTGACGAGGCGGGCCGTCAGGCCCTGTTGCTCAAATCGATCCGGGTGGGGCTCAAGACCTTCATGGGCTTTGCCGAGCTGACCCTGCGCAGCGCCGATCACCTGGCCGGCCGCATCAAGGTGCGCGGCTGGGAGCACATCGAGGCAGAGCAGGCCGCCGGCCGGCCGGTGATCCTGGTGGTGCCCCACACCTGGGCGGTGGACATGATAGGCCGCTACTTCGCCATCCGGGGCATGTCCATGTGCACCATGATGAAGAGCGCCAAGGATCAGGTCTTCGACTGGTACATCAACCGCGAGCGGGCCAAGGGGGGCAAGGTGTATGAGCGCAGTGCCGGCATCAAGCCGGCCATCAAGGCGATCCGCGGCGGCGCCAGCTTCTTCTACCTGCCGGATCAGGATCACGGCCGTGAGGCCAGCATCTTCGTGCCCTTCTTCGGCCACCCCAAGGCGACCCTGCCGGCCCTGCCCAAGCTGGTCAAGCTGACCGGCGCCAAGGCGGTGCCCATCCTCGCCTGCTATGACGAGGAGGAGGGCTGCTACCGGCTGGAGATCGAGGCCCCCTTTGATCCCTACCCAGGCACCGATCTGGAGGCCGACGTTCGCGCCATGAACGACATGGTGGAGCAGCAGCTGCGCCAGCACCCGGAGCAGTACATGTGGTTCCTCAAGATCTTCGAGACCATGGAGCATCCTCAGGGGCACGAGGGCTTCTACGAAGAGGGCATTAAGCGGATCCGCGGCGACCTGCCCCCCGAAAACTGACGCAATGGAAGGACCGGCGCCCGGGCGCCGGTGACACGGCACAATCTGGAATAGGCAAGCGCACCGGAAGAGGCTATCTTCGGGGGCGCACACAGGGTGAAAGGGCGGGCATGAAAACTCCAAATCGAATCCAACCTCTGGTTGACGACGGCCTGGTTGACGAGGTGATCAGCCGGCTGATGAGCGGCAAAGAGGCCGATGTTTACGTGGTGCGCTGCGGCGACGAGATCCGCTGCGCCAAGGTGTACAAGGAGGCAGCCAAGCGCAGCTTCAAGCAGGCGGTGGTCTATCAGGAAGGGCGCCGGGTGCGCAGCAGCCGCGATGCCCGCGCCATGGAGAAGGGCTCCAAGTACGGCCGCAAGCAGCACGAAGAGGTGTGGCAGAACACCGAGGTGGATGCCCTGTTCAAGCTGGCCGCCGCCGGCGTGCGGGTGCCACGGCCCTATGTCTGCCTCGACGGCGTGCTCTTGATGGAGCTGGTGACCGATGCCGATGGCAACGTGGCGCCCCGCCTCAACGACGTGGCCCTCAGCCGCGAACAGGCGCTGGCCGACCACGCCAGGGTGATCCGCTACGTGGTGCGCATGCTCTGCGCCGGCCTCATTCACGGCGACCTGTCGGAGTTCAACGTGCTGGTGGATGAAGAGGGGCCCGTCATCATCGATCTGCCCCAGGTGGTGGATGCCGCCGCCAACAACCAGGCGAAGGCCATGCTGGAGCGGGACGTCGACAACATGCGCAACTACTACGGCATGTATGCCCCCGAGCTGCTCAAGACCCGTTACGCCAGGGAGATGTGGGCCCTCTATGAAGATGGCAAGCTCACTCCCGACAGCGAACTGACCGGGTTGTTCGAAGAGAGCAACGAGCGGGTGGATCTTGACGCCGTACTGCACGAAATCGAGAGCGCCGAGGAGGAGGCCCTGGCCCGCCAGGCGCGGCTGAAGGCGGAGCAGGAGGAGGGCTACTGACGCCCAGGCTCCTGCAACCAAGAGACGACTGAGCGCCTGCGGGCGCTCTTTTTTATGGCTGCGAGTCAGCGGCGCCTTGCTGGCGGGCGGGGTGGGGCTGGATCTGGTAAAAGTTCACCCAGCAGCGATCGCCAGCATGGTAGCGGCGATCCAGCCATTGCCCGCCGACGCTGGCGATCACCTTGAGCGAGGCGGAATTTGCCTCGTCACAGCTGATGAGCACGGGGCCGCTCAGAACATGGCGTTGCAGCCAGCCGAGCAGGGTGCGGGCCACCCCTTCACCGCGGCGGGAGGGGCGGGTCTCGTAACCGATATGGCCGAGCCATTGGCGGGTTGCCGGGGTGTCGCCGTGGCGCAGGCGCAAGGTGGCGAGGATCTCTGCTCCCTCGAGGGCAAAGTAGGTGGTGGTGGGCGGGTAATCCGGCGGCAGGCGCTCGCCAGCGGCATGGGCGAGCAGATCTTGCAGCCACTGATCCGGGTCGAATTGCGCCACCTGATAGAGGGGCAGGCCGGCGGCGCCACACTCGGCCACATAGCGGCGGTAGGCCGGGCCATCGGCAGGTTGCGCGGCCCGACACTCGATGACGGCTGTCACGGGTGCAGCTCTGCCGCTTGCAGCAGGCGTGGCTCGCTGTGGTGGGCCTCGCGGATGCAGGCGCGCATGCGCCCGCTCTGCTTGGCGGCATAGAGCGCCTGATCCGCCCGCAGATAGGCCTGCTCGAAGCTCTCTCCCGTCTGCAGCGAGGTCAGCCCCATGCTGAGGCCGATGGGGCCGCCCGCCAGCGGGCGGGTGGCCTCGGTGACCCCCAGCTGCAGGGCGTGGCAGTAGCCTGGCAGCGTCTGCGGCGTCTCCATCACCAGCAGCGCCAGCTCGTCGCCGCCGAGGCGCCCGGCCAGTGCCGCCGGTGGCAGGCTCTCCCGGATCACTCGCCCCACCGCCCGCAGCATGGCATCGCCGGCGGGGTGGCCGTGGCGGTCGTTGATCTGCTTGAAGTTGTCCAGGTCGATCAGCAGCAGCTGCCAGGGGCGGGCGCTGCGGCAGGCCCGCGCCGCCAGCTGCTGCTCGAAATGGTGACGGCTGTCCAGCCCGGTCAGGGCATCCTGGTTGGCGCGCCGCTCCAGCTCGCGCTGGGTGGCGAGCATGGCCTGCTGCTGGCGGGTGTGCACCAGGCTCAGCAGGATGAAGCTGCGGGCAATGGTAAAGAGCAGGCTGAGCAGGATCACTGGGCCGAGCAGGGGGTCGGTCAGGCTGGAGGCTGCCGACTCCGGCCACCACTGATGCTTGGCCATCCTGAGCAGCTGCAGGGCCAGTTGCAGGGCGAGCAGCAGGATGGCGAAGCGCAGCACCCGGTAGGCGGGGGCCAGGCGCTGGTAGCGCCAGAGCTGCCACAGCAGCAGGCCAATCTGCAGCGAGAGCACGCCGGAGAGGGTGATGATCCGGCTGTGCACATCGGCCAGCGGTTGCTGCGAGGCCACCAGGGCAAACAGCAGGAAGCCGGCGAGGGCGAGGAGCGGGCAGAGCCAGCCGAAGCGGTCGGCCTCGCGCCGGAAAAAGTGGCGCAGGCCCCGCTCATAGAGCAGCGGGGTGGCGATGATCAGCAGGTTGGTGAGCAGGATATTGGCAAGGGACGTCTCCCCCGTGAGGGGGCGCAGCAGCAGGCAACCAAAGGCGGCGGCGATGGCCAGCTCGCTGGCCGACCAGTAGAGCAGGGCGCGCAGCGGTCGCTGGGTATGCCATAGGTAGGCGAAAATGGCCGCGACCCCGACGTGGGACAGGCTGACAAACAGCACCAGGCTCAGCAACTGGGCCGAGGAAAACAGACTCTGCATCAAGGGGTGGGCTCTTCCTGCCGGTAACGGCGCTGTGGTCTCAGGGCCGGGTGAGTGGGGCGGATCACAGCATGAATTGTGCCGCTGAGCAATGGCTTGGATGGTCTGGGCAGGATAGTGCCAACACCCCCAGTTGCCGGCGGCTGACACGATTAATCAGGGACGGGGAGTGACGAAGGGCCATCCCCCCACACGTCGACCTCAGTCGACCACCACCGGCAGCCGCATGACGGTGGCTTCCCGGCCGAGGTGGGCCAGCAGACGGCGCACGTCGTCGAGGCGAATAAGCAAGGTGGCGGTATTGACCAGCGGGTGGCACTGCACCCGCTCGGCCTGCCAGATCGTCTCATCCACCACCAGCTCCACCGCGCTTTCTCTGTCGCGTACCATGGCGAGCAGGGTGACCGAGCCCGGGGTGAGGCCAAGCACGGATTCCAGTCGCTCGGGCGAGCCGAAGCTCAGCCGCTTGACGCCAAGGGCGCTTGCCAGCGCCTTGAGATCGACTCTGCTCTGCTCAGGGGTCACCACCAGAAACAGCCGTTCGCTCTTGGGGTCGCGCAGGAAGAGGTTCTTGGTCTTGGCGGCGGGTAGGTTGGGCAACAGCCGGCTGGCCTCCTCGCAGGTGAAGACGGGGGCGTGATCGATGCGCTGATAGGGAATGGCCAGCTGATCCAGCAGAGAATAAAGCGCCACCATGACCTCCTGATGTTGGCTGACAAGCGGGGTGAGTCGATGGGCGAACACCACTGCCACCGGCAGTGCGTGCCCGTCTGGCCGAGCATACCAGTTTGCGCTGCCCCTGGCAGCCTGCGTGGCAATGGCAGCCTGGCGTGCCAATTGCAGTAAAGCACTGTATGAACGTACAATAGTCCCACACCTATGTTGATCCCGATGACTGGCATGACCGACCACCCCCCCATCCCTCCCGTTACCCCGCCGCGCGACGGCTTTATCCTGACCCGTCACGGGCGGGATGTGCGCGGCCGCGGTGAGCAGCCGGAGCGCACCGAGATCGTGATGTGGCTCTGGAGCGAACAGGGGCCGGTGCGGGTGGTGGTGCCGGGGCAGGAGCCGGTCTTCTTCCTGCCGCAGAGCCATATGGCGGAGGCGGCGGAGCTGTTCAAGGGGGCCGGGGTGAGCGGGCGGTTTCGCCGCCTGCCCATGCACACCTTCGACGGCCGTGCCGTGGTGGGCTGCTATTTTGCCACCCTGAGCGCCTTTCACCGCGCCATCGAGCTGCTGCTCATCCGCGGGCTGGAGCACTTCGAGGCGGATATCCGGCTGCCTGAGCGCTTCCTGATGGAGCGTTTCATCACCGCCGGCGTGCGCTTCGAGGGGCGGGCGCGCAAGAAGGGGGGCAAGCAGGGCTACTGGGAGGTGAACGAGGCGCGCTGCGCGCCCCAGGCGGTGACGCCGACCCTCTCCTGGGTGTCGCTGGACGTGGAGTGCGCCATGGACGGGGCCCTCTTCTCGGTGGGGCTCTACAGCCCCGAGGATGCGCGGGTCATCATGATCGGCGTGCCGGAGGCCGATGCCGACAGCTGGGGGACCCAGGTCGAGTGGGTGGCGGACGAGAGCGCCCTGCTGAGTGCGCTGGAGCGCTGGTTTGTGCGGCACGACCCGGATCTGGTGATCGGCTGGAACGTGGTGAACTTCGACTTTCGCCTGCTGCTGCGCCGTGCCGAGCTCAACAAGCGGCGGCTGCGACTCGGCCGTGGCCACGAGCTCTGCTTCTGGCGCTCATCGCGCAACGACCCCCAGAGCGGCAGCGTCATCATCCCGGGGCGCATGGTGCTGGATGGCATCGACACCCTCAAAAGCGCCACCTGGCAGTTCCCCAGCTACAGCCTGGATGCGGTGGCGAGCGAGCTGCTCGGCCGGGGCAAGGACATCGAGGACGTGGCCAACCGGGGGGAGAAGATCACCGAGCTGTTCCACTCCGACAAGGAGGCGCTGGCCCGCTACAACCTGGAGGATTGCAAGCTGGTGTGGGAGATCTTCGACTACTGCCACCTCATCCCCTTTGCCATCGAGCGCGCCTCCCTCACTGGCCTCGAGCTCGACCGGGTAGGGGGCTCGGTGGCAGCGTTTACCAATCTTTATCTGCCACGGCTGCACCGCGGCGGCTACGTGGCCCCCAACCTGCCCGCCGATGGGGGGCTCGCGAGCCCTGGCGGCTATGTGATGGACTCCAAACCTGGGCTCTATCGCCACGTGCTGGTGCTCGATTTCAAGAGCCTCTATCCCAGCATCATCCGCACCTTCTGCATCGACCCCATGGGGCTCATCGAGGGGCTGCAGCATCCCGACCATGCCATCCCGGGTTTTCGCGGCGCCCTGTTCTCCCGCGAGCGCCACTTCCTGCCGGATCTCATCGCCACCCTGTGGGCGGCGCGGGATAGAGCCAAGGCGGCCAGCAACAAGGCGCTCTCCCAGGCCATCAAGATCATCATGAACTCCTTCTACGGGGTGCTGGGCTCGGGGGGCTGCCGCTTCTACGACCCGCGGCTTGCCTCCTCCATCACCTTGCGCGGTCACGGCATCATGCAGCAGACCCGGGAGTGGATCGAAGGGGAGGGTTTCGAGGTGATCTATGGCGACACCGACTCCACCTTCGTCCACCTGGGGCGCGAGACCAGCCCCGCCCAGGCGGACGAGATCGGCCGGCGATTGGCCAGTATGATCAACGACAACTGGACTGCGCTGATCAAGCGGGAGTTCGATTTGCCGAGCTATCTGGAGATCCAGTACGAGACCCACTATCGCCGCTTCTTGATGCCCACCATCCGCGGGCTGGAGAAGGGGAGCAAGAAGCGTTATGCGGGCTTGGTGGCAGGCCATCAGGCAGGTGAAGAGGAGCAGCTGGTGTTCAAGGGGCTAGAATCGGTGCGCACCGACTGGACGCCCCTTGCCAAGGCATTCCAGACCCGCCTCTACGAGATGGTGTTTCACGACCAGGATCCCAGCGGCTATGTGCGCACCATGGTGGACGAGACCCGCGCCGGCCTTCACGACGAGCTGCTGGTCTATCGCAAGCGGCTGCGCCAGAAACTCGAGGAGTACCAGAAGAACGTGCCACCCCACGTGCGGGCGGCGCGCCTGGCGGACGAGGAGAACCTGCGCCGCGGTCTGCCCCAGCGCTACCAGCACAGGGGCTCCATCGCCTACCTGGTGACCCTGAATGGCCCCGAGCCGCTCGAATACCGGCGCAGCGCCATCGACTACGAGCACTACATCGACAAGCAGCTCAAACCCATCGCCGATGCCATCCTCCCCTTTATCGGCGAGTCGTTCGAGCGGATCTGCGGCCAGCAGCTCGATCTCTTCTGACTGGGCAAGGGAACGCTGCGGCCATGGCCCGACAATGGCCGCAGCGGGTCAATAGGAGGCAGATGAGAGGGGAGAGAAGGGATAATCAGAGAAGAGAAATGCAAAAAGCCCGCTCGAGGAGCGGGCTTTTCTAATCTGGTGCGTCCTAGTGGATTCGAACCACCGACCCCCACCATGTCAAGGTGATGCTCTAACCAGCTGAGCTAAGGACGCAGGGTGCGCAAGGCGACTTTGTGTGATTGCAGGGGAGTGGTGGGTTTAATTGGATTCGAACCAACGACCCCTACCATGTCAAGGTAGTGCTCTAACCAACTGAGCTATAAACCCACATCAAATTCATATCTGCAATTTATTCAAACTGTTATGGTGCGTCCTAGTGGATTCGAACCACCGACCCCCACCATGTCAAGGTGATGCTCTAACCAGCTGAGCTAAGGACGCATAACAGTGTTCCGGATGGTGCGTCCTAGTGGATTCGAACCACCGACCCCCACCATGTCAAGGTGGTGCTCTAACCAGCTGAGCTAAGGACGCATCGCGGAAAAGTGGTGGGTTTAATTGGATTCGAACCAACGACCCCTACCATGTCAAGGTAGTGCTCTAACCAACTGAGCTATAAACCCACTTCATAAACCGGATTGAAAACCCGTTTTATCCCGCCAGCACTGCTGGCGTGGTCGGCATACTACCCATGCCCCCCAAGGCTGTCAACAGGCCGCACGCACAAAGGAGACTGTTTGCCCAGTTCTTGCGCAGCCTGTTGATTTTGCAGGCGAGTTTCCCCTTATTGCGCCTTGGAGAGGGCGCTGCATGCCTCCGGGCTGGCAAAGCGACCATAGATGTAGCGCAGCCGGGTACCCAGCATCAGGGCGGCGGAGGTGAGGCCGACGATGAAGCCGACCCAGAACCCCTGGGGTCCCATCTGCGGCACCACCCAGTCGGTCAGGCCCAGGATCATGCCGGTGGGCAGCCCCAGTCCCCAGTAGGCGACGATGGTGACGTAGAAGATCGCCTTGGTGTCCTTGTAACCGCGCAGGGCCGCCGCCGCCACCACCTGTACCGAGTCTGAGATCTGGTAGATGGCGGCGAAGAAGAGCAGGGTGGCCGCGAGGGTGATCACCTGCAGGTCTTCGGTGTAGATGGTGGCGATCTGCTCGCGCAGCAGCACGGTGAGGGCGGCGGTGGCGGCGGCCACCGTCATGCCCAGCATCAGGCCGGTGCGGGCGGCGACCCGGGCGTGATCAGGCAGCCCTTCGCCGATGCTGTGACCGACCCGGATGGTGACGCCCACCCCGATGGAGAGCGGCAGCATGAACACCAGGCTGGAGAAGTTGAGCGCTATCTGGTGACTCGCCACCGTCTCCGCGCCAAAGGGGGCCAGCATCAGGGCCACCACGGTAAACAGGGTCACCTCGCAGAAGATGGCCATGGCGATGGGGAAACCCAACCTGAACAGGCGCCAGATCCGGCTGCCATTGGGGCGCGCGAGCTGGGCGAACAGGTTGATCTCCTTGAAGTGGCGGGAGAGCTTCACATAGACGATCATCGCCAGCAGCATGGCCCACAGCACGATGGCGGTGGCCACGCCGCAGCCGACCCCGCCCAGTTTCGGCATGCCGAACAGGCCGTGGATGAAGATGGTGTTGGCCGGGATGTTGACCGCCAGCCCCACGAAGCCGATCACCATGGTCGGCATGGTGTGAGAGAGCCCCTCGCTGAAGTTGCGCAGCACCTGGAACAGCACGAAGGCGGGCAGCCCCCACAGAATGGCGTGCAGGTAGCCGGTGGTCTTGGCGGCCATCACGGGATCCACCTCCATGAACTGCAGCGCCAGCGGGCTGAAATAGAGCGCCACCATGGCGATGGGGGTAACCATCAGTGCCAGCCAGAAGCCCTGATGCACCGCCGGGCGCACCTCGTCCCGTTTGCGGGCGCCATTGAGCTGGGAGACGATGGGGGTGAGCGCCATGATGATGCCCTGCACCAGCAGGATCACCGGCAACCAGAAGCTGGAGGCCACCGACACGGCGGCCAGATCGACGGCGCTGACCTGTCCCGCCATCACGGTATCGACAAAGTTCATGGCGATCTGGGCCACCTGGGCGACCAGAATGGGGCTGGCTAGACGAACGAGTTGCCTCGCCTCGGACCAATAACGTTGCACTGACACCTCCGAGTGGATCAGATAAAGCGTAAAAGAGCGGGTATCGGGAAGAGCCTTTGCACTCCGGAAGCGGGAGTGCAAAGTGCGGGGGGGTCATTCTAGCCTGAAATTCATCCGGGACGAAACGATTGGTGCAAGCCCGGGATCAGGCGTCTTCGTGATCGCTGATCAGCAGGTTGGCGGCGGCGTAGGCGGCCTGCTCGCGCAGATCCGCCGGCACCCGCTCGTCCGATGCCACGGCGTTGAGCGCCCTGATGGTGGCGGCGATGGCCTGCGGCACATAGCCCTGCTCGCCGGAGCCAATCTGGTTGTAGGCGATGCGAATGGCCTCACAGCATTGATATACCTGCATTTTTGTTTCCTTGTCAGCACTTGGTTGAATGCCGTCACTATAGCGATCGGCCGCCTGCTTGTCAGCGGTTGCGCTTGTCTGGGTCGTGCGGCGAGGTTACCCTGCCTTTTTTCGTAGCAGGAGACGAGACATGTTCACCGGCATAGTGCAGGGGACCGCCGAACTGGTGGCCATCGAAGAGCTGCCCAACTTTCGAACCCACGTGATCCGCATGCCGAGCCCGACCTGGGGCGAGGGGCTGGCGCTGGGCGCCTCCGTGGCCCACAACGGCTGCTGCCTGACCGTCACCCGGGTCGAAGGAGAGCTGGTCAGCTTCGATCTGATGCAGGAGACCCTGCGCCTCACCAATCTCGGCCAGTTGCAGCCGGGGGACAAGGTCAACGTGGAGCGGGCCGCCCGCTTTGGCGACGAAATTGGCGGCCACGCCATGTCCGGCCACATCATGGGCACCGCGCAGGTGATCTCGGTCATCGACACCCCCAATAACCGGCAGGTGTGGTATCGCCTGGCCCCAACGCTGATGAAATACGTGCTGACCAAGGGCTACATCGGCATCGATGGCATCAGCCTTACCGTGGGCGAGGTGCGCGGCTGCGAATTTTGCGTCAACCTGATCCCCGAGACCCTGGCCCGTACCAACCTCGGCTGGGTCAAGGCCGGCTGGCAGACCAACATCGAGATTGACCCCCAGACCCAGGCCATCGTCGACACGGTGGAGCGGGTGCTGGCGGCGCGCCAATAAGGCGCAGGGGCGGCCGCTTAGGCGAAAAGGAAAGCGGGGCCCAGTGGGCCCCGCTTTGTTTTGCGCTATCCCCTGTCAGGGCGACTCAGAACATCTGTTCGTCGTCAGCATCCACGAAGAGTTGCAGGCAGTCGCGCACCTCATCCCGGTGCAGTCGCAGGTGGATGGGGTTGCAGCAGGCCATGCAATCCTCATAGAACTCCTGATCCCCCTGGCTGGCATCCAGCTCGACCCGGGTATGATGGCCACAGTGGGGGCAGACGATGCGCTTGCTGGTGTACTCGATCATGATGACCTCCTCGGGCCCGTGGGCCGCCTCTCTCCCCAGATTCTAGCTGGATCGCACCTGCCTGACCGCGAGCAAGCGCACGATTATGACCGGGATCAAGGGAGGCAGGAGGTCAGTCCGCCAGAGCGTGGTCTATTTGACCCAGCTGGTCAGCATCTGGGCATCCAGCTCGGTGAGCGAGCGCAGCTGATGGTTGGCAATGGCCAGACGCGGGTCACCCACCAGCGCTGGATCCGGCACTATCAGCGCGGTCATGGAGGCCGCCTTGGCCGCCAGCAGACCGGTAAAGCTGTCCTCGATGGCGAGACAATGCACCGGCTCGACTCCCAGCTTCTCGGCGGCGTGGATATAGACATCCGGGTGCGGCTTGCCAAAGCGCTCCACCTCGGCAGAGTGCACCGCCAGGAAGCGATCGCGAATGCCGAGCTTGCCGAGCACGGCCTCCACCATGGCAAAGGGGGAGGAGGTGGCCAGACCGATTTTAAGGCCTTGCGCCTCGATGAGGTCGAGTGCCTCCAGCACGCCAGCCTTGGCCTGACCTTCGGAGAGGATCAGGGCGTTGACCCGATCCAGGATGCGCTGCACCACCTCTTCCTGGCTGGGGCCGCTCCAGGGGCGTAACCGATACCAGTGGGCGACCAGCTGATCGATGCGCACGCCTATGGTCGATTCGCAATCTTCCACCGTGTGGGGATGGCCCAGCTCGGAGAAGACAGCCATCTGGGCCCGTTGCCAAAAGGGTTCCGAGTCGATCAGAACACCATCCATATCGAAGATCACGGCAGTTAACATCTTGTACTCCTGACATAGGTGAAGGGGGGATTATAAACAAGGTGCCTCAATGCAAAAGGGGCATTGCCATGCCCCTTGCGCTGGATCATGCTGGCAAACGTTTGATTTCGTGTGCCAAAAAGTGGGCTTAGAACAGCACCTTTACCCCGGCCGCAACCGCTTTGGCTTTTTCTACCGCCTCGTCGCACTGCTTGGCTCGCGTCAGTGCCACGCCGAGCCGGCGGCGACCGGCGATCTCCGGCTTGCCAAACAGTCGCAACTGAGCACCCGGCACCAGGGCCAGCGCCTCGCCAATCCCCTGATAGCGGATGTCCTGGCTGTGGCCTTCGCGCAGCACCACGGCGGAGGCGCTAGGCCCGTACTGGGTTATGGTGCCGATGGGCAGCCCCAGAATGGCGCGCACGTGCAGGGCGAACTCGGAGAGATCCTGAGAGATGAGGGTCACCATCCCGGTGTCGTGGGGGCGCGGCGAGACCTCGCTGAACCACACCTCGTCACCCTTGATGAAGAGCTCGACCCCGAACAGGCCGTAGCCGCCCAGCGCCTCGACCACCTTGGCTGCGACCTCTTTGGAGCGGGCCAGTGCCAGCTCGCTCATGGCTTGCGGCTGCCAGGATTCACGGTAGTCGCCATCTTCCTGGCGATGGCCGATGGGCTCGCAGAAGTGGATGCCGTCCACCGCGCGTACCGTGAGCAGGGTGATCTCGTACTCGAAGGGGACGAAGCCCTCGACGATCACCTTGCCGCGACCGGCGCGACCGCCCTCCTGGGCATAGGTCCAGCTCTCGTCGAGTTTGGCGAGATCGCGCAGCACGCTCTGCCCCTTGCCGGACGAGCTCATTACCGGCTTCACCACGCAGGGCAGGCCGATGGAGTCAACGGCGGCGACAAACTCCTCCTTGCTCTGGGCAAAGCGGTAGGGGGAGGTGGGCAAGCCCAGCGTCTCGGCGGCGAGACGGCGGATCCCCTCCCGGTTCATGGTGAGCTGGGTGGCGCGGGCGTTCGGCACCACCTTGACCCCTTCCTGCTCCAGGGCGGCCAGGGTATCGGTGGCGATGGCTTCAAGCTCGGGGATGATCAGATCCGGTTTGACCTCGTTGACCAGGGCGCGCAGGGCGGCGCCGTCCAGCATGTCCAGCACATGGGCTCTGTGCGCCACCTGCATGGCGGGGGCATCGGCATAGCGGTCGGCGGCGATCACCTCGATGCCGAAGCGTTGCAGCTCGATGGCGACCTCCTTGCCAAGTTCGCCGGAGCCCAGCAGCAGGGCGCGGGTGGCGCCGGGGCGGGTAGCGGTTCCAAACATGTGATCTCTCCTGATGTCGTGGGTGACGGTTGATGAATGCTATTGCACGAATAGCGGGCAAAAAAAGAGGCACGCATGGCGTACCTCAGGAAACGGATTTGTGGGCGCGCTGCTCCAGATGGGTGAGCAGGGTGATGGCGCCGATGATGATGGCGGCCCCGAGCCACAATCGGCCGGGCGGCGCCCAGCCAAACACCAGCCAGCCGGCCAGCACGTTCATGGGCAGCTTGGCAAAATCAAAAGGTTGCACGAACGAGGCCTCGGCCACGCTGTAGGCGCGGGCGATGGACATCTGGGCCAGCGCCGACAGCACGCCGGAGGCGGCCACCAGCAGCCACTGGGTTTCGCTCGGCCACTGCCACTCCGGCAGCGCCAGCATGGCGTTGAACGGGGTGCTGAAGATGAGCAGATAGACGACGATGGTGTGGGACGACTCGCTCGCCGCCTGATAGCGCACCAGCAAGGAATAGCCGGCCCAGAACAGGGCCGCCGCCACCGGCAGCAACGAGGCCCAGCTGAAATCGTCGGTCCAGGGGGCCAGGATCAGCATGGCGCCGACAAAGCCGGCCAGGGTTGCCAGAATGCGGGCCCGGCTTACCTGCTCCTTGAGAAAGAGGGCCGACCCCAGAGTGGCAAACAGCGGAGAAGTCATCAGCAGCGCTATCCCCTGCCAGATGGGAACGGGGACCGCCAACGCCCACAGCCAGAACTGGATGCCGACCACCGCGAGGGCAACCCGCAGCAGGTGCAGCCGCAGCTGGTTGGTCATCAGCGACTGGCGCAGGCCGTGGCGAATGAGCCAGGGCAGCAGACAGACCAGGGCAATCAGATATTGATGGAAGGCGACCTGGGTCGAGGGGAGGCCGAGCTTGAAGCTGACATACTGGCTCAGGCTGTTGACGGCGGCGAAGCAGAGGCCCGCTACCATCATCCAGACTGCACCGGCAAAGGGGGAGTGCCTGCGCGAGGGTGTCATGGGATCCGGGTCGCTGAAAAAAGTGCGGCGGATCATAACGGCAATCGTTTGTTCTGCCAAGCCTTGGCGGAGCGTGAGAGAGGCGGCTGGCGAGAGAATGCACTACCATCAAAATTTTTGAACAAGTTGAGCATCTATTTTCGCTATCTGTATAGAAGCCCAATGTTTAGAGTGACCTCCATCGACAGCACCGCTGTTCAACCGACAACCTAATGGAGTTTCACCATGGCCAATATCCTCGTACTCAAGTCCAGCATCCTGGGCCAATATTCCCAATCCAACGCCCTGATCGACGGCTTCCTGGCCGACCATCAGTCCGACACCGTCACCGTGCGTGATTTGGCGGCCCTGAACCTGCCGGTACTGGATGGCGAGCTGGCGTCAGGCCTGCGCGGTGGTGGAAACCTCAATGAGCGTCAACTGGCCGTGCTGGCCCAGTCCGACGAGCTGATCGCAGAGCTCAAGGCGAGCGATCTGGTGGTGATTGCCGCCCCCATGTACAACTTCAACATCCCGACCCAGCTGAAAAACTGGATCGATCTGGTGGCCCGTGCCGGCGTGACCTTCCGTTACACCGAAACCGGTCCGGTCGGCCTGGTGGAAAACACCCGCGCCCTGGTGATCAGCCCCCGCGGCGGCATGCACGTCGGCAGCGCCACCGATCTGGTGACCCCCTACATGCGTACCGTGCTGGGCTTCATCGGCATCAAGGAGGTGGACTTCATCTACGCCGAAGGCATGGGCATGGGTCCGGATGCCCAGGCCAAGGGCATCGAGCAGGCCAAGGGCCAGCTGGAGACCCTGGCGCTCTGATCAAGAGAGCAACCAGCCATACGCCAGAAAGCAACAACGCAGCCCTAGGGCTGCGTTGTTTTTTTGGTGCCTGACCTGATGAAGCGGTCCGTCAGGTCAATCCCGCAGAAAGCGGCGACAGCCGCTGCCGACCATCAGGCAGACCACCACCAGGGAGCCCAGCAGCAGGGTGGTGAGCCACTGTTCGGCGCTGTCTGGCAGGCGGGGCGAGAGGAGGCTGATCATCAGCAAGGCACAGAGGGTGATCAGGCTGGCGGGACGGGTCAGAAACATCATGGGTCATCCTTGGCTACGGCTGGTGAAGAGAAGGCTAACCGCGGTCTGTGACAGCAAGATGTATCCATACCTCTTGCCGATGGTCAGTTGACCGGGGTAGCCATCACCATAGCAGCTTTTGCCGCCGGAGCCAGCGGCATGGGCCGGGTTGTGATCCGGATCCCTATCTGAACTGCTTCTGATCTTCCTGATAGTGGAAATCGCCGCTGGCGAGCCGGGCGACCAGCGCCGCCTTGTCGAGATCCTGCGCCTTGCAGAGATCATCGAGATCATCGTAGCAATCACGTAGCTGCATGTTGACCAGGCTCAGCAGCATGTTGACGTCCATGGTGGCAAAGTTGTTGAGGTTCATGAGGGTCGCTCGTTATCCAGCAGGTGAAGTTGTTCGATGGCATCGCTGACGCTTTGCAGGTGCAGACGGATGGATTGGCGCGCCTCGGCCGGCAGGTAGTCGGTGAGGGTGTGCTGCCAGCTGCCCGCTTCGCTCTTGAGCTGCTGGAACAGGGTGAGCCCCGCCTGGGTGAAGGAGACCAGGCTGACCCGCTTGTCGTGCTCGCTGCTCTCGGTGAACAGGATCCCTTTTTCCACCAGCCGGTGAATTTCGCGGGAGATCCGCACCTTGTCCATCCCGCTCGCCTCCACCAGCTCTTTCTGGCTGATGGGGTAGTGGGGGCCGAGCACCATCATCAGGCGCCATTGAGGCACCGTCAGCTGATAGCGTTGCTGGTAAAACTGTTCGAAGGTATCGCGCACCATCTCGGCGGCGTGTACCAGCTGATAGGGGGGATAGTGGGCAAGCAGCTCTATGATCTTTGACATATGACATCCTGCTGTGACGGCTGCATCGGGTGCAGTTTCTCTTGATACTTTGACCTTGATGATACGTAACACAGGGCCGTTTGTCTGAACAAGTACCAGAGAAATGTGCGGTTGCGCACGTCATCCGCCGCAACCGGGTCTATTCGAAGCTGGTTTTACTGTCGCCGGCTCAGCCTTTGCGCAGCCAGAGCAGGGCGTTGTGCTTGAGCCAGGCCTCGCGGCTTTGCAGGGTGTAGAGCGCCGCTTCGTCACGGCTGCCAGCCTGCCAGCTGTGGGGCTCCTGTTTGGGCAGCTTGCGCTGGCCCAGCAGACAGGCCGGTACATGGGCGTTGGCCTTGATGGCGGCGGCCAGCAGCGGCTGCGCGGCCTCGGCGCCAGCGCAGACG
Organism: Aeromonas sp. R5-3; assembly: GCF_040908225.1. NCBI lineage: Bacteria > Pseudomonadati > Pseudomonadota > Gammaproteobacteria > Aeromonadales > Aeromonadaceae > Aeromonas > Aeromonas sp. R5-3. Next base: position 162,581 of record NZ_JBFODH010000008.1, on the reverse strand, counting down.
AACGTCATCAGCGCCTTGTTGTAGAGCAGCCAGCTGGAGGCCTCATCAAAGCGCACCAGCAGAGCCTGCAGGGCCGACCAGTCCCCTTGCAGGGTATAGAGGCTGGAGAGGGGATAACGGCAACCCAGCTCGTCGGCCACGCACAGCTCGAGCAGGGCCAGATACTCGCTGCGCGCCTGTTCCAGCTGGCCGAGACGCAACAGGCAGTCGGCCCGCCCGGCGCGGGCGGCCAGCAGCGGGCGCGCTTCGTGGGCACTCCAGCCATGGCCGGCAATCTGCTGCCAGAAGGCGGCGTCGAACAGCGGCTCGGCGTCGGCGATCACCTTGTCAAACCAGCCGAGGCGGCTGTGCGGATCGCGGCTGGCATCGGCCAGTTCGAACCACTGCTGCCACTGCTCGGCCTGCTCGCTGTCCAGCGCCTGCTCCGTGCTCGGCACGGCCTGATACTCATCTAATTGCAGCAGCTGGTTGAGGGCGGTCTTCATGTTCTGGCGCTGACGCTTGCAGAACTCCATGAAGGGGAGGTCACTGCCAGCGGCCGCGTGCAGCATCTGCGCCATCGGCTTGTCGCGAAACAGGCTCAGCTCGGCGGCCAGGCTGAAACGGTACTGGGTGGTCGGATCGTTCAGATCCCTGGGCTTGGGCCAGGTGGCAAAGCCCTGGCTGAAGCCGTAGCACCATTGACCGAGGGGGTGGCTCTGCTCGAACACCTGCTCCGGGCTCTCGGTGGAGAGGCGGCACTGGCTCGGCAGGGCGAGCTGGGCCTCATCGGCCTGGGCTTCCAGCTCGGCGATCAGGTGGCGCAGCGCCTCGGCGCTTTTTTCATCCAGCTCGGCGTCATGGGGCAACAGACCGGCCAGCGGGGCCTGCCAGTCAGGGGCATCCGGCCCGACCAGGCGGGCACACAAAAAGCCGTGCAGCGCCGGGTAGGTCATGTCCTGCCCACTGTGGGTCTGGACCCATTGATTGAGATGACGGGTACGAGTGGATGGATTCATCGACAGTTCCTCTGGATTTTGACAGCGGCGAAGTCTACCCAAAAGTGGGGTTATTTGCAGCAAAAGGGCGGCTGACTGGCGATTATATGGACACGCCCCGGCCAAAAGGCCCTGAAAATCACCCGCGAACAGGGCAAGGGACTAGGCCCTGTTACCGCTCTTGGGGTAACATGCGCGCCCATACAGGCAATGAAAAATTGGCCATCCGGACAATGAAAGAAGAGAACACCATGCTACAGATTGGCAAGATGAACACCCTTACCGTAGTCGAGCTCGAAGATCGGGGCGCCTGGCTGGCGGCTGGCGAAGAGTACGGCGAGCTGCTGCTGCCCAAGCGTCAACTGCCGGAAGGGGTGGCGGAAGGGGACGGCGTCAAGGTCTTCCTCTATCTGGATGCCGACTGCGAGCCTGTGATCACCACCGACAAGCCGTTTGCCATGGTGGACGACATCGTCGGCCTCAAGGTGGTCAATGCCAACAAGATTGGTGCCTTCCTCGACTGGGGCATGAAGAAGGATCTGTTCGTACCAAGCCGTGAGCAGAACAAGCCGATGCAGGTGGGCCATGTCTATCTGGTGCGGCTGATGCTCGATCACGAGGGGCGCATGGTGGGCACCAGCCGCCTCGAGCGGTTCCTGCGCACCGACAAACCTCCCTTCAAGGCCGGTGACGAAGTGACTGCCCTGCCTGGCGAGCGCACGCCGCTCGGCATCAAGGCCATCGTCAATGGCGAGTACTCCGGCATGCTGTTCAAGAACGAGGTGTTCGGCCGGGTGACCACGGGCCGTCCGCTGACCGCCTGGGTCAAGCAGGTGCGTGATGACGGCAAGCTGGATCTGACCCTGCAAAAGCCGGGCGTGGCGCGGCTGGACGATGCCGGCGAGCAGATCCTGGCCCGCCTCAAGAAGCAGGGCGGCAGCCTGGCGGTGGGTGACAAGAGCGAACCCGAGCTCATCTACAAGCTGCTCGGCATGAGCAAGGGCACCTTCAAGAAGGCCATCGGCGGCCTCTACAAGCAGGGCAAGCTGGTCATCGATGACTACAGCATCACATTGACGGGCGACGATCAGCGCGAAGGCGGCGAATAAGTGCCGAGCCCCTGCGTCGGTGCGTGCCGGGCGAAAGACGGTCTCTGCCTTGGCTGTGGCCGTACCCTGACCGAGATTGGTCGCTGGTCCGCCATGGAGAGCGAGGCCCAGCTGGCGGTGATGGCGCAGCTGGATGGTACCACCAGCACCCATCACTGCCCCGGCTGCGGTGAACCGGCCTTTTGCGCCGTGTCGGCCGGAGCGACCATCGACCAGTGCTGGTGCAGCCAGCTGCCGGCCCTGCCCATGGGGGAGGCCGATGCCTGCTGGTGCCGGCGCTGTCTGGCGAAGGCCATCGCGGCCCGGCCTTGAGCAATGATCACCGCAAAAGAAAAAGGCGCCGAGGGCGCCTTTTTCATGCCTGTTGCTGACGGTGCCAGCGCACGTGGACATCGTGCTCATTGCTATGACGGGGCAGCAGGAAGGTGGCAAAGATCACCTCAAACTCCTCCTGATGGTCCAGCAGACCCACCCACACTTCGACCCAGCGCTCCATGTCCACCGGCACACCGAGTTCGGTTGACCAGTCGGCATTGGGCAGGGTCGCCTCGACGGCGCCACGCTGTTCGAACTCCAGGGTGATGTCGACGATTTGTTCGGGGGCCAGCATGTCTGCGGCCTGCTCAAGAAACTGATCATAGGCCCATTCGACCAGCTGATCCGGGGTACGCTGTTCCATGAAATCACTCCAGATACATCGAGGTTCGCTACTGTAACAATTATTGGCGGTGGCGGCCAGACCAGTGGGAAGGGTGCGCCAGCGCCGGGCAGGGCAGGCCGGAGTTGGGTATGGTTGAAGAGGGGCAGGGCAAGGGAGAACGGGCATGAAACGGCGGACGAGACGGCAGCAGATCAAGCGGCGGCGGGAGACCTGGTGGTGGCACTACCTGCCGCTGCATCGGGGCACGGTGGGCGGGCACCTGGGACCCTCCACCGACGAGGCCGGGCTCGCACCGTGAACAAACCCGACACCCATCAGGCATCAGTCTGCCTGATGCACCTTGTTGAGGGTCACCTGCCCCAGCTGGCCCATCTGACGGCGGATCCAGGCCGAGCGCTGCTGAACGTAGGGCGAGGGGGGCTTGACCCGGTAGCGCCAGGGGTTGGGCAGGGCTGCCGCCAGCAGTGACGCCTCGTAGCGGGTGAGACGTATCGCCGGCTTGCCAAAGTAGTGTCTGGCAGCGGCCTCGGCGCCGTAGATGCCGGGCCCGAACTCCACGATATTCAGGTACACCTCGAGGATGCGGGACTTGTCCCAGCCCAGCTCCATCAGCAGGGTGAACCAGGCCTCGATCCCCTTGCGCAGGAAGCTGCGATCGCTCCACATGAAGAGGTTCTTGGCGGTCTGCTGGCTGAGGGTGCTGGCGCCGCGCACCCGCTCACTGTGCTGATTGTGCTTGAGCGCCGAGCTGATGGCATCCATGTCGAAGCCGTTGTGCTCGGCAAAGCGCTGATCTTCGGCGGCGATCACCGCCAGCTGCAGCTCGCGGGAGATCTGCTCGAGCGGCACCCAGTCGTGCTTCACCTCGGCCACCTTGGCAGGGGGAAACAGCGCCCGCTCGATGCGCCAGGTCCACATGGGCGGATCGATGAAACGCAGCAGCGCCACCGAGACGATGGTGCTGAGCAGCGCCGCCAGCAGCAGCTTGCCGAGCCAGTTCAGCAGGCGCCGTGCCGGATTGGGCCGCACGGGCTCTGGCTCCGACTCCCAGACGTAGTGACTCGGATCATCGGGATCCGGAATTATTGGGGCAGCCATTCGATGTGGCAGAACTTCTCGTCAACACGGCGGGAGAGCAGCATGCGGGCGAACAGGTGCTCGTACTCTTCCTGCTCGTTGCCAAGGCCGATCCAGATCTCGGCGTACTCGGCGTCGCTGACCTCGAAGCCAACGTCCGCTTCCCAGTCATCGGCCGGATCGGTTTCCGCCAGCAGGCCGCGGTCGTTGAACTCCTGATTGAAGCGGGCGATCTCCTGCTCCGGCAGGTTGTCGGAGGCCAGCTCCATGAAGAGTTCGAGGGCGGTGTCGAGCAGTTCCTCGACGCTGTGCATTTCGTCATTCAAAGACATAAGCGGTCTGTTCCAGCTGATAAATAAAGAAAAACACCGACGGCCCGGCCGCACGGTGGCGCGCCGTATTCTAGCCGTCCCCCACGGGCTTGGCGAGTGCAGCAGCGCCCTTGACCCGGTTGCGGCAATAAAAAACCGGATCCTGGCAGCAGGATCCGGTCTTCATTGGGGGAAAGGGTCACGCATAGGGCGTCAGGCTCATCCCTTCTTGTCGTCGGCGAAGGTGATGTTGAGCTCGAGTACCGACAGCTCATCACTCTTCTTGTCGAGCTGGACCGTGATCTTGTCAGGGTCTATCTCCACATATTTGCGGATCACGTCGAGGATATCCTGCTTGAGCTGGGGCAGGTAATCCGGCCCCCCTCTGGATGAACGCTCGTGAGCCACGATGATCTGCAACCGCTCTTTGGCCAGTTGTGCGGTGCTCTGTTTCTTGTTGGAACGAAAATAATCCAATAATGACATGCTTAACTCCCGAACAGTCGGCTAAAGAAGCCCTTCTTCTCTTCTTCCAGAAAACGAAAATCCTTGGTGTCACCCAACAGGCGGGCAACGGCGTCCTCATAGGCCTGACCGGCATCGGACTCCTTGTCCAGGATGACAGGCTCGCCGGAGTTGGAGGCGCGCAGCACCGCCTGGGACTCCGGGATAACCCCGAGCAGTTTGATGGCCAGGATCTCCTGTACGTCCTGTACGCTCAGCATGTCGCCGCGGTTGACGCGGGTCGGGCAGTAGCGGGTCAGCAGCAGGTGCTCCTTGATGGGGTCTTCGCCACGCTCGGCGCGACGGGACTTGGAGGCCAGGATGCCGAGGATGCGATCCGAGTCACGCACGGAGGAGACTTCCGGGTTGGTGGTGACAATAGCTTCATCGGCGAAGTAGAGCGCCATCAGGGCGCCCGCCTCGATCCCCGCCGGGGAGTCGCAGACGATGTAGTCGAACTGCATCTCGCTCAGCTGGTCCAGGATCTTCTCGACCCCTTCGCGGGTGAGGGCATCCTTGTCCCGGGTCTGGGAGGCGGGCAGGATGAACAGGTTCTCGCAGCGCTTGTCCTTGATGAGGGCCTGGTTGAGGTTGGCCTCGCCATTGATGACGTTGACGAAGTCATACACCACGCGCCGCTCGCAGCCCATGATGAGGTCCAGGTTTCGCAGGCCAATGTCAAAATCGATGACCACTGTCTTGTGGCCACGCTGGGCTAAACCGGTACTCAGGGCCGCGCTGGTTGTGGTCTTGCCAACGCCACCTTTACCCGATGTAACGACTATGATTCGCGCCATTCTCGCTTCCTTGTAACTCTATTTGATACGGTCTATACGGAGTTGTTCGTTATCCAGCCGGACATGAACCGGCTGCTGGATGAGGCCGGCCGGCAATGCATCGCTGAGCTGGAAGGTGCCAGCGATGGAGAGCAGCTCGGCCTGCAGTTGCTGGCAATAAATCCGTGCCTGGGAGTTGCCCTTGGCGCCGGCAATGGCCCTGCCGCGCAGAGTGCCATAAATATGAATACTGTCGTCGGCGATGACTTCGGCGCCCGGGCTGACCGAGCCCAGCACCACCAGCGAGGTGCCGGCGGCATAGAGCTGCTGGCCGGAGCGAACCGGGCCCACATGCACCTTGCTCGCTATCACCGGTGCCGGCACGGGTTTCGCTTCTACGATGGGGGCCGGCGCCGGTTCTGGCTGGGGTTCGGCCTTGCGGCTCTTGCCGGAGGCCATCACCGCCAGCCCTGCCGCCTTGGCGGCCGTCTTCATCGCCTCGTTCTGGGCCCCCGTGATCCCGACCAGCACGAAGTCTTCCGATTCCACCAGCTCCTTGAGCTGTTCGAAGTCGGGGATCTCGGTGAGCCGTTCCACATTGATGACGAGGGGGGCACAATTAAAGAACTGGGGCGCCTGGGCCACTTTGGCCGCCAGCAACTGGCGGATCCGCTCAGGCTTGCCATCGCTGATATGCAACACAGAAATAGTGAAGGTGGTCCCTTTCAATTCGTTATCGCGCTCAACCATGAATCTTCCCCGAGACAGAGACGGTAATCCGTTATTGTTATTCAATTCCTGATGTTATAGTTTGCCATCCTCAGAGGCAATAAACCGGTTGGATTATATCAATTTCCATGTTGTGTGCAGTCTATAAAAGTCGCAAAAAAGCCGAGACCTATCTTTTTGTTGAAAGAAGAGAGGACTTTTCCCGCGTACCCGAGGTGCTGATGAGTACATTCGGCCGTCCCGAACTGGTATTGATGACCAAACTGGACCCAGCCAAGCCCTTGGGGATCGCCTCCACCAGCCGGGTGATGGAGGCGCTGCAGAGTCAGGGCTTCTATCTGCAGATGCCCCCGCCGCCGGAAAACCTGCTGGAGCAGCACAAGGCTCAATTGAAGGCCGAACGTAAATGAAGAGGCGGCTGGCACTGCTGCTGATGGGGGGATTGTCGAGCCACCCGCTGCAGGCCAGCCCCGATTTTGACCATTATGTGACGGGCCTCAAACAGGAGGCCCTGGCCGCCGGGATCCAGCCCGCGACCATTGCTGCCGCCTTCGCCGATATTCATCTGATCGAGGTCGCCATTCGGCACGATAAAAATCAGCCGGAATTTAAACAGACCCTCGCCACTTATATTTCCAACGCAGTGCCGCAGTGGAAAGTCAATCAAGCCAAACGCCTATATCGTCAGTATTTGCCGCTGCTCACAAAAATAGGGGCGGAATATGATGTGCAACCCCGCTTTATTGTCGCCCTGTGGGGCATTGAAACCAATTTCGGCAAATTGACCGGCAAATATCCGCTGGTCTCGTCGCTGGCGCCCCTGGCCTGGGAGGGGCGCCGTGAGGCCTTCTTCAAGGGGCAGCTGTTCGATACCCTGCGCATGCTGGAAGAGGAGCCGATCACCCCGGCCGAGCTCAAGGGCTCCTGGGCCGGCGCCATGGGACAGGTGCAGTTCATGCCCTCTTCCTACCGTCAATACGCGGTCGACCAGGACGGTGACGGCAAGAAGGATCTGTGGGGGACGCCGGCGGATGTGTTTGGTTCGGCAGCCAATTATCTGCGCCAGAACGGCTGGCACGGGGATGAAACCTGGGGGCGCCGGGTGAGGGTGCCCGCCGGTCTGGATCCTGCGCTGGTCGGGCTTGAAGATACCCGAACGCTGTCGGCCTGGCAGGCCCTCGGGGTACGCAAAGCGGATGGCGGCGCCTTGCCCGCGGTGAAGATGCAGGCCTCGCTGGTGCAGCCCGACGGGGCAGGGGGCGCTGCCTATCTCGCCTATCCCAATTATCGGGTGCTGCGCGACTGGAATCGCTCCCACTATTTCGTGGTGGCGGTAGGGACCCTGGCCGATCGCCTGGTGGAATAAAGCCGAGGCGCTCTGGCGAGCCATCGCGGCCGGGCAGCAGGATGGTCCCGGAAATTAGCGAGCCAGCCCCAGGGAAATGGCGCCATGAAGAAGGTGATGAGCGGGAAATAATGGGCAATAAAAAAGGCGGGAATTCCCGCCTTTTGCATTTGCCGTTATCTGCTTAGTCGCAGGCAACCTGCATCACCTTGATGGCCAGGCCACCGCGGGAGGTTTCACGGTACTTGGAGTCCATGTCCTTGCCGGTGATGTACATGGTCTCGATCACCTTGTCCAGGGAGACGCGCGGCTTGGAGGTGCGACGCAGCGCCATGCGGGAGGCGTTGACCGCCTTCATGGCGGCGATGGCGTTTCGCTCGATGCAGGGCACCTGCACCTGACCGGCGACCGGGTCACAGGTCAGACCCAGGTTGTGCTCCATGCCGATCTCGGCAGCTTCACAGACGTGCTCGGGGCTGCCGCCCATCAGCTCGGTCAGGCCGGCGGCGGCCATGGAGCAGGAGACACCCACCTCACCCTGGCAGCCCACTTCGGCGCCGGAGATGGAGGCGTTCATCTTGTAGAGCATGCCGACGGCAGCCGCAGCCAGATAGAAGCGGGTGTAGTCGTCACGGCCAACCGGCTGGATGAACTTGTCGTAGTAGGCTAGCACGGCCGGGATGATGCCGGCGGCGCCGTTGGTCGGCGCGGTGACCACACGGCCACCGGCCGCGTTCTCTTCACTCACCGCCAGGGCAAACATGTTGACCCAGTCGACGATGTTCATCGGATCGTTGGAGAGGTTCTCGTTGGTGGTCAGCTGGCGATAGAGCGGCGCAGCACGACGCGGTACGCGCAGCGGGCCGGAGAGAACGCCCTCGGTGCGGCAGCCGCGCTCGATCCCTTCACGCATGGTGGTCCAGATCTTGCCGAGCTTCTTGTAGATCTCTTCCGGGGTGTTGAAGCACTTCTCGTTCTCCATCATCAGGGCGGAGATGGAGAGGCCGGTCTGGCTGCAGTGGGCGATGAGCTCGGCCGCGCTCTTGAACGGGTAGCTGACGGACATGTCGCCGCTGTCGCCCTTGCCGAAGTTCTCTTCGTCAACGATGAAACCACCGCCGATGGAGTAGTAGGTCTTGCTGTAGACGGCTTCATCTTCGATGAAGGCGGTCAGTTTCATGCCGTTTTCGTGCAGCGGCAGGGCTTCGTCATGGAACACCATGGCGTCGCGCGGGAAGCTGACGGTATGGCAGTGCAGGCCGATGGGCAGACGACCGGTCTGTTCGACGCGGGAGATGAACTCGGGGATGCCGTCGATATCGACATTTTCCGGCAGGTTGCCCGCCAGACCCATGATGATAGCGGTATCGGTGTGGTGACCTTTACCGGTCCAGGAGAGTGAGCCGTAGACATCGACCTGGATCCGGGTGATGTCACGGATCTTGCCGCCTGCACGCAGTTCATCCACGAACTGTTTGGCTGCCTTCATCGGGCCGACAGTGTGGGAAGAGGAGGGGCCAACACCGATTTTGAAGATATCAAAAACGCTGATCATGTAACAATTACCTCAGGATAGAAGGGGGCGCCATGCCCACTCGCAGAAACGGGGTGATCCATGGGACGAGGGCGTCGTCGCCGAGGTCAATGAACCAGATAACCACAGTGTAACGGCTCAAAGCCCAAAAAAAGTTGAAATAGATCTATTTTTGTTGAATCAGAGCGGCGAGTATAAAATTTATTTTGATGCTTATCCATTTTGTTAAGCGTTTGCCCATAAAAATACCCGACAATGCCGGGTATTTAGGAACCAAATGGAGCAAATTACCGATTTTTAACACTCAGTAATGTTAACCGCCAGGCCACCGCGGGCCGTTTCCTTGTATTTGGTCTTCATGTCGTTGCCGGTTTCCCACATGGTTTTGATCACCTTGTCCAGCGACACCTTGTGCTCGCCGGTGCCGCGCAGGGCAAGGCGGGCGGCGTTGATCGCCTTGACCGCCCCCATGGCATTGCGCTCGATGCAGGGCACCTGCACCTGGCCGCCCACCGGATCGCAGGTGAGCCCCAGGTTGTGCTCCATGCCTATTTCGGCGGCGTTTTCGACAATCGCCGGGCTGCCGCCCAGGATCTCGGTCAGTGCCCCCGCCGCCATGGAGCAGGCCACCCCCACTTCCCCCTGGCAGCCCACTTCCGCACCCGAGAGGGAGGCGTTCTTCTTGTAGAGGATGCCGATGGCGGCGGCGGTGAGGAAGTAGCTCAGCAGCAGTTCGTCATCCACCTTGCGCACGAAGCGATCGTAATAGTGCAGCACGGCGGGAATGATGCCGGCGGCACCGTTGGTGGGGGCGGTCACCACCCGGCCGCCGGCGGCATTCTCCTCGTTGACGGCCAGCGCGAACAGATCCACCCACTCCATCACCATCAGCGGATCCTTGTTGAAATTGGTCTCGCAGCTGAGCTGGCGATAGAGGGCCGGCGCCCGCCGTTTCACCTTGAGCCCGCCGGGCAGCACCCCCTCGCTGCGACAGCCACGCTCGACGCAGCCCTGCATCGCCTGCCAGATCTTGCGCAGGCCCGCCTTGATCTCGGCCTCCGTGCGAAACACCTTCTCGTTGGCCAACATCAGGCCTGAGATGGAGAGGCCGCTCTCCTGGCAGTGGGCCAGCAGCTGGGCGCCGCTCTCGAACGGGTAGGGAACGGGGTGGGCCGCATCGAAGCGGGCGGCCTCCTCCTTGGCGTTGGCGAAGTGGCTCTCCTCGATGATGAAGCCGCCACCGATGGAGTAGTAGGTCTGCTCGAACAGCAGCTGTTCACCGGCGAAGGCGCGCAGGGTCATGCCGTTGGAGTGGGCGGGCAGGGTCTTGCGCCGGTTGAAGATGATGGCGCCGCTGCGGGCGAACTGGCTGGGCTGCTCCCCCGCCAGCCGCAGCGACTGGCTGCGCTCCACCTCGGCCAGGAAGGCGGGAATGGCCTCGATGTCCACCGACTCGGGTTCAAAACCGGCCAGCCCCAGGATGATGGCCTTGCCGGTGCCATGGCCCTTGCCGGTCTGGCCGAGGGAGCCGTAGCACTCCACTTCTACCCGTTCGGTCCGGGGCAGCAGCCCCTGTTGCTTGAGTGCGATGACAAAGGCGTAAGAGGCGCGCATCGGCCCCACGGTATGAGAAGAAGAGGGACCGATCCCGATGGAAAACAGGTCGAAGACACTGATCATGACACCACTCCGATTATGGGTTTCGTCTAAATATTGTAAATTTTTTGTAGTCGATGGAAAGCGGGAAAACCGAGGGGTGTGATGGCGGCACGCAAATGGGGGTGGTTACGGCGAAGGGCAGCCGAGACGGGGAAGAGTACCAGATGAAAAAGAGCGGACTCGGGTCCGCTCTCTTATCCACTTGGGCTGCAGCTTGTCTGCCGCTTAGTCGAGGAACTCGCACAGATAGGCGGTGGGGGTCTTCACTTCCAGCTTGAAGGAGGAGTGACCGGCCACGTCGAAGGATTGGCCTTGCTCATAGGTGTGCCACTCATCTTCATCGGCCAGCTGGATGGTAAGGGCACCCTTGACCACCGTCATCCGCTCGGGGGCGGCGGTATTGAACTGGTAGTGCCCCGCTTCCATCACGCCGACGGTTGCTTTGTCCCCTTTTTGCTCGAAACCGATGGATTTTACATTTCCGTCAAAATATTCGTTAACTTTCAGCATGTTTTCATCCCTGTATGCACGTTTGCCAAGCCAAAATAGCACAATGTTTTGTCAGTTGTCATGATGAAAGCGGGAAAAATCGACGTGTTCCTTTTGAATCTTAACTTTATTGCAAACTTATCAATAAGTCTCGTTAACGATTTGGCGATTTCAAACAGCCAATAAATATGAGATAAAGCGCGCGCTCAGGAGAATGGACAGCTGTTCTTCCCCTGTTTGGTTGATTGCACTGGGAAAGTGTAAATAATTGCTACATAAAGGAACATTCTGTGTTAACAAAAGGACTCATTAAGAACGTTGGCTTCCAGGTCGTGGTCGCCATGGTGCTGGGGGCACTGGTGGGGGCGTTCATGGGTGAACAAGCCACCGTGTTCGCACCGCTCGGTACGCTCTTTATCCAGCTCATCAAGATGCTGGTGATCCCGCTGGTGGCGGTGGCCATCCTGTCGGGGGCAGCCAATCTGGGGGCCAGCCCGGCGGCAGGCAAGATTGGCGTCACCACGCTGGCCTTCTTCCTCGGCACCTCGGCGCTGGCGGTGCTGCTGGCACTGGTGATGGGGCAGATCTTCAAACCCGGGATCGGGGTCGAGTTCGGCTCCATGGCCTCCATGTTCTCCGGTGACTATTCCGACAAGGGCGCTCTGCCCGATGCGGTCGCCACCCTGCTCGGGATGATCCCGACCAACGTCTTCCAGTCGCTCAACGAAGCCAACATCCTGCAGATCCTGGTGTTCTGCATGTTCCTCGGCATCGCGCTGGCCAAGCAGCCCCGCGAGCGGGCCAAGCCGCTGGTCGATGGTTTGAACACCCTGGTGGATGCCTTCGTCTGGATGATCAACAAGGTGATGCTGATTGCGCCGCTCGGCGTGTTTGGCCTGATGGCCGACGCCATCGGCACCTACGGCTTCGACGTGCTGACCCTGGTGATCAAGCTGTTCGTGGTCTATCTGGCCGCCATCCTGATCTTCGGCTTCGTGGTCTATCCGCTGCTGGTCATGATCTTCTCCAACACCCCGGTGCGCAAGTACCTGTCGGCCATGAAGAAGCCGCAGATCGTCGCCTTCTCCACCGCCTCTTCCATGGCGACCCTGCCGGTCAACATGGAGACCTGCGAGAAAGAGCTGAAGGTGAGCAACGCCACGGCCTCCTTCGTGCTGCCGCTGGGTGCCACCATCAACATGAGCGGTAACGCCATCTATTACGGTCTGGTCGCCATCTTCTTCGCCCAGGTCTATCAGATCGATCTCTCCATGGGTGCTTGGGCTGCCATCATTGTGACCGCCACCCTGGGGGCCATCGGTCAGGCCGGCGTACCTGGCCCGAGCTTCCTGGTGGTCGCCGTGCTGCTGGCTGCCGGGATCCCCATCGAGGGACTGCCGCTGTTGTTTGCGCTGGATCGTCTGTTCGACATGATCCGTACCGCCCTCAACATCACCGGTGATGCGGCCTGCGCCGTCATCGTCGACCGCTACAGCCCGGATTACGATCCGGACCGCTGGAACAAATAATCCAGTTGCAATGAAAAGGGGCCCGTGGGCCCCTTTTTTATGCTTGTCTGTTTGCCTCAGCCAAGCTGCTCCAGCGCCTGCTGGCAGCGCTGCTCGGCGGCGTCCAGCTCCAGCAGCACCATCTTGATGTCTTCCAGCTGCTGCTGCAGGGTATCCCGCTTGTCGGCCACCAGTCCCAGCATGGTCTGCAGCTGGGTACGGCTGCTCTTGTCCGCATCGTAGAGATCGAACAGATCGCGGATGTCCGCCAGGCTGAACCCCAGTCGCTTGCCGCGCAGGGTGAGCTTGAGCCGCACTCTGTCCTGACGGCTGTAGATCCGGGTCTGCCCCTGACGAGCAGGATTCAAAAGTCCCTGATCTTCATAAAAACGAATACTTCGGGTCGTAACATCAAATTCACGGGCCAGTTCGCTGATGCTGTAGGTCCGTTTGTCATCCTTGGTTCGGTTCATGGCGCTATCTTGACTGTCAATCCTGGCTGGCACCTTACCCAAACGTCAACTGCCCCGCAAGTCTTGTTCCCGCGACGGCGGCGGCATATGTTAGCTCAATGTAACAAGGAGAGTGCAATTGATGGATATCGTGATTGTTGCGGCCAAACGTACCCCCATGGGGGCCTTTCAAGGGGCCCTGGCCAACCTGAGCGCACCCGAACTGGGTGCCTGTGCCATCGCCGCAGCCATGGCGCAGGCCGGGCTCAAGGGGGAGCAGATCGATGAGGCTTATCTTGGCAACGTGCTGAGTGCCGGGGTCGGCCAGGCGCCCGCCCGTCAGGCGGTGTTGAAGGCGGGCCTGCCGGACAGCATCCCCTGCACCACGGTCAACAAGGTGTGTGGTTCCGGCATGAAGGCGGTGATGTTGGCGGCCGATGGGTTGCGACTCGGTGACACGAACGTGGTGATCGCCGGCGGGATGGAGAGCATGAGCCGTGCCCCTTATCTGCTCGACAAGGCGCGCAGCGGTTTTCGGATGGGGCACCAGAGCGTGCTCGATCACATGTTCCTCGACGGGCTGCAGGATGCCTACGAAGGTCAGCTGATGGGCCATTATGCCCAGTTGAGCGCCGATCGCGCCGGGCTGACCCGCTCCGACATGGATGCCTTTGCCATCACCTCGCTGGAGCGGGCACTGGCGGCCCAGCGCAGCGGCGCCTTTGCGGCGGAGCTGGCGCCGGTGAAGGCCGGAGAGACTCTGCTGTTGGCCGAGGATGAGCAGCCTGGCAAGGCACGCCCCGAGAAGATCCCCCAGCTCAAGCCGGCTTTCAGCAAGACGGGCACCATCACGGCGGCCAATGCCAGCTCCATCTCGGACGGGGCGGCGGCGCTGATCCTGATGCGGGCCGACACCGCCGCGCAGCTCGGCGTGCCCGTGCTGGCACGACTGGTGGGTTATCAGAGCCACGCGGCCTTGCCTGCTGAGTTCACCAGCGCGCCCATCGGGGCCATCGAGGGCTTGTTGGCCAAGGTGGGCTGGCAGGTGGACGAAGTGGATCTGTTCGAGGTCAACGAGGCATTCGCCATGGTGAGCATGCTGGCCATGGCGGGCTGCAAGCTGCCCCATGACAAGGTGAACGTGAACGGCGGCGCCTGTGCCCTCGGTCATCCGCTGGGAGCAAGTGGTGCCCGGATCCTGGTGACCCTGATCCACGCCTTGCGCGAACGTTGCCTCAAGCGCGGGATCGCCAGTCTGTGCATCGGGGGCGGGGAGGCGACCGCAGTCGCCATCGAGCTGGGTTAATCTGTCTCCGCCATCGCCTGGAGTTGCTGGTTGACCCAGGCGGTGGCGGTCAGATATAGCTGGCTGACCTTCTCTTCATTGAGCCCGAGCCGGGCCGTTCTGGCGGTGATCCGCTGCCAGTTCGCATTCTCGTAATCTTCGCAAAACGACAGGTAGAACCCCAGGTTGCCCTTGCGCTCGAGCAGGGCGACCCGGATCTCCTCGATCAGCGGAATGGTGCCGAGCAGCTTGTCCATCGGCTGCTCCATCAAGACGTCGAGCAGGGAGAAGAGGCCGGTGATGAAGGCCTGCTGAGCCTCCTGGGTCGGCGCATGGGTATGGGCCAGCAGCTCGCAGAAACGGGCCCGGATCATCGACATCTGATAGAGCTCGGCGCTCTTGCCCTGGCCGGCGCTGGTGGCGGCCACCAGGGTCACGAAGCGCTTGAGCTGGGTGTGGCCGAGATAGACCGCCGCCTGGCGAAAGGAGGATATGGGGTTGGCGTGGCTCTTGAGGTGGTTGACGTAACGCAGCAGCTTGAGTGACAGGGAGATGTCCTGACTCAGCAACTGCTCGATGCGGTTGAGATCCGGCTCGGCCTGGTTGACCACGTTGAGCAACTGCATCACCACCACCTGGGCCGGCTCCATGGTGGCCTGCTTGACCATTTCGGGGCGGCTGAAGAAGAAGCCCTGGAACAGGTCGATGCCGAGCCGTTTGGCCCGTTCGAACTCCGCCTTGTCTTCGACCTTCTCGGCCAGATAGGTGAGTTTGAGCTGTTGATGCTGCTGGATGAACACCTTGATCCGCAACAGGGAGGTGGTGCGCAAATCGAACTTGATGATGTGGATGTAGGGGAGAAAGCGCTCCCAGTCCGGCGACAGGGTGAAGTCATCGAGTGCCAGCTGATAGCCCAGCTCGTGCAACTGCTTCACCTTGGCCAGCAGGGCGTCGTCAGGCGTTGCGTCTTCCAGGATCTCGATCACCACCTTCTCCGGCGGCAGGCATTCGGCCAGTCCTTCCAGCAGCAGGGAGTGGGGGAAGTTGATGAAGCAGGGGCGACCGCCGAGCAGCTGATCGATGTTCTGTTGCAGGAACTGTTCGGCTACCAGCCTGGCCGTGGCCTGCTGGGAGGAGATGGGAGGAAACACGTTATCCAGACTGTCGCGAAAGAGCAGCTCATAGGCGTGGGTCTTCAACTCCCGATCCAGGATGGGCTGCCTTGCTACGTAGGAATACATGCATCTCTCCAGCGGGTGTACTGGATTGATTTTATTGTGAAGCAGAGCACTATGCCAGCGCGTGAAGGCCAGAAACGGTCAATAACTGGCATAGTGCTTGAATAGACGGGCTCAGGAGGCCCGCCGGATCAGAACAGGTAGTTGAGCTGCAGGCCGGCCAACCAGGCGTCCCCTTCCGAGGTGCCCTGGAAGGTGGAGGTGGTCTGCGGGATGCCGGGTTTGAGCTGCATGGTTTCGCTCACGTCCACCTTCTTGCCGTCGATCAGGGTGACCCCCAGATCCAGCGAGAGGTTGCGATCGAACTGATAACCCACCCCGGCGCTGTACCAGACCCGATCCGAGTCGGGGATGGAGATGGTGCGGCGATCTGCCGGCACCGGGCTGCGGTCGTAGGCAAGGCCCGAGCGCAGTGTCCATTGCTGCGCCAGCTGGTAGGTCAGACCCAGCGCATAGCGCCAGCTGTCATTCCAGTGCTCGTCCTTGATGTGCATGACGCCGTGGTGGTCGAGCTCGGACTCCAGCTGCACGAACTTGCTCCAGTTGGTCCAGTTGATACTCGAGTGCAGTGCCAGCGCCGGCGTCAGCTGATGGAACAGGGCCAGCTCGGCGGTGGCGGGCAGCGGCAGATCCAGGCTGCCGGTATCGGTGAAGGGCTGACCGTTCTGATCGATGCCGATGGCGTCGCCCGAGAGCTTCAGGGTCACGTCATGACGGTAGGAGAGGCCGATGCGGGTCGCGTCCGACAGCTCCAGCAGGGTGCCCAGGTTCCAGCCCATGGCCCATCCATCCCCTTTCAGATGCTTGGCGATCTGGTTGTTGGAGGGGAAGGTGCCACCCACTTCCCCTTCGCCCTGAATGGCGGAGAGGCCGGCCCCGACGGACCAGACGCGGTTGACGCGATAGGCCAGCGAAGCGCCCAGATCCACGGTCTTGATGTCGGAGACGTTGCCGAAGTGGCCGGCATTGTAGTTGTCCGGCATCTTGACGCCGAGCCCGTAATAGGAGGTGGCGGCCAGCCCCAGGCGCCACTGATCGTTGAGCGGCACTATCAGGTAGGTGTTGGGCACCCAGGCATCATCGGCGATGTCGTGGGCCGCCGCATCCAGGTCGACCGGCCCTCTGGCGGTCGGCACCCGGGTGGTGCCCTCGATGTTGACATCGGGGTGCACATAGATGAAGCCACCGGAGAAGGCCATGGTATCGAAACGGGTCATGGCGGCGGCATTGCGAGAGAGCACGCTGGCATTGTCGGCGATGGCGGCTTCGCCCGCGAAGGCGCGGCCCATGCCGGTGGCGGATTGCTCGGCCAGCTGGAAACCTGCCGCCTGGGCCTGGCTCGACAGCACCAGCAGGGCGATGAGAGACGGCTTCATGATGGAGTACATTGCATTGTCCTTGAAAGTGAACCTTGGGTTCGAACGTTTTTCTGATTGGATGCAGGATTTTATATGGTACGACCAGTAAGGCAACTGGCGCGGAGGCAGGCGGTTCAAAACGGGATTAAATGCTGGAGGGTGTGCTGCTAATAGCTTGATAAAAAAAGAAAAGCGTACAGTTGTTTACTACAGATGTACGCTGAAACAGGCATTGAGCATAAAAAAAGAGCGCCCGCAGGCGCTCTGGTCAATTCGCTGATGATCAGAATTTCATGTTGAACTGAGCGGAAGCGAGGAAGGCGTTGCCGTGGGAGGTGCCTTTCCAGCGCAGGGCTTCGTTGCTTTCAACCAGCTTCTCGTTGACGTCCACTTTCTTGCCATCCAGATAGGCCATGCCGAAATCGACGCTCATGTCCTTGTCGATGTGGTAGGTGGCACCGGCGCTATACCATACGCGGTCGGAATCCGGGATGCTCAGGCTGCGGTATTCCGGCTCGATCGGGGTGTTGTCGTAGGCAAAGCCGATACGCGCTTCCCAGGACGGGTTGACGTACCAGGTACCACCCAGGGAGTAGCGGGTGGAGTCCTTGAACTTCTCCGGCTTGTAGAGGCAGACACCGGCACCGTCGGTGCTGTTGCACTGACCGCTGGTGGCCTTGAGCTCCTGGAAGGCGCTCCAGTCGGTCCAGTTGACGGAGTAGTGCACCGCAAACTGCTGGTTCAGACGGTGGTAACCGGCGAACTCGGCCTGGGCCGGCAGATCCAGCGGCAGTTCGCCACCGACGGTCTTGAAGCCGGAGGAGGTACCCTGGTAGTCACCCTTGAACTTCAGATCCACCTGGGAGCGGTAGGTCAGGGCGAAGCGGTTGTTTTCGTTGACTTCGAACATGGTGCCCACGTTCCAGCCGTAACCCCAGTCGTCACCCTTCAGGTGGCTGACGATGGTGTCCCTGCCGATACCCGGTACATCTTTGAGCGGTGGAACGGCGGCCAGCACACCGGCACGGCGGTTCAGTTCAGCCTTGGCATAGACCAGGTTCACACCGGCACCGAAAGTGAAGTGCTGGTTGACGCGGTAGGCGATGTTCGGGTTGATGTTGAAGGTCAGCAGTTCGGTGTTGCCGGCAATGGAGCCACCGTTGAAGTTCTCGGTATACTCGGTTGACAGACCGTAGTTGGAGAACAGGCCGATACCCCAGGCCCACTGATCGTTCAGCGGCTGGATGAAGTAGGTGGCGGGCACGAAGGCGCTCGGTGCGATGCCGCTCTCACTCGCGCTTCCTTTATTTACTGTACCCGCATAGATGTCACCATTTACATCCACGTCCGGCTTGATGTAGGTGCCGGATACGGAGAACGCCATCTTGTCAAACTGGGTCATGGCTGCCGGGTTGCGGGACAACACGGAGGCGTTGTCTGCCACGGCGGCTTCCCCGGCGTACGCACGGCCCAGACCGGAGGCTGAGTGTTCGTTCAGCTGAAACGCGGCGGCGAAGGTTTGGGTACTGGCCAGAGTGACGGCGGCAGCGATCAGGCTCTTTTTGAAAAAGGCAGTTGTCATAGTGTTCTCTCTTGTAGGCAGATTTTCTGTCAGCATCGGGGCTTTTTTGCCTCCGTATGTGACAAGATCTGTTGTTATTTCAGCTTCTTCCCATTCAATTCTGGCGTGATTCTATGGATCTGGTAGGAGGTAAGAAATCAGACCAGTGACAGCAGAATACATAAAAGTTTCTGGAGTGTTAATCATTTGTTTGAATGTGCCGCATAAATAGTCTCTTTTACCATTTATTGGATAAAAAACACGCACATAGGGCGATCTGCATCACAAAAATATTTTTCGGCACTTGCCGTGAATGAGCCGGAAATGGCGGCAAATCGTGGGGGATAAGGGCGGAAACGGGCAGCCAAGTTGTCTGGTCTGCCCGTTGGGTTGACCCGAGGTCGTTCGGGTCAGGATTGCGTTAACACCTGTTAAATCGACCAGTGCAGCCGGGATTCCAGCTGCTGCGCCACCGGTGCCAGCGGCTCCTCCATGTCACCGATCAGTACCATGTTGGCCCCCTTGAGTTGCAGGATCTCCCCCTTGAGCTGACCATCCTCGAAGGTGGGCTGCAGGGTGAGCGGCACATGCTTGGGCACCAGGAACAGGGTGACCGGGCCCATCTTGCCCTGCAGCACCATGTGCAGCGCCGGCCCCTGATAGAAGGAGCAGTGGTTGACATAGGTGATCTTCAGCCCCTGCATGCCCATCAGGGTGGCGCCATATTTCTCCATCTTGGCGTTGATGGTGCGCAAGCTCACCTGCTCGTCCACATCCTTGATGAAGGGCTCCTCGCCATAGACGTGGGCCATGGCGACCTGGGCCAGCGAGAGCTCGTTCGGGGTGGCCTGCGGCCAGCTCAGCCAGCGGGTGCTCATGCCGAGCAGGAAGGCGACCGAGGCGGCCATCGCCAGCGCACGCCAGTTGCTATGCGGGCGCACCGGCAGGGGCACCACCTGCTCCTGATCTGCTTCCAGTGCCTGCCTGAGCAGGATGCGCTCGGCCAGGCCGGCCGGCACCTCGACCTCCATCGCCCGCTGCAGGCTGCGATCGAGCTGCTTCATCTCTTCCAGATGCTTGCGGTTGGCGGGGGAGCGCTGAGCCTGCTCGAGAAATGCGGGATCCTGCTCATGTGGATGGGCTATGGCCCGACGGCGAAATTCCAGCTCATCCATTGGTGTGTCCTCTCTGTTGGGTCGTTGACTCCATGGCCTCTTTGATCTGATTGCGGGCCCGAAACAGTCGGGTCATGACGGTGTTCTTGTTCAGCCCCAGTTGCGCCGCGATCTCGTCGCCGCTAAAGCCTCCCAGCACCTGCAGCAGCAGGGGCTCCTGGTATTCTGCCGGCAGGCGGGCGATGTGGCGTCTGAGCCACTCGTTCTCCATCTCCTGCTCGCTGTGCAGCGCCTCCTGATCGCTCTGGGGGTGCTCGTCGAGATCGACGAGATCGAACTGCTTGCGCTCGAAGCGCCGGGCGTTCTCCCGCCGCAGTATGGTGATGAGCCAGGCCTTGGCGGCCTTGTCATCCACCAGGGTGTCTATCCCCTTCCAGGCGCGCAGGAAGGTCTCCTGCACCAGGTCTTCCGCCACTTGCGGATCCCGGCACAGCCAGTAGGCGTAGCGGTAGATGTCCCCGTGCAGGGCATGCACCAGGGCTTCGTATTTGGTTTGTTTGTCGGCCATACCTCCATAGACCGGGGAGGTCGTGGGATCCTTTCCGACCGTGGCGCCTTTTTTTCTGAAAAATCCTAAAGCCATCGCTGGGCTTCCTTATTTGAATGAAGGCCCGGAACCACCGATCCGGGCCAGTTGCCTGAGGCCATAGGCTATCGCAAAAGTTTCATGGCCGCATAGGGCCACGGCAAAGCCACGCCAGTCGTGCCCATCATGGCCAGCGGGGGAGACGGCGGCAAAACAGGCTCGCTCCAGGGCGGCGAAGTGGGGCGCAAGAGCGGGATCGCGGCGACAGGGCAGGGTGTCGAGACGAAGATGGGGCAGTGGCCAGCGCAGGCAGGCCCACGCCAGCAAGCGGGCCCGGATCTGTTCGGCATCGGCCCGATACAGCGCCTGTTGCAGGCGGTAAAAGGCGTGCCAGCGCGGCCCGTGGCGCCAGCAGGCGCGTAGCAGCAGAGCCCAGATGACCCATAGCAGGCTCTCGTCGTTCGGCCCATCCCGGGTCGGTTGCCCCTGCACGCCCGCGGTGATGTGCAGGGGCGTGGCGGGCAGGCGCGCGTATTCGATGCGCTTGTGTTGGGTGTTGAACCAGGCCAGCTCGATGGCGGGCAGCAGGTAGTCGCCGGGCTCGTCGACGGTCAGGGCCTGACGCCACTCGCGCTCGAAGCGCAGCGTCCCCTCGGCGAGATAGCGCTCCTGCTGCTGTTCCCCGTCCGGTCTGGCCTGCACGCCGGCGGGCAGGGTTGTGCTCCCGAGCACTCTGGAGAGGGTGAGGCGGTTGCCATCCCCCCCCTCCAGGGTGAGGGTCAGGGTGCGGATTACCGGTTCGCCCGCTCTGGCGCCGGTGGGGGGATCCAGCCGCTGGCTCAGGGTAAGCCGGCTCGCCACCGGTTGCAGCGGGGGCTCGTCGATCTGCACGAACAGGGTGGCGGCCCGGGCCGAGAGGGGGTCGCTGCCGCCGTCATCCTGCGGCAGACGCCCCTGAAAGCGGGGGGACTCCAGCGGATGGCGCCCGGCTTCCCTGGCCTGCAGCAGCCAGCTGCGGGTCAGCCGGCCAGGCAGGCCGGGGCTCGCCGGGGGTTGCCACTGATCGTTGCCGAGACGGCGGACGGTGAAGGCATCGCTGGCCGGCTCGGTGAGGTTGGGGGCCTCCATGTTGGCGGGCAGCCAGAGGCTGAGCTGATAGACAAAGGGCTGACCGGGGTAGAGCGGCCCCTGTTGCAGCACCCGGGCCTGCAACTCGATGGGGGAGATGGCTGGTGCAGGCACCAGGCTGCCGCTCTCGGATCGCGGCGGAAAGGGGATGGACGGGGTCTGCTCTTTCCCCAGCGACAGAGCCGGCACCTGCTGCTCTGCGTCGTCCAGCAGGAGCAGGGGGATCTGCCAGCGGGTCAGGTTTTGCTGCGGGGCCGTGACCCGGCTCATGGTCACCTTGCCCACCGCAAAGCGGCGCAGCAGGGGGGTGATGGCGAGTTCATCGCTCTGGCGCTCGCCGTCCGCTTCGATGATCAGCAGCCAGTCGCGGCGATCGGCCCCCGGCAGCAACTCGGCTCGGGGCGGGGCGGCAAAGAGCTGCGCCGGCAGCAGCCAGAGCAGCAGAAGGCAGAGCGCATGGCAAGGGGCAAAGAGGCGCGTCACCAAGGATCCTCCCCTCTTGTGGGGAGAAGGCCCTTGTCGGCCTCCTGCTCGCGTCTGCGTTGATCCTCCTTGCGCAGCCGTTGCTCCAGCAGCAGTACGGGGGGAGATGGAGGCAGCGGGACATCCGGGGTCGCGGCCTGTTCGGGGGGATCGACAGGCTTGGGATCCTGCGCCTCTGGTGCTGCCGCGGGCGGCTGGGCGCGCAGCAGCGCCAGGTTGTAAAGTGCATCTTCATGGTTGGGGACCAGTGCCAGCGCCGCCAGATAGGCCTGCTCGGCGGCGGCCAACTGGCCCAGCTGTACCAGGGCGTTGCCCCGGTTGTAGTGGGCTGTGGCGCTGTTGGCCCGGCCGTAGGCGGCAACGGCCCGGGCGTAGTCGCCGGCCCGATACCAAGCATTGCCCTGCCAGACGGGATCGGCAAAGGTGCGGGCCGCCTCGTGATAGCGCCCCTGCAAGAAGGCCTGCCAGGCCAGGTTGTCCCCGCCGGGAGGCATGCTGGCAAGCGCCGGATTGGCCTGCAGGGAGGGGGGCGTCAGCAAGAGTGTCCCCATTACCACCAGCCATAGGCTGCCGATGCGGGCCAGCAGTGCCAGCGGCAGCAGGGGCAGCAGCAGCCAGGGGCCGAGATCCTGCGCCTGGTGCGCGCCTGTGGTCTGACTCATGGGCAGGGGGGCAAAGCGCGGCAATCCTTGCTGCAGCCACTGCAGCTGACCGCCGAGATCGCCGGCCAGCTGCTGCAGCGTTGCCACATCCGGGGCGGGCAGCTCGCGGCCAAGGCCGCCGCCCAGAGTGACGGGCAGTTGACTGGGCTGGCCTGCGTTGACCAGCAGGATATCGAGACGGGCTTGCACTTCGGGGTGGCAAAAGAGGTTGCCCTGGCAGGGCCAGCTCGCCTTGATCCGCTCGGCCTGACGGGCGGTCAGGTCATCGGTGATCAGCAGCAGGCGGGCCTGCCGGCCGGCGGGGATCTGCTTGAGCGCCAGTGCCACGGCGCGCTCGGGCGCACTGCCCTGTCTTGGCATTATGGCCGGGCGCAGGTCGGGCAGCAGCAGGGCGATGGCCTGCTGATCCCGGGTGGGCGGCATGGCGAGGTAGGCATCCCCGGCAAACAGAATGAGGGCGATGGGATGGGCTGCTTCCTGCCGCTCGCTGTCGGCCAGCAGATCCTGTAGCAGCACCCGCACCCGGGTGGCCCGATCCGGCAGCAGGTCGACGGCCAGCATGGAGCGGGAGAGGTCCAGCAGCCAGATGTCGAGGGCGGGGCTTGGCACGCTCAGGCTCTGCTGGCGCAGGGCTGGGCCGCTCAAGGCCAGGATCACCGGCAGGCAGGCCAGCCAGAGCCAGGGGCGCTGGCGCCGCGGTCCCGGCAGCAGATAGGCCTGCATGGCGGGGGCCAGCAGCGGGGCCTGGTGGCGACGGCGCCATCCCTGCCACAACCAGGGCAGCAGGGCCAGCAACCAGAGTGGGCGCAGCAGGATGAGCTCCATCATGGGGCGCCTCGGGACGGGTTGTCAGGCAGGGCCTTGCGAGTCAGCCGCGCCGGCCAGCGCAACCGGGCTGGCCAGCTCAGCAGCAGCCAGGCCAGCGCCAGCGGCCAGGGGTAGAGCTCCACGTTGGGGCGATAGCGGGTCTGCGCGGTGGCGACGGGCTCCAGGGTATCCAGCGCCTGATTGATGGCCTCGAGATCCCCCTGGGTGCGCGCGCGGAAGTAGCGGCCATGGCCCACCTCGGCCAGCTGCTGCAAGAGGACTTCGTCCAGCTCGGCGCTGGGGTCGCTCTGGGCCGGGGCCTGCGCGGGGGTCATCGCCTCGGCAAAGGTATCCGGATCGGCGCCCACCCCCAGGGTATAGAGGCGAATGCCTGCAGCGGCTGCCCGCTTGGCCTCGCTGAGGGGATCGGCGCTGCCGGCGGTGTTGCGCCCGTCGGTGACCAGCAAGAGGGCGGTGGAGCGGTTGGGAGCCTTGTGCTGGCGAGCAAGCAAGATGGCCTCGCCCAGCGCGGTGGTGCGTCCCACCAACTCGAAATCGAGCTCGCGGGTGAGGCCGAGCAGGGCGTTGGTCTCCTGGGTCAGGGGCGAAAGCAGGTAGGCGTGGTCGGCGAACACGATGAGGGCGATACGATCGCCGGGGCGGGCGGCGATGAGCCTGTCTATCTGCTGGCGCACCGCGCTGAGCCGGTCTTTTTGCTCCCCGTCGTCCAGCATGTCCTGGGTGCGCATGCTGTCGGAGAGATCCACCGCCAGGATGAGATCCCGGCTGCTCTGGTAGCTAACCTGAGGCGGCTCCTGCCACTGGGGGCGGCAGAGCGCCAGCACCAGGGCGCACCAGCACAGCGCCATTCGCCACAGGGGTTGGCCGGCATGGGGGCGCAGCAGAGGAAAGCCGGCATGGTTCAGCACACCGGGGTCGTTTGCGCCGCTGGGGCGGGGCGGCAGGCCGAAGCGCACCAGCAGCGGCAGCACCAGCGCCAGGGCAAACCAGGGCCAGGCGAGGATCATGGCTGCCTCCGGATGTGCGCATCTTTTGTACGGCTTCGCCCGCGCCGCCAGCGAGTGCGTAGTGCCAGCAACCAGGCTGGTGGGCAGATGCAGTGACGTCCCCAGGCGAGGTAGGCCCGGCGCAGTGCCTGGCGCTGCTGCGCATCCGGGCTTTGACCGCCGTAGAGCCAGGCAGACCAGTGCGGGGCCAGCTCGCGAAAGCGGCTGCCCCCCAAAGAATTGAACCCCAGAGAATCGAGCCCCAAAGAATCAAGAAAGACGAGCCAGGGCTCGCCCTGCAGGGAGGCCGCTTCGGGCCAGCGCGGCAGCACGGCCTCGCGCATCACGGCCTGCAACCTGGGTACCAGATCGGGGGCCTGCCAGTCGAGCTGCCGCCGCCAGCGGCGATAACGCAGCAGGCTCTGCACGCCGAGGATGATCATGGTGCCGACCAGCAGGGCGATCAGCAGCCACCACCAGCCCAGCAGGCGGGGATCAGCGGCGAGCTGCAGCGGTGGGCCGGGATGAATGTCGCGCAGCTGGGCCGCCAGCGGGGAGGTGGGCACATTGCTGCCCGGCACGGCGCTGGCAAGCCAGTTCAGAATTGGCGGCATGCCCCCTCCTGCCACTGGCGTTGCAGCGGCTGGCCGTTGTCGAGCCGGTAGAGGCGCTGCACCAGCGGCAGCAGCTGCTGATGGCTCTGGCGGGCCAGCTGCTCGGCGGCTGCTTGATAGCGCCAGGCGAACCCCGCTTCGCCGGCCTCGAGCCAGCCGCTTTGCTGGCCGGCGCGCACCGCCAGGAGGCCCTGGGCGGGCAGGGCTGCCTCCAGCGGATCGCGGATCTGCCAGCAATGAATGTCATGGCGCCGACCGAGCAGCTGCAACTGGCGGCAGAGCGCCTCATCGAAGGGGCTGTGATCGGTGATCAGGGTCAATCTGGCGCCGTGGGGCAGATTGAGGCGGGCCAGGGTATGGGCCAGGGCGTGGAGGGGCGGCGTGCGCGCCAGCCCCAGCCGGTAGTGGTGGCAGAGGGCCTCCAGCAGCGGCACCAGCGGGCCGCGCTGATGTTGCAGGTGTGTCTCCACGCCGTGGCAGATCAGGGTGTTGGCCTGCTTTTCCCCTTGCCAGAGCAGGGCGGCGGCCAGCTCGCAGCCCAGGCGTGCCTTGAGCTGGTGGCGTGAGCCGAAGTACATGGCCGGGGAGAGATCGAGCAGCAACCAGTGGGCTTGATCCTGCTCTTCGCTGTAGAGGCGGGTATAGGGGCGACCGAGGCGGGCGGTCACCCGCCAGTCGATGTGGCGCACCTCGTCGCCGGCCTGATAGGCGCGCAGCTCGCGAAAGGTGAGCCCCGGCGTGCGGCCAAGCCGCCCCTGCGCCACCGGTTGAATACGCGAGCGCGGCCCCTGCCGGGCCCACAGCCTGATTGCCAGCAACCTGGCAAGCGGCAGGGCGATATCGGGATGGGCGAGGGGAGCGGCGGCGCTCGTCATGGTAGCAGGGCCTGCGCAGAGGGTACGAGCGGGCTCAGGGGCATGGGATCGCATCCAGCAGCAGGGTGATGAGCGCCTCGTTGTCGAGGTTGTCCGCCAGCGCCTGATAACTGGGGATGAGGCGATGGCGCAGCACGGCCGGTGCCAGTTGCTGAATGTCTTCGGGCAGCACGAAATCCCGCCCGGCCAGCCAGGCCCTGGCGCGAGCCGCCCTGGCCAGACCTATGCTGGCCCTGGGGCTGGCGCCCACCGCGACCAGGGGCTCGAGTTCCGGACACAGGCCGCTGCCAGGGCGGGTGGCACAGACCAGCTGCACCAGATAGTGTTCGAGGCGCCCCTGCATCTGCACCGCCTGCACCGCGCTGCGGGCCGCCAGCAGATCGGCCTGGCTCAGGGTGAGTGGCGGCGTTGGCAGGGTGTCGCCCTGGGCGTTGAGCTGGAGGATGGCCAGCTCCATGGCGGGGCTCGGGTAGTCCACCAGCAGCTTGAGCAAGAAGCGATCGAGCTGGGCCTCCGGCAGGGGATAGGTCCCCTCCTGTTCTATCGGGTTTTGCGTGGCGGCCACCATAAAGAGGGGCGGCAGGCGCCAGCTCTTCTTGCCCACGGTGATCTGATGCTCGGCCATCGCCTCCAAGAGGGCGGATTGCACCTTGGCCGGCGCCCGGTTGATCTCGTCCGCCAGCACCAGGTGGTTGAAGAGGGGGCCGGGCTGAAACACGAAGCTGGCATCCTGGGGATGAAACACCTCGCTGCCGGTGAGATCGGCGGGCAGCAGGTCGGGGGTGAATTGGATGCGGGCGAAGCGCCCCTCCACCGCGCCGGCCAGCGCCTTGACGGCCCGGGTCTTGGCAAGACCGGGGGCGCCCTCGATCAACACATGTCCTTCACATAACAGGGCGATCAGCAGCCCCTCAATGAGGGGGCCCTGTCCCAGAATCTGACTACCAAGATAGTCCCCAAGCTGTCTGAACTCGGCCGCTGCCATGCAATAAACCCGTTGTTTTCATAGAAGTTGATCTTTTTATACTCCAGTTGGCGCACAAGGGCGAGGGAGGGGGCCAAGATGGCGGCAATTTAGTTTCAATCAGCCGTATGAAATTTGTGAGTGGATTGTTAAGATGTGGCGCAATGAGGTCAGACCTCTCCCTTTAGTCTTCTCGTTTAACCAAGGAGCCAGGATGAAAGAGCCATTGAAACTGACGACTCGCCAGGGCGAACGGATTGCCGTCGTGGCGGGTTTGCGCACCCCCTTTGCCAAGCAGGCCACCGCCTTTCACGGCGTGCCTGCGGTGGATCTGGGCAAACTGGTGGTGAGCGAGATGCTCGCTCGCACCGATCTCGATCCCAAGCTCATCGACCAGCTGGTGTTCGGCCAGGTGGTACAGATGCCGGAAGCCCCCAACATCGCTCGCGAGATCGTGCTCGGCACCGGCATGAGCGTCAGCACCGATGCCTATAGCGTGTCGCGCGCCTGCGCCACCAGTTTCCAGGCCGTCGCCAACGTCACCGAATCCATCATGGCCGGCACGGT
This sequence comes from Aeromonas sp. R5-3, assembly GCF_040908225.1. NCBI lineage: Bacteria > Pseudomonadati > Pseudomonadota > Gammaproteobacteria > Aeromonadales > Aeromonadaceae > Aeromonas > Aeromonas sp. R5-3. The sequence continues at coordinate 135,200 of NZ_JBFODH010000008.1, read as the reverse complement.
GGACATCGCCATCGCCGGCGGTGCCGACTCCTCCTCCGTGCTGCCCATCGGGGTGAGCAAGAAGCTGGCCCGCGCCCTGGTGGATCTCAACAAGGCGCGCAATCTGCAGCAGCGCTTCAATATCCTGCGCCAGCTGCGGGTCAAGGATCTGCTGCCGGTGCCGCCCGCCGTGGCCGAGTACTCCACCGGTCTCTCCATGGGCCAGACCGCCGAGCAGATGGCCAAGAGCCACCAGATCAGCCGCGAGGCGCAAGACGCGCTGGCGCACCGCTCCCATACCCTGGCCGCTCAGGCCTGGGCCGATGGCAAGCTCAATGGCGAGGTGTTCACCGCTCACGTGCCTCCCTACAAGGCGCCGCTGGAGCGAGACAACAACATCCGCGAAAGTTCGGATCTGGCGAGCTACGCCAAGCTCAAGCCGGTGTTTGACCGACTGCACGGCTCCGTCACCGCCGCCAACGCCACCCCGCTCACCGACGGCGCTGCCGCCGTGCTGCTGATGCGCGAAGGGCGGGCCCGCGAGCTAGGTCTCGAGCCGCTCGGCTATATCCGCAGCTTCGCGTTTTCTGCCATCGATGTGTGGCAGGACATGCTGATGGGCCCCTCCTACGCCACCCCGCTGGCGCTGGACCGCGCCGGCATCACGCTCAGCGATCTCACTCTGATCGACATGCACGAAGCCTTTGCCGCCCAGACCCTGGCCAACCTCAAGATGTTTGCCAGCCACGAGTTTGCCCAGAGCAAGCTGGGTCGTGATCAGGCCATCGGCGAGGTGGACATGGACAAATTCAACGTCCTCGGTGGCTCGCTGGCCTATGGTCACCCCTTTGCCGCGACCGGTGCGCGCATGATCACCCAGACCCTGCACGAGCTGCGGCGTCGGGGGGGAGGATTGGGGCTGAACACCGCCTGTGCGGCGGGCGGTCTCGGCGTGGCCATGGTGTTGGAGGTAGAGTGATGAGCGAGAAGACTTTTTCCCTGGCGGTGCGCCAGGATGGCATCGGCATTCTCACCATGGATGTGCCGGGCGAGAGCATGAATACCCTCAAAGCCGCCTTCGTGGACGAGATCCGCGCGGTGCTGGCCGAGGTGAAAGCCAATAAAGAGCTGATCGGCCTGGTGGTGGTCTCCGGCAAGAAGGACTCCTTCATCGCCGGCGCCGACATCAGCATGCTGGCGGCCTGCACCAGCGCCAAGGATGCCGAGACGCTGTCGCGGGAAGGGCAGGTGATCTTTGCAGAGATCGAGTCGCTGCCCATTCCGGTGATCGCCGCCATCCACGGCCCCTGCCTCGGCGGCGGGCTGGAGCTGGCGCTGGCCTGTCATGGTCGGGTGGTCACCGATCACGGCAAGACGGTGCTCGGCCTGCCCGAGGTGCAACTGGGCTTGCTGCCGGGTTCCGGCGGGACCCAGCGTCTGCCGCGCCTCATCGGGGTGGCCAAGGCGCTCGATCTGATGTTGACCGGCAAGCAGGTGCGGGCCAAGCAGGCCAGGAAACTGGGGCTGGTGGACGATGTGGTGCCCCCCTCCATCCTGCTGGAGGCCGCCATCAAGCTGGCCAAGAAGGGCAAGCCCCGCCACGAGCTGAAGCGGGATCTGCAGGGCAAACTGCTGGAGACCAACAAGCTTGGCCGCAAGGTATTGTTCGATCAGGCCCGCAAGGGGGTGAAGGCGAAGACCCGCGGCAACTACCCGGCCCCTGAGCTGATCCTGGAGGTGGTGCGCATCGGGGTGGAAGAGGGGATGCAGGCAGGCCTTGCCGCCGAATCCCGCCACTTTGGCGAGCTGGTGATGACCAGCGAATCCGCCGCCCTGCGCTCCATCTTCTTTGCCACCACAGAGATGAAGAAGGAGGTCACCTATCAGGGGGCCGAGCCGCGCAAGGTGGGTCATGCCGCCGTGCTGGGCGGCGGTCTGATGGGGGGCGGCATCGCCTTCGTCACCGCCACCAAGGCGGGGGTACCGGTGCGGATCAAGGACGTGGCCAGTGCCGGCATCGGCAACGCCATGCGCTACAGCTACGACATCCTGGCCAAGAAGCTCAAGCGTCGTCATATCCTGCGCAGCGAGCTTGAGAAGCAGATGAGCCTGCTCACCGGCACCCTCGACTACTCCGGTTTCCACCGGGTCGACATGGTGGTGGAGGCGGTGTTCGAAGATCTCGCCCTCAAGCACCAGATGGTGCAGGACGTGGAGCGCGAGTGCGGCGAGCACACTGTGTTTGCCTCCAACACCTCCTCCCTGCCTATCCACCAGATCGCCTCGGCGGCGGCACACCCGGAGCGGGTGGTGGGGCTGCACTACTTCAGCCCGGTGGACAAGATGCCGCTGGCGGAGATCATCCCCCACGCCGGCACCAGTGCCGAGACGGTTGCCACCACCCTGGCCTTCGCCCGCGCCCAAGGCAAGACCCCCATCGTGGTCAAGGACGAGGCGGGCTTCTACGTCAACCGCATCCTGGCTCCTTACATGAACGAGGCTGCGCGCCTGGTGCTGGAAGGGGAGCCGGTGGAGGTGCTGGACGGTGCCCTGCTCGATTTCGGCTTCCCGGTGGGCCCCATCACCCTGCTGGACGAGGTGGGGATCGACGTGGGGGCCAAGATTTCCCCGATCCTCGAGAAAGAGCTGGGGGGCGAGCGCTTCCAGGCGCCGGCGGCCTTTGACAAGCTGCTGCAAAACGATCGCAAGGGGCGCAAGAACGGCAAGGGCTTCTACCTCTACGGCAAGGCCGCCAAGGGCAAGAAGAAGGTGGACGACAGCGTCTACGGCGTCTTGGGCGTCAGCCCCCAAGCCAAACAGGCCAAGGCGGAGATCGCCGAGCGCTGCGTGCTGATGATGCTCAACGAAGCGGCCATGGCGCTCGACAGCGGCGTGGTGGCCTCGGCCCGCGATGGCGACATCGGCGCCATCTTCGGCATCGGCTTCCCGCCGTTCCTGGGCGGCCCGTTCCGCTACATGGACAGCCTTGGCATCGAGCACCTGGTGGCGCGTCTTGAGCACTACCAGAAGCGCCATGGCGACCGGTTCGCCCCCTGCGATCGCCTCAAGGCGATGGCTGCCGAGCAGCAGCGCTTCTATTGAGGGTGCGCCGCTCGCGGCAACAGCCCAACCGACAAGGAGGCGACCTCAGGGTCGCCTCCTTCTTTTTGGTGCAGCAATGGGAGAGGAGAGGGCCGCAGGCTGACAACGGGTTGAATTGCGTCCATATTTTTCCTCGGCAAGGGATAAATTGTTGATCCAACGCAAAGTAGCCCCCTATTTATTACTTTGGTGGCATAGGACTCAGGCGCTGGTTGGGGTCAAATAGCATCATCAGGAACGGGGAATAACCCCGTCACGAAAGGGACACCCATTTCACTGGATGAAGGACACATAATGAGTCTGCTTGAACAAACCATCTGGACTGTATTGGGATACGGGGCCATGCCCTTTATCTTCCTGAGCGGGTTTGTAGCGGTGGCAGTGACCTGCTGCTTGCTGCTCAATGCCTTCGGGGTCAAGTCCGCCGAGAAGTGATCCGCTTCTTTCGTTCATACCGCCAAATGCCAGTCTTCGGACTGGCATTTGTTTTTGGAGCCTCTGCAGGCTGTTATCTGCGCGAGCCGGGCCAAATCTGTGCTGCTTGAGGTCGAACCTGCCGCCGATTTTGATTACACTGGCGCGCAGTTTTTCGTTTCGGCCCGCTTCCCAAGGTATTCAAGGTTTTCTATGGCTCTCAAGGCAACCGTATTCAAGGCTCAGCTCAGCCTGTCCGACATGGATCGCAATCTCTATCAGGACTTCTCTCTCACCCTGGCCCGTCACCCCTCCGAGACCGACGAGCGGATGATGATCCGGCTGGCGGCCTTCGCCTGGCACGCCGCCGAGCGACTGGAGTTCACCAAGGGCCTCTCTGCCGATGATGAGCCCGAGCTCTGGCGCAAGAACTATTCCGACGAGATTGAACTCTGGATCGAACTCGGTCAGCCCGACGAGCGCCGTCTCAAGAAGGCGTGCAACCGCTCCCGCCATGTGGTGCTCTACCTCTACGGCGGCCGTGGCACCAGCGTCTGGTGGAAGCAGAACCAGGGCAAGCTCAGCCTGCACGACAACCTCACCGTGATTGAGCTCTCCGACAGCCAGACCCTGCCGCTGACCGAGATGGTCGAGCGCACCATGCAGCTCACCTGTACCATCTCCGATGGCCAGCTCTGGGTGAGCAACGGTCGCCAGGAAGTGACCCTGGATCCCGTGCTGCTGATGGGAACCCCCGCCCGCGAACTGTAAAGGACTCGCCTATGTTCAGCGCGCTGCTCAATATCGTCATTCCGGTGTTTGCGGTGGTGGGGCTTGGCGCCCTCTACGGCCGGTTGCGTCCGGGCGGCGCGCTGGGTTACGTCAACCGGGCCAATATCGAGCTGTTCACCCCGGCGCTGGTCTTCTCGGCGCTGGTCAAATACCCGCTGGATCTGATGGCTCACCTCTCGCTCATCGCGGCGGGGGCCCTGGTGATCCTGCTGCCGGGGCTGCTGCTCTCCCTGCTCAGGCTTAGCAGCATCAGCCGACCGGCCCTGATCCTGCCCGCCATGTTTCGCAACACCGGCAACCTCGGCATTCCGCTGATGGTGCTGGCCTTCGGCGAGCAGCAGCTGGGCGCCATCATCATCCTCTTCGTGCTCTCCAACCTGCTCCACTTCTCGGTGGGCATGTTCATCCTCTCGGCCAACACCTCCCGCTGGCTCTGGCTGCGCAGCCCTGTGCTGTGGGCCGCCCTGGCGGGCCTGCTGGTGGCCAATCTGCACATTCCGCTGCCCGAATACCTGGTGACCAGCGCCTCGTTGCTTGGCCAGATCTCGGTGCCCTTGATGCTGTTTGCCCTGGGTATCCGGCTGATGGAAGGGGAGCTGGATCACCTGGGGCTCGCCCTCAAGTGCAACCTGCTCTATCTGCTGGCGGGCGGTATCTCCCTGGGGCTGGCGGTCTGGCTGCTGCCGCTGCAACCGGCCTGGGTTCCGCTTCTGATGCTGTCGGTGGCGTTGCCCCCGGCGGTGCTCAACTACATGCTGTGCGAGCAGTACCAGTGCCAGCCCGAGAAGGTGGCCAGTATCGTGCTCGGTGGCAATGCGCTCTCGGTCCTGGTGATCCCGCTGGCAGTCTGGCTGGCCCTGCATCTGGGCAGCTGAGCCGGCCCTTCTCGTCGTTTTAGCGCACACCGGATGATGTGGGCGGCCTGCTCCTTGGCTTTTCTCTTCCCCACTCTGCGCCAGCTCTCACTCCCGGGAGCGGGGTGGGTGCAAGTTCCCTTTTCGTGATCCTCGGCGAAGTCGCTGCCGTCGAATTGGCATAGTATCTGGCCAGCATGAATCCCACCCGGGGTGGGAGCCAGGGGATTTACAACATGATGTCCGTCAGTAACCAATGTTTGTTGATGCAGATCCAGCCCACCATTTTGCGCTTTGCCAAGATGCTGGCCAGCGTGCTGCAACTGGAAGTGGAAATCGTGGACGCCAACATGGTGCGGGTGGCGGGAACCGGCCCTTACGGCAAGTTCTTCGGTCGCCAGCTGGAGGGGGACTCCCGCCTGTTGCGCTACGTCATCGAGCATCAGCGCGAGAAGATCGTCACCCACACCAGCGAGGATCCGGTCTGCGAGGGGTGCAGCTGCAAGGAGAGCTGCCGGGAGCGGGCCTTTCTCGGGGTGCCCATCATGGTGGAGGAGAACTGCATCGGGGTGATCAGCCTGGTGGCCTTCAATCCGGAGCAGCAGGCCCGCCTCAACAACAACCTGCAGGAGGTGTGCGACTATGTGCAGCACATCTCCAGCATCTTCGTGGCCAAGCTGCTCGACTCGCGCGGGCTGTCGGACGGGGTCAACAAGGTCTTCCTGAGTCTGATGAACCACATGGATCAGGGCTGCCTGCTGCTCGACGAGAAGAGCCAGCTGCTCTACGCCAACGAGGTCGCGCTCAAGCAGCTCAACTGCCAGCAGGAGGCGCTGCTGGGCTGCGAGATTGGGCTGCGCCCGCTCACCTTTGCCCAGCAGGGGCTGACCGGCCACCTGCAGCACATCGTCACCCTGGGGGATCGTCAGGAGCTGATCATCGGCCAGCTGCACCACGTACAGGGCCAGCAGCTGTTTCTGATGGCGTTTCACCAGTCCCACGGCACGCCGAACCCGCCGCTGGAGCCCGACGAGGGGGTCAGCATGCTGATCGGGGAGAGCAAGCCGATGCGGGCCCTGAAAAAGCTGCTCCATCGCATCGCCCTGAGCCCCTCCAGCGTGCTGGTGTGCGGCGAGAGCGGCACCGGCAAGGAGGTGGTGGCCCGCGCCATCCACCGGCTCAGCCCGCGCCGCGACAAGCCCTTCATCGCCATCAACTGCGCCGCCATCCCCGAGCAGCTGCTCGAGAGCGAGCTGTTCGGTTACGTGAAGGGGGCCTTCACCGGCGCCTCCAGCACCGGCAAGCAGGGGCTGATCCAGGCCGCCCAGCAGGGGACTTTGTTTCTCGACGAGATAGGGGACATGCCGCTCACCATGCAGGCCAAGCTGCTGCGGGTGCTGGAGCTGAGGGAAGTGACCCCAATCGGCGCCAGCCGGCCGGTGCCGGTGGACATCCGTATCATAGCCGCGACCCACCAGCATCTGGAGCAGTACATCGCCGAGGGCAAGTTTCGCGAGGATCTCTTCTATCGCTTGAACGTCATTCCCATCCACCTGCCGCCCCTGCGCGAGCGGGAGGGGGACGTGGCGCTGCTGACCCACTACTTCCTCAACCTGCACACCAGCCGCATCGGCCTGCTGTATCCGGGACTGAGCCCGGAGGTGATGGCACTGCTGGAGGGCTACCGCTGGCCCGGCAACGTGCGCGAGCTCAGCAACCTCATCGAGTACCTGGTGAACGTGGTGCAGGCGGGGGAGGTGATCGAGAGCATCCTGCTGCCCCCCAACATCCTGCGCAACCAGCGCAGTGGGGCGGACGAGCCGCCTCGGAGCACGGCGCAGATCGCGCGCATGCCGCTCTCGCCAGACCCTTATTCCCATGGCATGCTGGCCGACCCTGCGCTCAGCCCTGCCGCTGGCAACCCGGCACCGGCTGCCGGGACGCCCTGGTCATCGCCAGAGGCAAGCCTGCCAGAGCCGGCCGCCGGTCAGGTCGAGCGCGGGTTGGCGCTGCCACTTGGCGAAAACGGGCTGGAGAGCATGGAAAAACAGATGATAGAGGAGACCCTGCTGCGCCTTGGCAACAAGAAGCTGGCCGCCCAGGCGCTCGGGATCGGCATCGCCACCCTCTATCGCAAGATAAAGAAGTACGAGATAGCCGTGCAGGCCTGATCCCGCAGCGGGTCGCCTGGCGGCCCCGCTTCACCGTGCCGCGACCGACAATCGCGGCGTTATCATTATGAGAATGTGGCCCCGTTCTCTATCAATTGGCAGGTGCCGGTGATAGCCGGACTGATAATTATCAGGGCCGGCTTGGCCTCCTCTCACACTATTCTCGCGCTATTTCAGTGGCGCGCAGCCATCAGCTTGAAAATAAGCCGACTCACCTGCCTTGGCGGGGCGCCATATAGCCTCAGGCTGTGCGCCGGCTCACATTCAAGACGCCTTTTCTGGTTATTTCCCGCTTATTTATGCGTTGGCACACTTATTGATTGCCCTTATTTGACGCTGACCGATGAACTCACCCAATGGCCCTTGTTTCGGTGACCTGTGAGTGGAAGGGGAGCAATGCATTTCTCATCAACAGATTGGGGCTAACGATGAAAGCAGTGAACCAGTTAATCAAAGAGATCAATGAACTCAAGTCCAACCTGCATGAAAAAGATTTCCTGCTGACCTGGGAGCAGACCCCTCAGGAGCTGGCGCTGGTGCTCAAACTGGCCGAGGCCCTCAAGGGACTGCGTGCCGAAAACATCGCCACCAAGCTGTTCAATACCGGTCTTGGCATCTCGGTGTTTCGTGACAACTCCACCCGTACCCGCTTCTCCTACGCCTCCGCCCTCAACCTGCTTGGCCTGACCCAGCAGGATCTGGACGAGGGCAAGTCCCAGATTGCCCACGGCGAGACCGTCCGCGAAACCGCCAACATGATCTCCTTCTGCGCCGATGCCATCGGCATTCGCGACGACATGTACCTGGGGGCCGGCAACGCCTACATGCGTGAAGTGGGCGCCGCGCTCGACGAAGGGTTCGAGAAGGGGGTACTGCCCCAGCGCCCGGCGCTGGTCAACCTGCAGTGCGACATTGATCACCCGACCCAGTCCATGGCTGATCTCGCCTGGTTGCAGGAGCACTTCGGCAGCCTCGAGAACCTCAAGGGCAAGAAGATTGCCATGACCTGGGCCTACTCGCCGAGCTACGGCAAGCCGCTCTCCGTGCCGCAGGGCATCATCGGCCTGATGACCCGCTTTGGCATGGACGTGACCCTGGCCCACCCGGAGGGGTATGACCTGATCCCGGACGTGATCGAGGTGGCCAGGGAGAATGCCAAGGCCTCCGGCGGGAGTTTCCGCCAGGTTACCTCCATGGCAGAGGCGTTCAAGGATGCCGATATCGTCTATCCCAAGTCCTGGGCGCCCTATCAGGTGATGGAGCAGCGCACCGAGTTGCTGCGGGCCAACGATCACGCTGGCCTCAAGGAGCTGGAGCAGCATTGCCTGGCGCAAAACGCCAAGCACAAGGATTGGCACTGCACCGAAGAGATGATGGCCCTTACCAAGGGGGGTGAAGCGCTCTATATGCACTGCCTGCCGGCGGATATTTCCGGCGTCTCCTGCAAGGAAGGGGAAGTGAGTGAAGGGGTATTCGAGAAATACCGGATCGCCACTTATAAAGAGGCGAGCTGGAAGCCCTATATTATCGCCGCCATGATTGTCGCCCGTAAATTCTCGGCACCGGGCGCCGCCCTCGAAGGCTTGATAAAAGAGGCGCAAAAACGCGTCAAATAATGGCCTGGCCGGGCGGGAAATAAGTCCCGCCCGGCCGTCGTCATCACGCAATGATTGTCACGGGTTCTCTCCCCGGGGCGCTTTTCACTCGATGATCCCCGGCGAGATGACTCTTTGCGAGGTATTCATGTCCCAATTTTCCCTGAAGATGGAGATTGCCGATAACCGTTTCTTTACCGGTGAGTCGCTGCCCCTGTTTTCCCGTATCGAGGCGCAAAAGGCCCGCGCCTTTCATAAAAAACTGGCCGGTTATGAGCCCACCCCCCTGTGCGATCTGACAGCGCTCGCCGCCTATATCGGGGTGAAGAACATTCTGGTCAAGGATGAGTCCAAGCGCTTTGGTCTCAATGCCTTCAAGATGCTGGGTGGCGTCTACGCCATCGCCAACCTGCTCTGTGAAAAATACGGGGTGGCGGTGGAGGATTTCACCTTCGATCTCATCAAGCGCACCATCAAGGAGCCGATGACCTTCGCCACCACCACCGACGGCAACCACGGTCGCGGCGTCGCCTGGGCCGCCAAGCAGGTGGGTCAGCATGCGGTGGTCTACATGCCCAAGGGCTCGGCCCAGGAGCGGGTGGATCACATTCTGGCGCTGGGGGCCGAGTGCATCGTCACCGACATGAACTACGACGACACCGTGCGCCTGACCATGAAGATGGCCGAGGAGCGCGGCTGGTACATAGTGCAGGACACCGCCTGGGAGGGGTACACCAAGATCCCGACCTGGATCATGCAGGGTTACGCCACCCTGGCCGACGAAGCGGTCGAGCAGATGCAGGCCATGGGCATCAAACAGCCCACCCACGTGCTGCTGCAGGCCGGGGTCGGGGCGCTGGCGGGCGGCGTGCTCGGCTATCTGGTGGACTGCTTCGGGGCGAAGAACCTGCACAGTATCGTGGTCGAGCCGGATCAGGCCGACTGCATCTACCGCTCCGGCGTGGCGGGGGAGATGGTCAACGTGGGGGGCGACATGCGCACCATCATGGCCGGTCTCGCCTGCGGCGAACCCAATCCCCTCGGCTGGCCGGTGCTGCGTGGCTGCACCACCCAGTTCATCTCCTGTCACGACAAGGTCTCGGCGCTCGGTATGCGCGTGCTCGGCAACCCCCTTGGCGATGATCCCCGCATCATCTCCGGCGAATCCGGCTCGGTCGGCACCGGCGTGCTGGCGGCGGTGCGCCACCACCCGGATCGCGCGGCGCTGATGGCCCGGCTAGGGCTCGATGAGCAGTCGGTGGTGCTGGTGATCAACACCGAAGGGGACACCGACGTGGCCCATTACCGGGAAGTGGTGTGGGAAGGCAAGCACCCTGCCTGCGGGTAATCCCGCCTGCAAATGAAAGAGGTACGAATTGAAAATGATGGTGCCCGGCGGGTGCCATGACGAGTAGCGGGCGGGAGGCGCACTCCCGTACCCCCAGGTTGGTTATGGAGAGACACAATGAGCAAGCAAATTCCGTTTGAAATGGTGTTGGAGAAGGCTTACCAGTACAAGGCCGAGATGACTCAGTTCCTGCGCGACATGATCGCCATCCCGAGCGAGAGCTGTGATGAAGAGCGGGTGGTGCTGCGCATCAAGCAGGAGATGGAGAAGGTTGGTTTTGACAAGGTCGTGATCGACCCCATGGGCAACGTGCTGGGCTATATCGGCCACGGCCCGCACTTGATCGCCATGGATGCCCACATCGATACCGTCGGTGTCGGCAACCGCGCCAACTGGACCTTCGACCCTTATGAGGGGATGGAAGATCACGAGATCATCGGTGGCCGCGGTGCCTCCGATCAGGAAGGGGGCATGGCCTCCATGGTCTACGCCGGCAAGATCATCAAGGATCTGGGGCTGGAAGACGAGTACACCCTGCTGGTGACCGGCACCGTGCAGGAGGAGGATTGCGATGGTCTCTGCTGGCAGTACATCATAGAGCAGAGCAAGATCCGCCCCGAATTCGTGGTCAGTACCGAGCCGACCGACTGCCAGATCTACCGTGGCCAGCGTGGCCGCATGGAGATCCGCGTGGAGGTGCAGGGGGTGAGCTGCCACGGCTCCGCGCCGGAGCGCGGTGACAACGCCATCTTCAAGATGGGCCCGATCCTCGGTGAATTGCAGGAACTCAGCCACAACCTCGGCAATGACGACTTCCTCGGCAAGGGCACCCTGACCGTCTCCGAGATCTTCTTCACTTCCCCAAGCCGCTGCGCCGTGGCGGACAGCTGCGCCGTCTCCATCGACCGTCGTCTCACCTGGGGCGAGACCTGGCAAGGGGCGCTCGACGAGATCCGCGCCCTGCCTGCGGTGCAAGCCGCCGGCGCCGAGGTCTCCATGTACCAGTACGACCGTCCGGCCTACACAGGTCTGGTCTACCCGACCGAGTGCTACTTCCCGACCTGGAAGGTGGAAGAGGATCACATCACGGTCAAGACCCTCTCCAAGGCGTACACCCAGCTGTTCAACAAGGCGCCGGTGGTGGACAAGTGGACCTTCTCGACCAACGGGGTCTCCATCATGGGTCGTCACGGCATCCCGGTCATCGGCTTTGGCCCGGGCAAGGAGCCGGAGGCCCACGCGCCGAACGAGAAGACCTGGAAGGAGCATCTGGTCAAGTGCGCCGCCATGTACGCCGTGATCCCCATGCTCTATCTGGCCGAGCTGGACAAGTAAGGGGGCTGCCGGGCGGTGACTCTCATCACCGCCCGGTGTTGCAAGTGTGGCCAGTGCCCCGTCTTTAGCAGGCGGGGCCTTGCTGTTTGACGCGATCGGATGTGCGAGGGGGTGGGGATGAAACGGCTGATCAAACACGGTGTGCTGGTCGATGCGCAGGGTGAATATCGTCAGGATCTGCTGATCGAAGACGGAGTGATCCGCGCGCGCGCCGCCGCTATCTCGCCCGATGGCGAGACCGAGCTGATCGATGCCAGCGGCTGCTACGTGATGCCGGGCGGCATCGACGTCCACACCCACTTCAACATAGATGTCGGGATTGCCCGCAGTTGCGATGATTTTTTCAGCGGTACCCGTGCCGCCGCCTGTGGTGGCACCACCACCATCGTCGATCACATGGGATTTGGCCCGGCGGGGTGCAACCTGCATCACCAGCTGGCCCGCTATCACGATTACGCCGCCAATCAGGCGGTGATCGATTACAGCTTTCACGGCGTTGTCCAGCATGTGGATGACGCCATCCTCCACGAGATGGCCGCCATGGTGCAGGAGGAGGGGATCAGCAGCTTCAAGCTCTATCTCACCTACCAGTACAAGCTGGGGGACCATGACGTGCTGCGCGCCCTGGCCCGCCTCAAGGAGGTGGGGGCGCTTGCCACCGTCCACCCCGAGAACGATGCCGCCATCGCGGCGCGCCGGGCCGCCCTGCTGGCCGCCGGCCACTGTGAGCCCTGGTATCACCCGCAAAGCCGTCCGCTGCAGTGTGAAGCCGAGGCGATCGCCAGGATGATCAATCTGGCGGGTCTCGCTGGCAATGCGCCGCTCTATATCGTCCACCTATCCAACGGCTTGGGGCTGGAGTACCTCAAGCTGGCGCGCCGTCAGGGCCAGCCGGTCTGGGTAGAGACCTGCCCGCAATATCTGCTGCTCGATGAGCAGTGTTATTACAAGGAGAACGGGGTCGACTATCTGCTGAGTCCGCCGCTGCGTGGACGTAGCGAGCAGGACAAGCTGTGGGTCGGCATCGCTGCCGGCGATATCGATACGGTGGCGACCGATCACTGCAACTTCTCCCACGCCCAGCGCATGACCCTCTCTGGCGGCGATTTCAGCCGCTGCCCAAACGGTTTGCCCGGGGTCGAAAACCGGATGCTGCTGCTGTTTACCCACGGAGTGCTGGGGGGGCGCATCTCGCCGTCCCGCTTCGTGGCGCTCACCAGCGCCAACCCGGCGCGCCTGTTTGGCCTCTGGCCGCGCAAGGGCAACCTGCAAGCGGGGTCTGACGCCGATCTGGTGGTGATGGATCCCCGTGGCGAGACGGTTATTCGCCACGCCGCGCTGCATGACAACGGCGACTACAGCCCCTACGAGGGGATGCGCTGCCCCGGCCGGATCAGGTTGACCCTGAGCCGCGGCGAGATCGTCGCTCGCGACGGCGAGTTTCTGGGGCTACGCGGCCATGGCCGCTTTCTGGCCAGAGCGCCCTTTGACCCGGCCTTGGCACCGGAGCTGCACTCGCCTTGTCCCACAGTGGCAGGCTGACAATCCGTTCGAAACAGGCTGACCCGCAAACTTATGCGAACAACGAAAGGTGGGCCGGTATCGCGCCGGCCTGTCCCCTCACTGGAGATAACAAGATGAAACAGCGAATCGTACTGGCCCTTGGCGGCAATGCGCTGGGCAACAACCTGCCCGAGCAGATGAAGGCGGTGCAGAGCACGGCGGGCACCATTGCCGACCTGATTGCCCAGGGGCACGAGGTGGTGGTGACCCACGGCAACGGCCCGCAGGTGGGGATGATCCAGCAGGCGTTCGAGGTGGCGGCCCGCCACGACCCCAAGGCGCCCCATCTGCCCATGTCGGTCTGCGTAGCCCTGAGTCAGGGTTATATCGGTTATGACCTGCAAAATGCCCTGCGCGAGGCCCTGCTGGAGCGCGGCATCCATAAGCCGGTGGCCACCCTGGTGACCCAGGTGGAGGTGGATAAAAACGATCCCGCCTTCCTCGACCCAAGCAAGCCCATCGGCGGCTTCTTCAGCAAGGAGGAGGCCGAGGCGCTGATGGCCAAGGGCGAGTGGCTCAAAGAGGATGCCGGCCGCGGCTATCGCCGGGTGGTGGCATCTCCCAAACCCATCGACATCATCGAGAAGGAGACCGTCTCTGCCATGCTGGCCGCCGGTCAGGTGGTGATCACCGTCGGTGGCGGTGGTATTCCGGTGCTGCGCGAGGGCAATCACCTGCGTGGTGCCAGCGCGGTGATCGACAAGGATTGGGCCAGTGCCAGGCTGGCGGAGCTCATCGATGCCGACATGCTGATCATCCTCACTGCGGTGGAGAAGGTCGCCATCAACTTCGGCAAGCCCGATGTGCAGTGGCTCGATACCCTGAGCGTGGCCGATGCCAACAGCTTTATTGCACAGGGGCAGTTTGCCAAGGGCTCCATGTTGCCCAAGGTGGAGGCGGCGCTCTCGTTCGCCACTTCCATGGCGGGGCGCAAATCCCTGATCACCCTGCTGGAGAAGGCCGCCGACGGCATTGCCGGCAAGACCGGCACCCTGATAAGCCTGTAGCCTCGTCTTTGATGGTTGCAAACAGGGGGCCCAAGGCCCCCTTTCTGTTGGCCGGCGTCAGGGATTGGCAGAGGGAAAGCATGGGCCGGCCAGCTCTTATCCGCGGTGGGCAGGGGGACGGCAGAGGAGTAAGATGGCGCCCCGAATGGCGGACGTACCGCCCGCAGTAGCAACAAGGCAGCACAATGAATAGCAAGTTGAACATGGCGGCGCTGGGGGGATTGGTCCTGCTCACCGCCATCTGGAGTTACAGCTGGATCGTGATGAAGCAGGTGATGCTCTACGCGGGGGCCTTCGAGTTCACTGCCCTGCGCTGCCTGTGCGGATCCCTGGTGTTGCTGCTGGTGCAGTGCCTGCGCGGACGCCGTTATCTCAAACCCACCCCGTTTCGCTATACCCTCGCCATCGCCCTGTTCCAGACCTGCGGCATGGTGGGGCTGGCCCAGTGGGCGCTCATCAGCGGCGGGGCGGGCAAGGTGGCCATTCTGAGTTACACCATGCCGTTCTGGGTGGTGATCTTCGCGGCGCTCTTTCTGGGGGAGCGGATGCGCAAGCTGCACTATCTGGCGGTCGGGGTGGCCGCCTGCGGCCTGCTGTTGGTGATCGAGCCCTGGCAGCTGCACCTGGATTCCATGAAGAGCGCGCTACTGGGCATTGCCTCCGGCATCTGCTGGGGGATCAGCGCCATCATTGCCAAGCGGATGTATGCCCGCCACCCCGGGGTGGATCTGATGTCCCTCACCACCTGGCAGATGATCTACGCCACCCTGGTGATGGCGCTGGTCGCGGCGCTGGTGCCGGAGCGCCCCATCGACTGGCAGCCCTATGTGTTTGGTGCGCTCGCCTACAGCGCCATCTTCGCCACGGCGCTGGCCTGGAGCCTCTGGTTGTTCGTGCTGAAAAAGCTGCCGGCGGGGATCGCCGGGCTCAGCACCCTGGCGGTGCCGGTGAGCGGCGTGCTGCTCTCCTGGTGGTTGCTCGGTGAAAACCCGGGGCCGGTGGAGGGGAGCGGCATCGCCCTGATCGTGCTGGCGCTTGTCGTCATCAGCCGCAAGGGCAAACGCTCTGTGGTGTCGGTAGCGGGGGAGACCCGGGTCAAGCAGGGCTAAGCCGATTAGAGGAACGAGCATGGAAAAGGGCCCGCCATCATGGCGGGCCCTTTTTGTTGGCGCGCTGGCTTACCTGCGCTGGGCCAGATGCATCATTGCTTCCAGCACGGCGCCGCCCGTTGATGACGAGGGCCTTGCCGATTTCGCGCTTATCGGCGCTGGGCCAGATGCATCATGGCCTCCAGCACGGCGCCGCCGATGGCGCGAGCCTTGTCCGATACCGTAGTTGCATCGGCCCGCTCGCCTCTGGGGTCGATGTCACCGATCTTGAAGCCGACGGTGACCTCGATGCCATCGCTGAGCAGACCTCGCACCATGCCGGAGAGCGGCGCGATAATGGGGGCGTCCCCCACGTGGGCGATCACGTCCCCCTCCTGCACCAGATCGCCGAGCCTGATCAGGCTCTTCATCACCCCGGCGACGGGGGCGCGCACCACCCGGCGGGCGGAGTGCCCCTCGATCACCCCGGGAATGCCGGTATTGGGCTGGGCAGGGCCCTGATAGATGACCCGCCCCAGATGGTGACCACGGTTGGTCTCGATCACCGCATCGCAGTCGCGCCCCGCCTCAAACCCCGGGCCGAGGGCCACCGTGATGGGAGCCATCTCCCTGTGGGTACCGAGATTCTGCTTGGCGAGGATGGCATCCACCAGATAGCGGGGCTTGAGTTCGGCAAGAGTGGCGCAGTCGGGGTCAACCAGCAGCGGTATGACACCCAGATCCAGCTGCTCAAACGCCTGCTCGACGCTTTCGACCCGCTTGGCTCGCACCCCCTCGACGCGGGTTTCGCCGTCGAACATCCCCTGGGCGAAGGCGACGGTACGGCGGATCACCGTGGGTTTGTCGAGATCCAGCATCACCACCTTGAAGCCGGCATGGTAGAGGCGCAGCGTCACGCCGGTGGCGATATCGCCGGAGCCGCGCATCACCACCAGCTGATCCCGCTTGAGGCGCACGTCATCCTGCATCAGGCCACCCGATTTACCGTTTTTAACCTGCAGCAGCTCGGCGAGGATGCTGATGGCGATCTCCTCGGGGGTTTCGGCACCTATGTTGTAGCCGATGGGGGCGTGCAGCCGCTGCAGTTGCTCCTGACTCACCCCTTGCTGGCGCAGGGCCTGGGTGAAGGTCTGCACCTTGCGCTTGCTGGCGAGCAGCCCCAGATAGGCGAGGGGACGGTTGATGAGCCGATCCAGCGCCTCCTTGTCCTGGTGGTTGGTGGCGATGATGACGAAGTTGGCGGGCTCGATGGCAAGCTGCTCGATCACCGCGCTGATGGTGTCGGCCTGCTGCAGATGGGTACCGGCCGGGAAGAGATCTAGGCTGAGGCTCCCCTCGAAGCAATCCCCTACATGGATATCAAAACCGAGCGGTGCCGCGGCATGGGCCAGCGCCCGGTTGACGTGACCGGCACCGATCAGTACCAGGCGGGGGCGCAGGCCGTAGACATCGATATAGACCGACATGGCGCCGCCGCAATCCGAGCCCACCGCATGTTCGCCGTTGCGGGCCATCCGGCCGTGGAAGATGCGCGGCTTGCGCTCGGCAATGGCGGCCACGGCTTCTTCGATCACCAGACGCTCTATCATGCCGCCGCCGATGGTGCCGAGGATCCGGCCATCGGCCATCACCAGCATCTGGGCCTGATGGCGCGGGGTGGAGCCCCGACTTTCGATGATCTGGGCCATGGCAAAGGGGGTGTTCTCCTGCTCCAGTCGGGCAGCGTGTACAAACAGATTCATAAGGTACCTCGTATCATCCTTAACGGGTCAACGACTGCGCGGCTTCGGGGGCAGGCCGACAGCAAACATGGTGAATGGCGCCGGGTTCACGCACGGCCCCCTGCCAGATGGCGTGGAGCTCGGGGTGGCGCTGCAGCAGGTTTATCAGGGCGGGCAGCCACTGCTGCTCATTTTGATAATCGCCATTGATAAACCAGACTCGGCGCGCCCCGGGCGGGGTGCCCTTGAACGCCCCTTCGGGGTGGGCGATCAGCCGATCAAACAGGGCCCAGTCGAGCTGTTCACCGACCGCAATCCCGCACAGGGCCTGGAACTCGGGCCAGCGGTGGATCTGTGCCGGGTCGGCGCTGGCGCCCACCATGGCGCCGCCCACCATGGCGATCACCCAATCACTGTGCCGAGGAATGCAAGGTTCGTGCAAAGCGGGCGCTTTCAATAACTTGTGATGGGCGCCGTCCGCCTCCACCAGGATGATGTCGAAGCGTTGCTGTCCCTTGAGCAGATCGATCTGCTGGGGGCTTGGCCCCACCGCCTTGCCGCTGGCCCGATCGAGGTGGCTGAACAGCACCAGCTGCATCGGTTCATCGGGCAGCGCCTGGCAGCGGGTCAGCTGACGAATGGGGTCGGCCTCAATCAGCAGGGTGCGCCGAGAGGAGGGGGCGGGCAGAAACATCCGGGTGCTGGTGGTGAGCAGCACCTTCTTGCCTTGTTGATGGAAATAGTCGGCCAGCCAGAAGAGGGTACTGGTTTTCCCCCCGGCGCCGCAAAGACTAATTAAAGTGGTACGCCCATCAATATTTTCGGTGAGCGGGTTTAATACACTCTCAATATTTGGCGAGGTGAGCAGAATGGGTGATGAAATAGCCATGGCAACGACCGATGAAAATAGAGGCGCGGTCAGTGAGAAGCACTGGCATTCGCGCGAGCGGTGCGACTGCCTAATTACGGCGGCCGGGCTCTCATCACGAATGGGCGCGTGGAAATTGATGCTACCGTATCGCCAGAGCACGATTCTTGATGAGAGTCTCAAAAATGCCCTGGTGCTGTGTGAGCGGGTCATTCTGGTGGTGGGGCACCGCGCCGATGAGCTGATCAGTCGCTATGCCAATCACCCCCGTATCCGGCTGGTACGCAACCATGATTATGCACAGGGGCTTGGCAGCTCCATCCGCGCGGGGCTCGCCGCCTGTAGCAGTGATCACCTCTTCATAAGCCACGGCGATCTGCCCTGCATCCCCCCCGAGGTGTACCGCACGCTCTGGCAGGCGCGGGGGGACGAGACCCTCTTTCCCTGCTATCAGGGGGAGGCGGGCCACCCCGTGCTGTTGCCCAGAGCCCTTGCCAGGGCACTGACGACGGCGCCGGCACAGGGTTCGGTGCGCCGCTGGTTGCTGGCGCACCGCCATCGTTTTATCGAGGTGCAGAGCGCCGCCATCCTGCAGGATGTGGACACCCCGGAGCGTTATCAGGCGCTGCTGGCAGACGAAGCATTCGAACGCTGAACGGGTCGGCTGGCAGGGACCTTTCCCGGCCTTGCTTTGCATATTTATCCCCTTGTCTAACCCGTTATCGGGGGCCGACAGCGGCCGTTATCATCCTGGCCGGCCTGATAATGGCGCTGGCCTCGCTCTTTATCAAACTGATAGCGCGCCGCGCCAAAGTGAGATCATTTTCAGTGGTGAGGGCGGCGTTTCTATTATTTAAATTCGGTGTTGATAGCCACTCTCATTGTCGAAACTGGTATCGGCTTTCGATGTTTTATTAATTGGAGGTGCCTCACGTTTTTATGGCTGAAAAATAAAAAGATCCGGCGCTGGCCTGATTGTTGCTCTTGTCAGTTTCAAGGGGCTTTTTATGCGTGGTTATGGATGGGCCCCATTTATTCACCCTGTCAATGAGCAGTGCCGCTGCAAGGAGATCAACATGGGCGATATTATGCGACCCGTTCCCTTCAAGAACCTTCTGGTCCGTATCTTCTCGGAATATAAAGCGAGTCAATCCATCTTCGGCATTCCCGCCGCGCAATTCTATCGCAAGCAGGACGAGCGCAAGATCAAGGTGTTCGGTGAAACCTGCGAGACTCCCATAGGCCCGGCAGCCGGCCCCCATACCCAGCTGGCCCAGAACATCGTCACCTCCTGGTTGACCGGCGGGCGCTTTATCGAGCTCAAGACGGTGCAGATCCTGGACCGTCTCGAACTGGAAAAGCCCTGCATCGATGCCGAAGACGAGTGTTTCAACACCGAGTGGTCCACCGAGTTCACCCTGCCCAAGGCGTTTGACGAGTACCTTAAGGCCTGGTTTGCCCTCTACCTGCTGGAGGAGGTGTTCGACCCGCGCCTCGACGGGGAGGCCAAGTCCTTCATCTTCAACATGAGCGTGGGTTACAACCTAGACGGCATCAAACAGCCACCGATGCAGCAGTTCATCCACAGCCTGATGGATGCCGGCAGCAATCCGAAATTTGCCGAGTACCAGCAGGTGGTGCGAGACCTCGTGGCCGACGAGCAGTTTATCGCCGAGCTGGGGCTGGCGGCGCGCCGCGCTCGCCTGCAACAGCTGGTGGAGCGCATTCCGGCCAATCTGGTGCACGGCGTCACCCTCTCTACCATGCACGGCTGCCCGCCCAACGAAATCGAGGCCATCTGCCGCTACATGCTGGAAGAGAAGGGGCTCAACACCTTCGTCAAACTGAACCCGACCCTGCTGGGCTACCCGCGGGTGCGCGAGATCCTCGATACCTGCGGCTTTGATTACATTGGTCTGAGCGAAGCGTCGTTCGATCACGATCTCAAACTGGATCAGGCCAAGGCCATGCTGACCCGCTTGATGGCGCTGGGAGCCGAGAAGGGGCTCACCTTCGGGGTGAAGCTCACCAACACCCTCGGCACCATCAACCGCAAGGGGGCGCTGCCGGGTGATGAGATGTACATGTCCGGCCGGGCGCTGTTCCCGCTCTCCATCAACGTGGCCGCCGTGCTGTCTCGTGCCTTCGATGGCAAGCTGCCCATCTCCTACTCCGGTGGTGCCAGCAAGTTCAACATCAGCGATATCTTCGAGACCGGCATTCGTCCCATAACCATGGCCACCGACCTGCTCAAACCGGGTGGCTACCTGCGCCAGCTGGAGTGCCTCAAAGAGATCGACGCCTCCGATAGCTGGGCCATGGCTCAGGTGGATGTTGCGAAGCTGGAGGCCCTTGCCGCCAAGGCGCTCACCATGGATTACACCCAGAAGGAGTGGAAGTCCGACGATCGCATTGAGGTGGGTGGCGGCCTGCCGCTGACCGACTGCTACGTGGCGCCCTGCGTCACCGCCTGCGCCGTGCATCAGGATATCCCCGAGTACATTCGCCTGATGGGCGAGGGGGAGTATGTGGCAGCCCTTGAGCTGATTTATCAGCGCAACGCCTTGCCCGCCATCACAGGTCACATCTGCGATCACCAGTGCCAGTACAACTGCACCCGTCTCGACTACGACAGCGCGCTCAATATCCGCGAACTCAAGAAGGTCGCGCTGGAGCGCGGCTGGGAAGGGTACAAGGCGCGCTGGCACAAACCGGCAGGCAGCGGTGACAAGCACCCGGTGGCGGTCATTGGCGCCGGCCCGGCCGGTCTCTCCGCCGGTTACTTCCTGGCCCGCGCCGGTCACCCGGTCACCGTGTTCGAACGTGAAGCGGATGCCGGTGGCGTGGTCAAGCACATCATCCCCGAGTTCCGCATTCCGGCGGAACTTATTCAGCATGACATCGACTTTGTCGCCGCCCACGGGGTCAAGTTCGAGTTCGGCTGCGATCCGGCGCTCACCGTCGACAAGCTGCACGCCCAGGGCTTTAGCTATGTCTTCGTCGGCATCGGCGCCGACAAGAATGGCGGCATGCGCCTTGAGGGGGGGCACGAACGGATTTACAAATCCTTCCATTTCCTGCGCAGTTTCAATCAGGGCAAACCGCTGCCGCTCGGCCGCCATGTGGCGGTGATCGGGGCCGGCAACACCGCCATGGACTGCGCCCGCGCTGCCCTCAAGGTGCCCGGTGTCAGCGATGTGACCGTTATCTACCGCCGCAGCGAAAAGGAGATGCCCGCCTATCGCGAGGAGTATCTGGAAGCGGTGGAGGATGGGGTGCGTTTCTGCTTCCTCACCAATCCGGAGCGCTTTGACAAAGATGGCAAGCTTGTCGTGCGGATGATGGCGCTGGGGGAACCTGATGAGCAGGGTCGCCGCCGTCCGGTGCCCACCGAGCAGACCGAGGTGATGCAGATGGATGCGCTGATCACCGCCATCGGCGAGCAGCCTGATTGCGAAGTATTGAAAGCCATGGGCATTCCCCTTGGCAGCGATGGCTGGCCCGAGGTGGATAGCCAGACTGGCGAAACCAGCCGTCGCAACGTTTTCCTCATCGGTGACGTGCAGAGCGGCCCGTCCTCCATCGTCGGTGCCATCGGCGGTGCCCGCCGCGCCGCGGATCTGGTGCTCTCTCGCGAGCATATCGCCCGCCAGCAGCGTGACGTGGCCACCCAGCCGTCGGGCAAGGACGAGATCTACCGCCGCAAGGGGAGCATCGCCGTCACCATGGTCGACAAGAACGAGCGCGATGCCTTCGTGGCGCAAGAGGCGCACCGTTGCCTCGAGTGCAACTACCTCTGCAGCAAGTGCGTGGACGTCTGCCCCAACCGGGCCAACGTCGCCATCGCGGTGCCGGGCTTCAAGGACCAGTTCCAGACCCTGCATCTGGATGCCTACTGCAACGAGTGCGGCAACTGTGCCCAGTTCTGCCCCTGGCAGGGCAAACCCTATCAGGACAAGGTGACCATCTTCAGCCTGCCCGAGGACTTCGACAACAGCCGCAACCCCGGTTTCTATCTGGCCGAGGGCCATGACGGGGGCGGTGAGCTGCGGGTGCGTCAGGGCGGCGAGACCTATCGCCTGACCATAGACGCCCAGAGCCAGATTTTGGATGCGCCAGCGGCCCTTGGCGACATGTGCCGGATCATCAGCCATGTCCACGCCCATCACCACTACCTGCTGGGGGCCGTCGAGGCCTGAGCGAACCACGAATAAGCGAAGGAGCCAACCATGTTTATTCTGAAGAACGTCACCGCCGTCCAGCTGGAGCCGCCCCTGGTGCTGGAAGGGGTGGATATCGCCATCGAAGGATCGCTCATCAAAGCGGTGGGGCCCAATCTGCGGGCCCTCTACCCGCAGGCCAATTATCGGGAGATGGGTGGCAAGCTGGTGATGCCGGGCATCGTCTGTGCCCACAACCACTTCTACTCCGGCCTGTCGCGGGGGATCATGGCCAACATCGCCCCCTGCCCGGACTTTATCTCCACCCTGAAAAACCTCTGGTGGCGGCTCGATCGGGCACTCGATGAGGAGTCCCTCTACTACAGCGGCCTCATCTGCTCGCTGGAAGCGATCAAGAGCGGCTGCAGCGCGGTAATCGACCACCACGCCTCGCCCAACTTCATCAAGGGCTCCCTCAATGTGCTGCGCAAAGGGTTTATGGAGGCGGGGCTGCGCGGCATGACCTGCTTCGAGACCACGGATCGCAACGGCGGCCTCGCCGAGCTGCAGGCCGGGGTGGAGGAGAACATATTGTTCGCCCAACAGATCGATGCGGCCAAAGCCAAGGGGAGCGAACCCTATCTGGTTGAAGCGCACATCGGCGCCCACGCTCCCTTCACGGTGCCCGACGAGGGGCTCGCCATGCTGCGCGAAGCGGTGCAGGTCACCGGTCGCGGGCTGCATATCCATGTGGCGGAAGACCGTTACGACATGGCCCACGGCCACCACCACCATGGCAAGGAGCCCATCGCCCGGCTGGACGAGTTTGGCCTTGTCGACAGCAAGACCCTGATCGCCCACGGCATTTACTTAAGCCCGGCCGACATCGAGCTGCTCAACAGCCGCGATGCCTTCCTGGTGCACAACGCCCGCTCCAACATGAACAACCACGTGGGCTACAACCTGCATCTGCCGGAGTACCGCAATCTGGCGCTTGGCACCGACGGTATCGGCTCCGACATGCTCGAAGAGCTCAAGTTTGCCTACTTCAAGCACAAGGATGCCGGCGGCGCGCTCTGGCCAGACAGCTTTGCCCGCTTCCTCTGGAACGGCAACACCTTGCTGGAGCGCAACTTCGGCGCCAAATTTGGCCGCCTGGAGCCAGGTTACAAGGCCGACCTCACCATTTGCGACTACGCCGCACCGACCCCGCTGGCGCCGCGCAACTTGGGCGGCCATCTCGCCTTCGGCATGGGCTCATCCTCGGTCAACAGCGTGATGGTGGAGGGGCGCATGGTCTATCAGGATCGCGAGTTCGCCTTTGACGTCGAGCCCCTTTATGAGCAGGCCAGCAAGGCGGCAAGCCGCCTGTGGCAACGGATGGATCAGCTGGCCTAAGGCCACCCTCCGACGTTTGGACTGGATTGCCCGCCCTGTGGATTTTCCCGGCGGCGGGCAGCAAGAGTAAGGACGACACATGATTGAGCAATTCTTCCGACCCGAGCAACTGGGTCAGGCTTTGGAACTCAAGGCCCGCTTTGGCAACGACGCCGTCTACATGGGGGGCGGCAGCAAGCTCAACGCAGCCCCGACCCGCACCGACAAGAAGGTCGCCATCTCGCTGGACAAGCTCGGGCTTGGCCAGATTGAGCAGCAGCACGGTCAGCTCCACATCGGCGCCACCGTCACCCTGCAAGCCCTCAAAGACGACCCCCGTACCCCGGCCGCCCTGTGCGAGGCGCTGGGGTTTGTCTACTCCCGCCATCTGCGCAATCAGGCCACCCTCGGCGGCGAAATTGCCTGCCAGCAGCAGGACTCCCCGCTACTGCCGGTACTGCTGGTGCTCGAAGCCGTGGTGGTGCTGGAGAACAACCAGCTGCAACCCATCGATGCCTACCTGGCCGGCCAGCGCAAGGAGCTGGTGCTGGGGATGGTGCTGCCGGAGCCCGAGCTGCGCTGCGCCACTCGTCGCATCAGCCGCAACGCCGACGGTCTGGCGGTGATGACTGCTGCGGTGGCCCTCGACGCCCTTGGCGAGATGCGGGTCGCCCTGGCGGGTGTCACGCCGCAACCGATGCGCCTGCGGGATGTGGAGCGTCATGAGCTGCGAGATGCGGCGCTGGAGGCGGCGGTGAGCGCGCTGATTGCACCGCGCGCGGATCTCGGTGGCAGCGTGGCCTACAAGCGCTATATCAGCGGCGTGGTGGTGGCGGATCTGTTGGTGGAGTGCCAGCAGCAGGAGGTACAGGCATGATGGAACTCAATTTCACCCTGAACGGTGCCCTGCGCACCGTCATCACCCCGGCGGGCGAGAATGCCCAGCGGGTGCTGTTCAACCAGTGCCGGATGCACTCGGTGCGCAACAGCGACGACGGCTTCGGCTTTGCCGGCTCCGACGCGATCCTCTTCAACGGCAAGGTGATCAACGCCTCCCTGCTGATCGCCGCCCAGCTGGATGGATCAGAGGTGCGCACCGCCGAGTCGCTGGGCAGCTGGAACCAGCTCAGTCTGGTGCAGCAGGCCATGGTGGACGTGGGCGTGGTGCAGTCCGGCTACAACGATCCGGCCGCGGCGCTCATCGTCACCGACCTGCTTGATCGCCACCCCAGCCCCAACCGTGATCAAATCGACGACGCGCTCTCGGGCCTGTTTCACCGCGACGGCGGCTACCAGCAGTTCTATCAGGCCATCGAGCTGGCCAGCTCGCGCCTCAAGGATCCCGATTACCTGTGCCAGATTGCCCCCGAGTTTCGTGACGACCTGCGCCACATCGGCAAGAGTTGCCCGAAAGTGGACGCCGCCAAGATGGTGCAGGCCAAACCCTGCTACGTGGAGGACAGGGTCACCGAGGATGCGCTGGTCATCAAGATGCTGCGAAGCCCCCATCCCCATGCGGTGATCACCAAACTCGATGTGAGCCGCGCCGAAGCCATGCCGGGGGTGGTGCACGTCATCACCCACCTCAACTGCCCGGATGTCTACTACACCCCGGGTGGCCAGAGCGCCCCCGAGCCGTCACCGCTGGATCGCCGCATGTTTGGCCGCAAGCTGCGTCACGTCGGTGATCGGGTGGCCGCCGTGGTGGCCGAGAGCGAAGCCATCGCATTGGAGGCGCTCAAACTCATCGAGGTCGAGTATCAGGTGCTGCCGGCAGTCATGAACATAGACGAGGCGATGGCCCCCAATGCGCCGCTGGTGCATGACGAGCCCATCGTCTACATGGCCGGGGCGCCGGCGGATCTCGAGCAGCAGAACGCCTGCTCGGTGCGCCGCGGCGACGAGCACATGATCATCAACTTCCCCATCGGTTCTCGTCCCCACGAGAACCTGGCCGCCAGCGTTCATGGCCAGATTGGCGATGTGGCCAAGGGTTTTGCCGAGGCGGACGAGATTGTCGAGCGCACCTACGAGTCGACCCAGGCCCAGCAGTGCCCGACCGAGCCGCACATCTGCTTCACCTACATGGATGGCGATCGTCTGGTTATTCACGCCTCCACCCAGGTGCCTTGGCACGTGCGCCGTCAGGTGGCGCGCATCGTCGGCATGAAGCAGCACCAGGTGCACGTGATCAAGGAGCGGGTAGGGGGCGGTTTTGGCTCCAAGCAGGACATCCTGCTGGAAGAGGTGTGCGCCTGGGCGACCTGGGTGACCGGCCGTCCGGTCACCTTCCGCTACACCCGTGAAGAGGAGTTCATCAGCAACACCTCTCGCCATGTGGCCAAGGTGAAGGTGAAAGTGGGGGCCAAGAAGGATGGCACCATCACCGCCATCGAGATGGATTTTCGCGCCAACACCGGCCCTTACGGCAACCACTCTCTGACGGTGCCGAGCAACGGCCCGGCGCTCTCCCTGCCGCTCTATCCGTGCGAGAACGTGCGCTTTACCGTCAATACCTACTACAGCAACATCTGTCCGACCGGCGCCTATCAGGGTTATGGCGCGCCCAAGGGCAACTTCGCGCTGACCATGGCGATTGCGGAACTTGCCGAGAAACTGGGCATCGATCAGCTCGAGATGGTGGAGCACAACCGGGTGCACGAGGGGGACATCCTCAAGGTGCTGGGTGCCATCGGCGAGGGCAAGATGCCTACCTCGGTGCCCCATGCGGCCAGCTGTGCCCTCGAACCTATCCTCAAACAGGGTCGCGAGCTGATTGGCTGGGACAGCCCCAAACCCGCCGACGGGGATTGGCGCATCGGCCGTGGCGTCGCCATCATCATGCAAAAATCGGGGATCCCGGATATCGATCAGGCCAACTGCATGGTCAAGCTGGAATCGGACGGCACCTTTATCGTCCACTCCGGTGGTGCCGATATCGGCACCGGCCTCGATACCGTGGTGGCCAAGCTGACCGCCGAAGTGCTGCACTGCCCACTCGGGGATGTGCACGTCATCTCCGGTGACACCGACCACGCCCTGTTCGACAAGGGGGCTTACGCCTCGTCAGGTACCTGCTTCTCCGGCAACGCGGCCAAGAAGGCGGCCGAGAACCTCAAGGAGAAGATCCTGCTGCACGGCGCCGCCATGCTGGGCGAGCCGGTAGCCGATGTTGAGCTGGCGTTCCCGGGCCTGGTGCGTGGCAAGCTGGGGGAGGTGAGCCTCGCCAAGCTGGCCCACAAGGCCGAGACAGGTACCGGCTTCGGCATCCTGGTGGGCACCGCCAGCTACATCACCTCGGAGCTTGCCTTCCCGTATGGCGCCAACTTCGCCGAGGTGGCGGTCAACGTCAGAACCGGCCAGATCCGGCTCGACAAGTTCTACGCCCTGCTCGACTGCGGCACCCCCATCAACCCCGAGCTGGCGCTCGGCCAGATCTACGGGGCGACCATGCGGGCCATCGGTCACTCCCTGACCGAGGAGATCTGCTACGACGGCAAGGGCATTCCGCTGACCCGGGATCTGAAGAGTTATGGCGCGCCCAAGATCGGCGACATTCCGCGCGATTTTCGGGCCTTCCTGGTACCGAGTGACGACAAGGTCGGCCCTTACGGCGCCAAGTCCATCTCGGAGATCGGGGTCAACGGCGCCGCACCTGCCATCGCCACCGCCATCCACGACGCCTGCGGTGTCTGGCTGCGCAAGTGGCACTTCACGCCGGAGCAGATCCTGCGTGAGCTCGGCAAGCTGGAGCAACAAGCGTCGGCATAAGAAAAGGTGAGGGGCGGGCGCAGGCTCGCCCCCAGCACCTGACAGCGGAATGAGTACTCCGCCTATATTCTGTGTGATGGGACAATCAAGATGTCTAAAACAACACGCAAGCACTCGGACCTGATTTACGCGCTCGAAGACAAACCTCCCTTTTACCAAACCCTGATGGGGGCCGTGACCCACCTGCTGGCCATCTTCGTGCCCATGGTGACGCCGGCCCTGATCGTGGGCGGGGCCCTTGGCCTCTCCACCGAGACCACCGCCTACCTGGTCTCCATGGCGATGATCGCCTCCGGCATCGGCACCTGGCTGCAGGTGAACCGTTACGGCCCCATCGGCTCGGGGCTGCTCTCCATCCAGTCGGTCAACTTCTCCTTCGTCACCGTGATGATCGCGCTTGGCAGCGCCATGAAAAAAGATGGCCTGCACGAGGAGCTGATCGTCTCGACCCTGCTCGGGGTCTCCTTCGTCGGGGCCTTCCTGGTGATGGGCTCCTCCTTCGTGCTGCCCTACCTCAAGCGGGTGATCACCCCGACCGTGAGCGGGGTGGTGGTGCTGATGATTGGCCTGAGCCTCATCAAGGTGGGGATCATCGACTTTGGCGGCGGCTTCTCCGCCATGAGCAGTGGCACCTTCGGCAAATACGAGAACATCGGCCTGGGGCTGCTGGTGCTCTGCGTCATCGTCGCCTTCAACTGCAGCAAGAGCCCCTTGCTTCGCATGAGCGGTATCGCCATCGGCCTGCTGGTGGGCTATGCGGTGGCCCTGATGCTCGGCATGGTGGACTTCTCCGCCCTTGAGAACCTGCCGCTCATCACAGTACCCATCCCGTTCAAGTACGGTTTTTCCTTCGATCTGCACGCCTTCGTGCTGGCTGGCACCATCTATCTGTTGAGCGTGCTGGAGGCGGTGGGGGACATCACCGCCACCGCCATGGTCTCCCACCGGCAGATCCAGGGGCCCGAGTTTCAAAAACGGCTCTCCGGCGGCGTGCTGGCGGACGGCCTGGTGTCGGTGATCGCCTCGGCGCTCGGCTCCCTGCCGCTCACCACCTTCGCCCAGAACAACGGCGTCATCCAGATGACCGGGGTGGCCTCGCGCCATGTGGGCAAGTTCATCGCCGTCATCCTGGTGCTGCTGGGGCTTTTCCCGGTGGTGGGGCGCTTCTTTACCACCATACCGTCACCGGTGATGGGGGGGGCCATGGTCATCATGTTCTCCATGATCGCCATCGCCGGCGGGCGCATCATCATCAGTCACGGCTTCGATCGGCGGGAGACCCTGATCGTCGCCACCTCCCTGGGTCTTGGGCTTGGTGTCTCCTATGACCCGAACGTCTTCAAGGTGCTGCCGGCAGGTATCTACATGCTGGTGGAGAACCCCATCTGCGCTGGTGGTATCACCGCCATCATCATGAATCTGGTGTTGCCGCAAAGCCGCAAACGCAAGGCGGCCGTCAGGGATGCCGAGGCGGTGGAGCTGATCCAGCTGAGCGACAAACCCGACACCCGTTTTGCCACCCGACCCGCTCCGTCGGCCACTGCCCGCCAACAGGGGCTGGCGACGGACGAGGCCCAGGTGCGCGCCCCGCAAGTGGATCGCGGCTAACGAACAACAAGAGGGAATTGAGAGATGAAAAACGACAACTCCGTCAAGGCGGTGCGCGGCAGCTTCTTCGACATCACCCGGGTGGTGAGCCAGCCCGAGGAGATAGAGCCCAATGCCCGTCTCATCGAAGATGGCCTGCTGATCATTCGCAACGGTTGCATCGACTGGTTCGGCCAGTGGGAGGAGGGCCGAGATCGCATTCCGGCCCAGGTGCGGGTGCGGGATTATCGCGGCAAGATGATAGTGCCGGGCTTTGTCGACACCCACATCCACTACCCGCAAAGCGAGATGGTGGGGGCCTATGGCGAGCAGCTGCTGGAGTGGCTCAACCGCCACACCTTCCCGGCCGAGCGGCGCTACAACGATCTCGAGTACGCCCGCGAGATGTCCACCTTCTTCATCAAGCAGCTGCTGCGAAACGGCACCACCACGGCGCTGGTGTTCGGCACCGTCCACCCCGAATCGGTGGATGCCCTGTTCGAGGCGGCCAGTCGCATCAACATGCGGATGATCGCCGGCAAGGTGATGATGGATCGCAACGCGCCCGACTATCTGCTGGATACCGCCGAGAGCAGTTATGAACAGAGCAAGGCGCTCATCGAGCGCTGGCACGGCAACGGCCGCTTGCTCTACGCCATCACGCCGCGCTTTGCCCCCACCTCGACCCCGGCGCAGCTGGCGATGGCGAGACGACTGCGCGAAGAGTTTCCCACCACCTATCTGCACACCCATCTGTGCGAGAACAAGGACGAGATCGCCTGGGTAAAATCCCTCTTCCCGGCGCACAAGGGTTATCTCGACGTCTATCACCAGCATGGGCTCACCGGCCACAACTGCGTGTTTGCCCACTGCGTCCATCTGGAAGAGCAGGAGTGGGATTGTCTGAAAGAGACCAACTCCACCATCGCGTTTTGTCCCACCTCCAATCTGTATCTCGGCAGTGGCCTGTTCAAGCTGCACAAAGCGTGGCGCAAGCAGGTGAAAGTGGGGATGGGCACCGACATCGGCGCCGGTACCACCTTCAACATGCTGCAGACCCTCAACGAAGCCTACAAGGTGATGCAGTTGCAGGGGGAGCGCCTCTCGGCCTATCAGGCCTTCTATCTCGCCACCCTGGGCGGCGCCCATTCGCTCGGGCTGGACGAGCAGATCGGCAGCTTTGCGGTGGGCAAGGAGGCGGATTTCGTGGTGCTCGACCCGGTCGCCACCCCGCTGCAGCAGCTGCGCTACGACAACTCCACCACCTTGCGCGACAAGCTGTTCGTGCTGCTGACCCTGGGGGATGACAGATCCATCTATCGCACCTATGTGGATGGTCAGCTGGTGCACGAGCGGGGCTGATCCGGTTTTCAAAGCAGCGGGGCGAGCATGCTCGCCCCGGGAACACGGCAGCAGGGGCCAGCGTGGTGCCTGCGCCGCACGACAGGCGGAGCATCTGCCCCGCCACAGCAGGTGAAATGGCCCGGTTTTTTTAGATGGCAAGTCAAACGTTTGCCTTGCCTGCCAACCCCATGATGCCGGCGACCGTGGCAGCAGAGATCCACGGCACCGACCGCCATTTCGTCACGACACATTCAGGGATGCAGGAAGGAGTCGGCCATGAGCCAGACAAACAGGATAAACGAGATGGACGGGGCAGTTGCGGACAAGGGGGCGGCGGCGGGACGACAGCCCGCCGGCGGCGCGCTCGATCGCTACTTCATGATCAGCGAGCGGGGCAGCAACGTGCGCCAGGAGGTGCTGGCGGGGCTCACCACCTTCCTCGCCATGGTCTATTCGGTGATCGTGGTGCCCAGCATGCTCGGCAAGGCGGGCTTTCCCCCCGGCGCCGTGTTCGTGGCCACCTGTCTGGTGGCGGGCTTTGGTTCGCTGCTGATGGGGCTCTGGGCCAAGCTGCCCATGGCCATCGGCTGCGCCATCTCGCTCACCGCCTTTACCGCCTTCAGCCTGGTGCTGGGGCAGCAGATCTCCATCCCGGTGGCGCTCGGCGCCGTCTTTCTGATGGGGGGTCTGTTTACCGCCATCTCAGTGACCGGGGTGCGCAGCTGGATCCTCGACAACCTGCCGATGGGGATCGCCCACGGCACCGGTATCGGCATCGGGCTCTTCCTGCTGCTGATCGCCGCCAACGGGGTGGGGCTGGTGATCAAGAACCCGCTGGAGGGGCTGCCGGTGGCGCTGGGGGCCTTTACCTCCATGCCGGTCATCATGTCCCTCATCGGGCTGGCGGTCATCGTCGGGCTGGAGAAGCTTAAAGTTCCGGGCGGGATCCTCTTGGTGATCATCGCCATCTCCATTTTCGGCCTCATCTTCGATCCGGCGGTCAAGTACCAGGGGCTGTTCGCCATGCCGAGCCTCGCCGACGAGCAGGGCAACTCCCTCATCTTCAGCCTGGACGTTGTGGGGGCGCTCTCGCCACTGGTGCTGCCAAGCGTGCTGGCGCTGGTGATGACGGCGGTGTTTGATGCCACCGGCACCATTCGCGCCGTGGCGGGGCAGGCCAACCTGCTGGACAAGGATGGCCACATCATCAACAGCGGCAAGGCGCTCAGCGCCGACTCCATCAGCAGCATCTTCTCCGGTCTGGTGGGGGCCGCGCCGGCCGCCGTCTACATCGAATCGGCGGCGGGCACGGCGGCAGGGGGCAAGACCGGCCTCACCGCCACCGTGGTGGGGGTCTTGTTCCTGCTGATGCTGTTCCTCTCGCCGCTCTCCTATCTGGTGCCGGCCTATGCCACCGCACCGGCGTTGATGTACGTGGGGCTCTTGATGCTGAGCAACGTCGCCCGGCTCGACTTCGATGACTTCGTCGGGGCCATGTCCGGCCTGCTGTGCGCCGTCTTCATCGTGCTCACCTGCAACATAGTCACCGGCATCATGCTGGGCTTCAGCGCCCTGGTGATCGGCCGCATCTGCTCGAAGGAGTGGCGCAAGCTCAACGTCGGTACCGTCATCATCGCCCTGGCGCTGGTGCTCTTCTACGCTGGCGGCTGGGCCATCTAGTCCGCATCGCGTCCTTCTCTATGGCGGGGCCAGCCTCTCTTGGCCGGCCCCGCCCTGCAAACCGAACTCATACCATTTTGATAACGGGGCTTACCAGATTGATAACGCCGCCTGGCACTGGCGCCGCCGAGTCCTCCATGGGCTGCTGCTGCGGGGCTGGCCACGGCCATGACGGAGCGCCTGATGGGCGCCGGATGGGATCTTCTTCACACTTCTTCCCTTTGCTCGCCGCCTTTGCCCCCCGGTTGGCCCGCCTTGCCGGAAACGGGCGCATATCTTGCTGTTTTTTATACCGGTTCTGATTTTTTCTGCCTGACAAAGGACTTGCATATGTCCATAGGATTACCGCTCAAGCGGGTGGATGCCGAGGCCAAGGTGACCGGTAGCGCCCGCTACACCGACGACAACATCATGCTCGGCATGCGCCACGCCAAGTACGTGCGAAGCCATATCGCCCACGGCAAGGTGCTCACCATCGACGCCAGCGAAGCGCTGGCCCTGCACGGGGTCGAAGCCGTGTTCACCCACGAGGATGTGCCCACCACCTGTTTTCGCACCGCCGGTCACGCCTGGTCCCTCGATGAGGCCAAACGGGACGTGAAAGACAGGCGACTGCTCACCGACCATGTGCGTCACTTTGGCGATGGGGTCGCCATCGTGGTGGCCCGCGATCCCCTGGTCGCCGAGAAGGCTGCCGCTTTGGTCAAGGTGACCTATGAGCCGCTGCCGGTGATGACGGATGCGGCCAGCGCCCTGGCCGAGGGGGCCTATCCCATCCACCCGACCGGCAACCTGCTGCGCCAGAGTCAGATCCGGGCGGGAGAGCCGGAGCAGGCCATCGCCGCCGCCGACTTGCAGTTCAAGGGGCACTACCAGACGCCTGTGGTGCAGCACTGCCACCTGGAGACGGTGACCTGCTACGCCTACATGGATCAGCCGGACCACATCATCGTCGTCACCAGCACCCAGATCCCCCAGATTGTGCGCAGCCGAGTGGCCAAGTCCCTCGGCCTGCCCTGGTCCAGCGTGCGGGTGATCAAGCCCTACATGGGCGGCGGTTTTGGCAACAAGCAGGATGTGCTGGAAGAGCCGATGGCTGCGTTTCTGAGTTATAAGCTCGGCGGCGTGCCGGTCAAGGTTTCCTTAAGCCGGGAGGAGTGCTTCTTCGCCTCCCGCACCCGCCACGGCTTTGCCATCGACGGCACCCTCGGTATCAACCGGGATGGCACCCTCAAGGGGTATCAGCTCGACGTGCTCTCCAACACCGGCGGCTATGCCTCTCACGGCCACTCCATCGCCAGCGCCGGCGCCAACAAGATAAGCTACCTCTATCCGCGCAGCGCCTTTGGCTATGACGCCAAAACCTTCTACAGCAATCTGCCCACCGCCGGCGCCATGCGCGGCTACGGCGCGCCCCAGGTGGTGTTTGCCCTCGAATGCATGCTGGACGATGCCTGCGCCGAGCTGGGTCTGGATCCGCTTGCGGTGAGGATCGCCAACGTGGCGCGCGAGGGGGACGTCAATCAGGTCAACCAGAAGACCATCTACAGCGCCGGCTTGCCCGAGTGTTTGCGCCGGGGTGGCGAGCAGTTCCAGTGGGAGCGCCTCAAGGCCGAGTGTCTGGCGCAGGATCCGGCGAGTCGGGTACGGCGCGGCATCGGGGTGGCGTGCTTTAGCTATGGCTCCAACACCTATCCGGTGGGGGTGGAGATCGCCGGCGCCCGCATGCTGCTCAATCAGGATGGCACCGTCAATCTGCAGATCGGCGCCACCGAGATAGGGCAGGGGTCGGACACCGTCTTTGCCCAGATGGCGGCCCAGACATTGGGCATTCCGTTTGAGCAGATCCGGGTCATCTCGACTCAGGATACCGACATCACCGCCTATGATCCGGGCTCGTTCGCATCGCGCCAGAGCTATGTGGCGGCCCCCGCCATCCATCAGGCAGCGCTCCAACTACGGGCGCGTATCCTCTCGCTGGCAGCCCAGCTCTGCCATCAGGATGTGGGATCGCTCGCTCTGATCGACGGTTACGTGGTACTGGCCGGTGCGCCGGACAAGGTGCTGTTAAGCGTCGCCGAGGTGTCGGTCAACGCCTACTACCACCTCACCATCGGCGGCCAGATCACCTCGGAAGTCTCCCACAAGACCACCACCAACCCGCCGAGCTTTGGCTGCACCTTCGTCGATCTCAGTGTCGACATCGATCTCTGCAAGGTGACCATCAACCGCATCCTCAACCTGCACGATGCGGGCAAGATCCTCAACCCGCAGCTGGCAGAGGGGCAGGTGCACGGCGGCATGGGAATGGGGATCGGCTGGTCCCTGTTCGAGGAGATGATCATCGATGCCAAGACCGGCGTGGTGCGCAACCCCAACCTGCTCGACTACAAGTTCCCTACCATGCTGGACTTGCCCGATCTCGAATGCGATTTCGTGCAGACCTACGAGCCCCAGTCGGCCTATGGCCACAAATCTTTGGGGGAGCCGCCCATCATTTCGCCGGGCCCGGCGATCCGTAACGCCATCCGCATGGCGACCGGGGTCGCCATCAACGAGCTGCCCATCACCCCCAAGACCCTGTTTCGGGAGTTTGTCGCGGCGGGTCTGATTGGCGAGGGAGCAGGGGAGGAGCAACACCATGTTTGATATTGCCCGTTACTACAAGGCCCACAGCTTGGCCGAGGCGATTGCCCTGCGCCAGGCCGACCCCGAGGCGCGCCTCTTGGCCGGTGGCACCGATGTGATGATCCAGCTTCATCACCTCAACGCCGCCTATCGTCATATCGTCGATATTCACGACTTGCCCGAACTCAAGGGGGTGAGCGAGCTGGCCGACGGCGCTATTCGCATCGGCTCTGGCACCACCTTTACCGAGCTCATCGAAAACGAACTGGTGCAGCGTCGCCTGCCGATGCTGGCGGAAGCCGCCGCCACCATCGCCGGCCCGCAGATCCGCAACGTCGCCACCTATGGCGGCAACATCTGCAATGGCGCCACCAGTGCCGACTCGGCGGCGCCCACCGTCGCGCTGGAAGCAGAGCTGGAAATAGCCGGCCCCGATGGCACGCGCCGCATCCCCATCGCCGGTTTTCACACCGGCCCGGGCAAGGTGGCGCTGCAACCGGCAGAGATCCTGGTGGCATTCCACTTTGCCCCGGACGTGTACTCCCAGGTGGGCTCCCACTACTTCAAGTACGCCATGCGGGGGGCCATGGACATCGCCACCATCGGCTGCGCCGCCTATTGCCAGATTGAGGATGGTCACTTCAAGCGCCTGCGGCTCGCTTATGGCGTGGCGGCCCCGACGCCGGTGCGCACCCCGCACGCCGAAGCGGCGGCCGAGGGGCAACCGCTGACCCGGGCGACTCTGGTCGCCATTGCCGAGGCGGTGGTGGCCGACGTGGCGCCGCGCTCCTCCTGGCGGGCGGAAAAAGAGTTTCGCCTGCATCTCATCAAAACCCTGGCGCAGCGGGTGGTCACCTGCGCCGTCGAACGTGCCGGAGGCAAGATCCTATGATGCAACCGCAAAGCTGTCCTGCCGTAGAAATCCAGTGCGAGATCAACGGCAAGCCTTACTCCTATGCTGTGCCGCCCACCATGTCGCTGCTTCACTTCCTGCGCGGGCAGGGGCTCATCAGCGTGAAAGAGGGGTGTAGCGTCGGCGAGTGCGGCGCCTGTACCGTGCGGGTGGATGGCACGGCCATCGACAGCTGCCTCTATCTAGCGGTCTGGGCCGATGGCAAATCCATTCGCACCGTGGAGGGGGAGCGTAAGGGGAATGAACTCTCCGATGTACAACAGGCCTTTATCGACGAGGGGGCGGTGCAGTGCGGCTTTTGCACCCCGGGGCTCGTGATGGCGAGCGCGGCCCTGCTCGACAAGACCGAGCGCCGTCCCTTGAGCGAGGCGGAGATCCGCCGCGGCCTGTCGGGGAATCTGTGCCGCTGCACCGGCTACCAGAACGTGGTGCGGGCGGTGAAGAAGTGCTGCAAGGGGTGATGGGGTCGCCCCTCGATTAGCCTCTCAAACCGTCGTTCGGCACTGACATGACGGCGCCTGAAATAGCCGCGAGGTTATTTTCACCCCGCTGCTCAAGCATGCATCCCGTTATTTCGGGCGGGCAATGGGGAACAGGCATCCCGCGCAGCCTGGTTGCCAGCACAAATAATGAGCAGGCGGGTCCGCGCAGCGGCCTGGAAATGGCAAGCGACTGTTTTTACGCACTATGTCAATTTGTGTCGCCATCTTGTGCGCCTCTTTTGCATATTGGCGGCAGCAAATGCCGGTGAGCGGGAAATAACGGAAAATAACGGCAAGGGGGCTGAAAAAAAGCCCCTTTTTCGTCACGTGACCGCAACATTTTTCTGTAATTGTTAGCCAGCTCGCGGCGGCCCTGCGCCGAAACGGGCAGAGTAGGCGCCGTGGTTGGCCGAGGCCGCCATGATGCTCAATCAGAATCGTAACAAGGTGCTGCGGCCCGCCTGGCGGGGCGCAAAACATAACGTCAAAAAGAAAAGGAAACTGGCATGTCAGGAAGACACTCTCTGGTAGCGCTGGCCGTCGGGCTGGCGCTGGCGGGACAGGCACAGGCACAACTGCTCATCAGCGAATACCTGGAAGGCTCGGGCAACAATAAGGCGGTGGAGCTGAGCAACCTCGGCAGCGACGCCGTCGATCTCTCCCAATACCGGTTGGCCCTCTACGCCAACGGCAAACCCATCAGCGAATCACCCACCAACAGCCTGGCGCTGCAAGGCACGCTGGCCCCGGGGGCCACCCTGGTGCTGGCCAACCCCTCCGCCAGCAGCGAGATCCTGGCCAAGGCCAACCGCACCAGCGGCAACCTGGTGTTCAACGGTGACGATGCCCTGGTGCTCTATCGCGGCAGCGAGATAATCGACAGTTTCGGCCAGGTGGGAGTGGATCCGGGCACGGCCTGGGTGTCGGGCAACGTCTCGACCCTGGACATGACCCTGCGCCGCAAGGCCACCGTCACCATCGGCCGAACTGATGCAACCGCCCCCTTCGATCCGGCGCTCGAATACGTGGCCGCCCCGAAAGATGACGCCAGTGGCCTGGGTTGCAGCGGCGATGGCCCCTGCGATGGCACCCAGCCGCCCGCCTTCGTCTGCCCGGTGGACAGCCTGGTGCCGGTGCCCGCCATTCAGGGCCCAGGCAACAGCAGCCCGCTGGTTCCGGCCGGCAAGTTTGAATCGGAGCAGGCCTACGCCACCCGCGGTGTGGTGACTCAGGTAGTGAGCGGCCTCTACAAGGGCTTCTTCATCCAGGACGTGCAGGGTGACGGGGATCCGGCGACCTCCGACGGCCTCTTCGTCTACAGCACCAAGGCCAACGCTGCCATCGTGCCGGGGGCCGAGGTGTGCGTCTCGGGCAAGGTGAAAGAGTATTTCAACCAGACCCAGCTTAACGCCGACGAGCTGGTAGTGACCCGGCCTGCTGGGGCCGTGCCGGCGGCGGTGGATCTGGTGCCGGTGGCGGGGGAGAGCCTGAGCCAGCTGCTGGAACGTCACGAGGGGATGCAGGTGCGGCTGGTGCCTGAATCCAGCCTGGTGGTGACCCGCAACTTCAGCTTCGACTACGACGGCAAGCGCAACAACCTGGTGCTGGCTTATGGCGCGCCGCTCATCCAGTCGACCCAGAAGTTTGCCGCCATGAGCGAGGAGGCGAGCGACTGGGCCCTTCGCAACCAGCAGAACCAGCTGGTGGTGGAGACCGACGCCAAGGCGCCGGACGGTGTGCTGCCCTGGTTCCCCGGCTTCAACGCCGAGGATGGTTACCTGCGCATCGGCGACAAGCTCAACGGGCTTGAGGGGGCGCTTGGCTACTCCTACAACCTGTTCCGACTGGTGGCCAGCAACCGCATTGACGCGAGCCAGATAGATCACAGCGGCTGGGATCGGGTGGAAACCCCTGAGCTTGCCGAGGCGGGGGATCTGCGGGTCGCCAGCTTCAACGTGCTCAACTTCTTCACCACGGTCGTGGGGGGCGATGCCAACCCCACCGGCAGCAACCGGGGCGCCCCGACGGTGGCGGAGTTCGAGTTGCAGCGCACCAAGATCGTCAGCGCCATCACCCGCCTCAATGCCGACGTGGTGGGGCTGATGGAGATCGAGAACAACGGCTACGGCGACAACTCCGCCATCGCCAACCTGGTGGCGGCCCTCAACGCCGCCCTGCCGGACGAGGCGGATCACTACCGCTGGATTGCCTCGCCGGATGGCAAGCCCATTGGCACCGACGCCATCACGGTGGGGCTCATCTACCGGCCCGCCAAGGTGACCCCGGAGGGGGCCGCCAGTCTCATTGCGCTGCCGGTGCAGCAGGCCGAGGCGCAGGACGCCAACGGCAAGCCGGTGACCATCAATCAGGGGATGCGCGAGTCGCTGGTACAGCGCTTCAGCTCGCCCAAGGGGGATGCGCCGCTGACCCTGGTGGTCAACCACCTCAAGTCCAAGGGCTCCGCCTGCTTCGAGGACTACCCCGACTACGCCACTGCCGATCCGCTGGATGGTCAGGGCCACTGCAATGCGCTGCGGGTCTCCGCCGCCAAGGTGCTGGGGGAACATCTCAAGGATTTGGCCGGGGATCTGTTGCTCATCGGCGACATGAACGCCTACGGCATGGAGGATCCCATCCGGGTACTGACCGACTATGATCCGGCCGCCCAGGCGCGCCAGATCATGAGCGCCTCCTTCACCACCTTGGCGGGTCAGCCCTTCGAGGAGAGCGGCAGCGCCCTTGGCAAGGGGTATGGCCTTGTCAACCTCAACACCCGCTTCCACGGCACCGACACCTACTCCTACAGCTATGAAGGGGAGCTCGGCAACCTGGATCACGCCCTGGCAAATCCGAGTCTCGCGGCCAAGGTGATCGGCATCGAGGATTGGCACATCAACTCCGCCGAGAGCAACTTCTTCGAGTACGGCAGCAAGTACAGCGGCCAGCTGGCGAAATCCGAAGGGCCCTTCAGCGCCTCGGATCACGATCCCGTGCTGGTGGCCATCCAGTATCCGCTGCCGCCTGCCGGGGTATTGAGCCTCGAGAGCGCCGCTGCCAACGTGGAGGAGGGCAACACCCTGGCCTTGAGCGTGGCGCGCCGCGACGGCAGCTATGGGGAGGCCAGCGTCAGCTATCGCATTGCCTACGGCAGCGCGGACGCAAGCGACGTGGCGCCCCTCACCGGCACCCTGCACTGGGCCGCCGGACAGAGCGACAGCCAGACCATCAGCATCCCGGTGAAGAGCGACACCCTGAACGAGGGGGACGAGACCTTTACGCTGGAGCTGTTTGATGCGAGCGGCGCGACCCTGGGCGATCAGCACCAGACCCTGGTGACCATCAAGGACAAGCTGGCGCCGTCCACCATCTCGCTGGCGCGTGCCAGCATGACGGTGAACGAGGGGCAGTGGTTTGCCGAGATCCCGCTGGTGCGCAGCGGCGATCTGAGCAAGCCGGCCCGGGCCCGGGTGGCCCTTGACGGGGTCACGGCGCGCTGGGGGTTGGATTTCCTGCCCTGGTTCAGCCAGACCGTGAGCTGGGCCGCGGGCGAGGGGGGCAGCAAGTCGGTCAAGGTGCTGATCATCGATGACTGGTTTGTCGAGCCCACCGAGCAGTTCAAGGTAAGCCTGGCCGCGCTGCAGGGTGGCCAGCCGGGCAACCTGCAGGAGACCCGGGTCGACATTCTCGACAACGACAAGTCCTGGTGGCCCTTCGGTCGCCACTGAGGATGACTTCTCAATATGAAAAGGGGCCTGCGGGCCCCTTTCTGTTGTTGGCCACCTTGCTGTTGCAGGCCAAAGTGCCGAAAACAACGAGGCCCATCACCAGGATGGGCCTCTGAGCTGGACCAGCTAACGGGATCAGCTGCCGCTCTGGGAGCCGTCGATCACCAGCTTGCCATCCTTGACCGGGATGGTGGCGCCGGGGGCCTTGTTCATGCGGATCACCCCTTCCTGACCGGCGAGGCGGTAGGTGACGTCATAGCCCAGGGTGCGGGTGCTGCTCTCCTGCACCGTCTTGCAGCGCTGCTCTGTGGTGGTGTAGGTATCACCGGCCTGCATGTTGCCCTGCACCTGGTTGCCGGCATAACCACCCGCCACGGCGCCGGCGGCGGTCGCCACCTTCTTGCCGTTGCCGCCACCGAACTGGTTGCCGAGCACGCCGCCCAGCGCAGCGCCGACCACGGTACCCAGGATCTTGTGCTCGTCCTGCACCGGCTTGCGGTGGGTCACGGTGACGTTGCGACACTCCTGCCGGGGGGTCTTGATGGTCTCGGTCACCGCTTTGCTGGCCAGCACTTCGGCGAACTGAGGCTGTGATGAAAACAGGGATCCGCTGGCGGCGGCTGACAAGGCCAGCGCAGAGGCCACACCGATCCCGACTCCTGCCAACATGGATTTGTTCATTTTCTCTTCTCCTCAAATGCATCACGGGATGCGTCTCTTGCTTGCGCTCATCTTGGCACAAGGGCAAGGAGGCACAAGGCAAAGCCCGTGCGGGCACGACAACCCCTGACTGCACCGAAAAGTGCCTCGCCAAAAAGGTGTCGGGCTTTGGCGACAAAGGTGCAGTGAAGGGAGAAAAAGCGATCTGCGAGTGGCATTTTGCGATTCAGCTGGGCCTATTTTCCCATTTTGCGCCAAGCTCCTGCCACCAGCCGGCTGGCGCAGTGGCAAACAAGGGGGGCCTAGTCGTCAACAAGGGCCAGTCAGGGTGTGCCAACCGCTTGATAAATCACTGTTGCCAGGATGGCTGGCGGCCGATAACAGATCACGGCAAGCATTATGCTTGCTCTGTTGGCAGAGAGGATAAATCGCGCGTCTCTGGCGGCCCGCAGCAATGTGAGCCGGCAGGTCGCCACCCGCAGTCAGGCCAGATTCGGCTGCGGTCATCCGGTCAGCAAGGGGGTTCATATGTCGATGCTGCCAAGATGGATACAACCGGCCGTGCAGGCCGGCATCATCACCCGGGAAC
This sequence comes from Aeromonas sp. R5-3, assembly GCF_040908225.1. Lineage (NCBI taxonomy): Bacteria > Pseudomonadati > Pseudomonadota > Gammaproteobacteria > Aeromonadales > Aeromonadaceae > Aeromonas > Aeromonas sp. R5-3. Next base: position 94,426 of record NZ_JBFODH010000008.1, on the reverse strand, counting down.
AAGCCCAGCGGCTGCTGGACTCCCTCTATCAACCCCTCTGCGAGACGGCGCAGGAGCTGCCCGCCGACATAGCCGACATCAGCCTCAAGCTCTTCTGTTTTCGCCAGCAGCACAGGGTGCGCCACTAGTTCCCCGGATCTGCGCCGCAGTTTAAGCCTGACCCCGCCGCCGGGGTCAGGGGCTAGATCATCATCACCTGCGCCACCAGCATCAGGGCACCGAAGCCTAGCACAAAGCCCACCATGGGCAGCACGAACCTGACCCACTGGTTGAACTGGATGCCGAGCATCTGCAGGGTGACCAGCACCAGCCCGGTGGGGGCCAGGAACAGCATGGCGTATTGCCCCCAGTTGTAGGCCGACACCACTATATAGCGCGGGATCATCACGGTATCCGCCAGCGGCGCCATGATGGGCATGGAGAGCACCGCCAGCCCCGAGGAGGAGGGCACCACCAGCCCCAACAGGGTGAACACCAGCATCTGGGCCACCGCAAACACGGCGCCGTGCATGCCGGCCACCAGACTGGAGGCGTAAGCCAGGATGGTGTCCGAGATCATCCCCTGATCCAGCACCAGGTTGACCCCCCGCGCCAGCCCGATGATGAGGGACACCGCCACCAGCTCGGACGCCCCCTGGGTAAAGGCCTCGACCGCCTCTTTCTCCTTGAGTCCGGAGATAAGGATGATAACGATGGCGACGGCCAGGAAGGAGGCAGCCATCTGCGGGAACCACCAGCCAGCCATGGAGACGCCCCACACCATCAGGGGGAAGGCGAGGATGAACAGGGTCAGGATGATCTTGCGGCGCAGGGTGAAGGGGACCCCTTCATCGAGGGAGCCCTCTTTCAGGAAGCGGGCCCGAAAGCTCTCTCTGTCCTCATAGGTGTAGGAGAAGGCGGGGTTGGCCTTGATCTTCTTGCAGTACCAGTAGAGGTAACCGATCACCACCAGGGTGCCCACCAGACAACCGACGGCGCGAAAGCTGAGCCCCTCGGTAAAGGGGATGCCGGCGGCGTTGGAGGCGATCACCACCGAGAAGGGGTTGATGGTGGAGAAGGTGGTGCCCATGGAGGCGGCCAGGAAGATGGCCCCCACACAGACGATGGCGTCATAGCCGAGCGCCAGAAAGATGGGCACCAGGATGGGGTAGAAGGCGACGGCCTCCTCCTCCAGCCCACAGGTGGTGCCCCCCAGCGCCATCACCAAGCAGACCAGCGCCACAAACAGGAACTCGTTGCCGCGGGTCTTGCGCGACAACGCCACCAGTCCGGCATTGAAGGCGCCGGTCTTGTTGATGACGCCGATCAGTCCCCCCAGCACCAGGATGAAGACGATGATGTCGGCCCCCTCTATGGTGCCCTTGACCATGCTCACTGCCACGTCGGAGAGCCCCTTCGGCGCCTGGGCCAGCCGTTCATAGGTACCGGGGATGGCGATGGGCTTGCGGATGGTGCCATTGACGAACTGCTCCACCCCGATATTGATGTCGAGTCTGGTCAGCTCATCCTGAGTGGCGGGCACTCGCCGGGTTTCCCCTTGCGGCGTGTTGATGGTCAGCATATGGCTGGCGGCATTATAAGAGAGCTTGGCATAGGCGCCCGCCGGAATTATCCAGGTCAGCCCGATGGCCAACAACATGATCAAAAACAAGATGGTAAACGCGGTGGGAAATTGTCTGCGGGTCTGGGTATTCGGCTCGGCACACATAAAATGCTCCTCGATAAAGCAGGTTCGGGCTCGGCGGAATATCGGGTCGATAGGGTTCCTTCGTCATGCAGCGGGAGTGCGCAAACTCACTGGTTGTAGCGCATCGTATGGCGAGAAATCTGGCCTGATATTGAACATCCGGTAGATTGTTTCACCAAGAAACCATAACCCGCCGAGGGGAAGCATGAACAGCGCTGCGGGCCTGCTTTATGGAAGCCGTCACAAAATATATTTCATGAGGAATCTGTCATTAATTTATTGGCAATAAACCGATGTGCTTGCTTATGCCATAAATATCCAGCTGGCATTGTTTGTAAATATATCCATATCGGCAAGCCTGCAACCAGATATGGCCAGCTTGCATGCCAACATCAGCATATTCATTATTTGCCGGGTTTTATGCCGAGGATATTGGCCGTCGATATTTGTCGCTGAAAAAACAGGCACCGACATGCGGCTCGGTCAGATTGGCGTCGCCGGCGCAGCGCCTCTAAGACGTTTTGCTAATACCTGTGGTCATCACCTCGCGCTAGGCTGTGATCCCCGATACGAGCACCCTCTGGCAGGACGCCAGACGATGGTTGCCGGCGCTCCCGAGAGCGCACCGCTTTTGCTACCTGCGAGGAAGGAACCCGATGACAGAGCAGAACATCTATCAGCGCGATCTGGAAAAAAATCCTGCCAATTACCAGGCGCTGACCCCCATCAGCTTTCTGGGACGGGCCGCCCGGGTCTACCCCGACTATCCGGCGCTGATCCACGGCCCCCTGTGCCAGAGCTGGACCCAGACCGAGCGACGCTGCCGCCAGCTGGCCTCGGCCCTTCGCCTGCGCGGCATCGGCGAGGGGGATACCGTCTCCATCGTCGCCCCCAATACCCCGGCCATGTTCGAGGCCCATTTCGGGGTGCCCATGAGCGGCGCCGTGCTCAACACCATCAACACCCGGCTCGATGCCGAGTCGATGGCCTTTATCTTCCAGCATGCCCAGAGCAAGGTGGTGCTGGTAGACCGGGAGTTTGGCGCCGTGGTGCGCAAGGCGCTGGCATTGATTGAACTCGCGCCGTTGCTCATCGCCATCGACGATCCCCTCTATCGGGAGGGGGAGCTGGTCGGCGACCTCGACTATGAGGCGTTTCTTGCAGAGGGCAATGGGGATGAGCCAGGCTGGCTGCCGCAGGATGAGTGGCAGGCGATCTCGCTCAACTACACCTCCGGTACCACCGGCAACCCCAAGGGGGTGGTCTATCACCATCGCGGCGCCCACCTCAATGCAGTCAACAACGTGCTCTCCTGGGAGCTGCCCAAGCACAGCGTCTATCTCTGGACTCTGCCGATGTTTCACTGCAACGGCTGGTGTTTCCCCTGGACCCTGGCGGCGACGGCCGGGGTGAGCGTCTGCCTGCGCCATGTGCAGGCGGCGGCCATCTATGAGGCGCTGCACGAGCACAAGGTGAGCCACTTCTGCGCCGCGCCCATCGTGCTCAACATGCTCAACAACGCCGATCCGGCCCTCAAACGCGGGCTCGACCACCCCATCAAGGCGATGACGGCAGGAGCGGCGCCCCCCGCCACCGTGATCGCCGGCATGGAGGCGATGGGGATCGCCGTGACCCATGTCTACGGCCTCACCGAAACCTATGGCCCCTGCGTGCTGTGCGAGCCGCAAAAAAGCTGGCAGGGGCAGGATGCCACCACGCTGTCGCGTCTCAAGGCACGCCAAGGGGTAGCCTCACCCCTGCAGGGGGAGATGCGGGTCATCAATCCGGTCAGCGGCGAGCCGGTCCCCCAGGATGGCAAGACCATGGGCGAAATCGTGCTGCGCGGCAATGTGGTGATGAAGGGCTATCTCAAGAACCCCTCCGCCAGCGCCGAGGCGATGGCGGAGGGGTGGTTTCGCAGCGGCGATCTGGCGGTGTGGCACCCGGACGGCTACGTGGAGATCAAGGACAGATCCAAGGACATCATCATCTCTGGCGGGGAGAACATCTCCAGTCTGGAGGTGGAGGACGTGCTCTATCGCCACCCCGATGTAGACGAGGTGGCGGTGATCGCCATGCCGGACGAGAAGTGGGGGGAGGTGCCCTGCGCCTTCGTCAAGCTCAAGGAGGGGCGTGAACTCACCCAGGCCGAACTCATTGCGTTTTGCCGCGAGCAGATGGCCCATTTCAAGGCCCCCAAGCGCATCATCTTTACCCCGCTACCGAAAACCTCCACCGGCAAGGTGCAAAAATTTATGCTGCGCCAGCAGCTGGGGTAGGAGCTAGCTACTCTTATCCCAAGTTTTAAGTTGGTGCCATTCTGCCTGGAGCAATATGGCGCCAAACTTCTATGTCCATCAAACTCTTTCGAGGCTCACTCTGGTAATATCCTGCTCAATATCGAGGCAGGGAAATATTATGACGCGTGCAGAATTTAATTGGGAAAACTCCATTGCATGGAGTGGTCCGGGTACCATTGAAGGAGTGCAGGATACTCTCGCAGGAGATCGACTGGATCGCGCTCGCTATGCCGAATTTCTGACCAATTATCTGGCGACAGAGGGCAAACAGCGCAACTATGTGTTGAACCTCAATGCCGAATGGGGGGCAGGCAAAACCTGGTTTATCAAGCGCTGGTATATGGAGCTGAAGCAGCACTATCCCACCGTCTATATCGATGCCTGGCAGCAGGACTTTTCTGATGACCCCTTGCTGACGGTGATCTCATCGATTATCGAACAACTGAGAGATGCTGCGGGAGATAAGCTTGCCGTACCTGATGGCATTAAATCAAAGCTTTTAGGATTGTTAAAAATTGGTGGAAAATTAGTACTCAAGTCAGCCATTAAAAAAGCTGGACTGGAAGATGGTGACTTTTCTATGGAAGGAGAAGACGTAGACAAGCTGGTTGATATGCTTTGCAGCAATCACAAGGAGCGTTATGAATCTATTCAGTATCTCAAAACAGAGATACGACAATGGGTCGAGGGGGCTGTGGGTTTAAGTGAGAAGAAACTCGATTATCCCGCATTTATCTTGATTGATGAGCTTGACCGTTGTCGCCCTTCCTATGCGGTAGAAATGCTGGAAACGATCAAGCATATATTCGAGATCCCTGGGGTGGTGTTTGTCCTAGCAACGGATACCGAGCAACTACAACATGCAGTGAAGTCTATCTATGGAGAAGGGTTTGACGGAAAGAAATACTTTGAACGATTTTTTGATAGCCAGAAAACCTTAAAAAGAAGTCCAAGAGAGCAAATGGCAAGCTCAAGGCTTGCTCTGTACGGAGATGATATTTGGCTGCCAACTGAGAGTGTTCTATATCCAAGACTCTCAAAAGAACAGATCGCCAAAATAATTGCTGAAATTTCGAGTGCTTTTGGAATGTCAGTAAGAGACATGAATAGAATGATATCCAATTTAGTTGCTATCATTTCTAACCTGAAGAAGAGTATTGATATTGTATTTTTGATTGTAATGTACTGTCTTTATATAAGAAAGAAGGATGTGTATAATTTAGCATTCATGGATGCTGAGTTAGTTCGGAATTCATTACCCCAGAGTAATAGTGCAAGTTTTTCTTGGTCAACATGGGTTAATGACTTTGATGTTGCTTTTCTGAAAAAAATACAAGTTACTTTGAATCTTTCTTTTTTAGACCAAAGGTGTCAAAGTATTGAGTCTTCAATTGATGTTTTTGATTATTTTGTGTGGGTCTATTCTACAGTGCTAAACGATAATCAAAATGCTGTTTTTCTTAGTGGTCAGCTTGAGTCTGAAGTAATGTTTCACGAAGCATCATATAATCTACAAAGAGCAGTAATCAAATTGGTTAATAAAACATCTTGCTGTGATTTGGCAGAGTATCATGATTTACTCACCTTGGGGATGAATGAATAAACGGGCTATCAGCCCGTTTATTTTTTTGCTTATTTGTTGTGGCGCTCATAAAGCCGCTGCACCACATCCTTCAACGCCAGCCCTTCGTTTTGCAGCAAGACCGTCAGGTGGTAGAGCAGATCGGCGGATTCGTTGATAAGTTCCTCCCGATCCTTGGCCATGGCGGCCAGCGCCACTTCGACACCCTCTTCACCCACCTTCTGGGCGATGCGCTTGGTGCCCTTGCCATAGAGGCTGGCGGTGTAGCTGGTGGCCGGATCCGCGCCCTTGCGTGCCGCCAGAATCTGCTCGAGCTCGGCCAGGAAGCCAAGGGGCGGCACTGGGTGGCCGTCGAAGCAGGAGGGATTGCCCAGATGGCAGGTGGGGCCGACGGGGTTGGCGGCAATCAGCAGGGAGTCCTGATCGCAGTCGGTGGTGATGGCGACCAGCTGGAGCACATGGCCCGAGCTCTCCCCCTTGGTCCAGAGGCGCTGCTTGCTGCGGCTGAAGAAGGTGACCTGGCCAGTCGCCAGGGTTTTATCCAGGGCTTCCCGGGTCATAAAACCCTGCATCAGCACTTCGCCGCTGGCGGCATGCTGGACGATGGCGGGGATCATGCCGTCACATTTCGCCCAGTCCAGGCGCTCAGCCAGCGATACGTCGTTGTTTACAGCTTGATTATTCACGGATGGCGACTCCTTCGGTTTTCAGCCAGCGTTTCAGTTCAGGAATGGGGATAAGGCCTTTGTGGAACACTGAGGCGGCCAGCGCCCCGTCCACGTCGGCGAGGGTGAAGGCATCGCGAAAGTGCTCCATGGCACCGGCGCCGCCGGAGGCGATGAGCGGCACCTTGCAGACGGCCCGCACCAGCTTGAGCTGCTCGAGATCATAGCCCTGGCGCATGCCATCCTGGTTCATCACGTTCAGCACGATTTCACCGGCGCCACGCTTTTGCGCCTCCTGCACCCAATCGAGGGTATGCCAGGCGGTGGTGCGGGTGCGGCTCTCGTCACCGGTAAACTGCTTGACCTGATAGTGACCGCTCTGCGCATCAAAATAGGAGTCGATGCCCACCACCACGCACTGCACGCCGAAGCGCTCGGCCAGTCGGGTGATGAGGGTGGGATCGGCTAGTGCCGGCGAGTTGATGGAGACCTTGTCGGCCCCGAATTCCAGGATCTGGCGGGCATCCTCGACACTCTTGATGCCACCGGCGACGCAGAAGGGGATGTCGATGACCTCGGCCACCCGGCTCACCCAGCTCTTGTCCACCACCCGCTCATCGCTTGAGGCTGTGATGTCGTAAAACACCAGCTCGTCGGCCCCCTCGCTGGCGTAGCGGCGGGCCAGCTCGACGATGCCGCCCATCACCTCGTGATTACGAAACTGCACTCCCTTGACCACCACGCCATCTTTGACGTCGAGGCAGGGGATAATACGCTTTGACAACATGCTCGTTGCTCCATGTAAAGCACTGTTAAAACTAACGTTGTTGCTAACGGGCCCGAGAACCCGGTGGCGAGTGAAAAAATGTCAATGGCATGCTTTAACAGCGGGTTCCTGTACGGGAGAAAAGACCGGATCCGGACGGTGTTTTCACGCGGGGGAACACCACTATATGCACGACTTTATTCAGTGATTCAACCCTTTATCCGCCCTGTTGGCCCCCTGGGGTCCCTTGCTGCCATCGGGCTGGCGTGCCAGTGGATCCCCATGAGCATCATCCGTTGCCAGCAGTGCCCGCAGAGTGAGCAGGGCCCCATCAAAGTCGAACACCTTGAGCTGACGGGCCAGCGTCTCGCCCCGGGCGCCCAGCGTGAGCATCAGGGGGGCGGCATACTGCTCGAACAGCGGCAGTACGGCAGTGTCGCTTTGCAGCAGCAGATCTTCCATCTGACGCAGCAGCGGTTGTTGCCACTGGCCGCCAAGGGGGGCCGAGGTAGCGGGGATCAGGCGCTCCTCCTCTCCCAGCAGGTTGAGCAGCTCAGAGAGGTGGCGCTCGATGGGCATCATCAGCTCGGCCGGGGCCAGGTTTCCTTTGGCAAGGGCCTGCTCCAGCTGCTGACAGAGCGCGGCCAGCTCGACCAGCCCCAGGGTGCTGGCAACCCCGCGCAGGGTGTGAACCAGCCGGGTGGCGGCGGGCTTGTCACCGGTTTGCAACTGAGCGGCCAGCTGTTGCATGTCCAGACTGTGTTCGCTGGCGAAGTGGCGCAGCAGGGTCACGTACTTGTTCTGATTGCCCTGCAACACCGCCAGCCCCTGTTGCAGGTCGAGCCCAGGCACCCCTTGCAGGCGGGCGAGGGGGCCGATCAGCAGATCGCTGGCCCGGCGTTGATAACCAGGTTTGGCGGCTGAGCTGTTGGGCAGCCACTGTTGCAGCGCTGCAAACAGGCGGGTCGGGGTGACCGGTTTGGCAATGAAGTCGTTCATGCCGGCGGATTCGCAGGCCCTTCTGTCCTCTTCAAAGGCGCTGGCGGTGAGCGCCAGAATGGGCACCTTGTCCCAGCCCGGTAGCGCCCGGATGGCGCGGGTGGCGCTGTAGCCATCCATCAGCGGCATCTGTATGTCCATCAGGATGAGATCGAAGGGGTGCTGACTGACGCGCGCCAGCGCCTCCTGGCCGTTCACCGCCGTCTCTATGACCAGGCCGCTGCTGCCGAGCAGTTCCAGCACCACCTCGCGGTTGATGGCGTTGTCCTCCACCAGCAGTACCCTGGCATGGTTGGCGAAAAAGAGCGCCTGCTGCACAGTCTGCTCAAGCAGGGCTGGCTGTTGCGGCTCGCCCTGGCCTGCCGAGAGGCGGGCGGTAAACCAGAAGCAGCTGCCCTTGCCGAGGGTGCTGCTGACCCCCACATCCCCGCCCATCAGGGTGGCAAGCCGGCTGGTGATGGCCAGTCCAAGGCCGGTGCCGCCATATTTGCGGGTGGTGGAGACGTCCGCCTGCTCGAAGGCCTGGAACAGCTTCTCGGTCTGTTCCGGGCTGATGCCGATGCCGGTGTCCTCCACCTCGAAGCGCAGCAGATAGTCGCTGCCAAGCTGGCGCTCCGGTCGTACCCGCAGGGTGACCGAGCCCTGCTCGGTGAACTTGATGGCATTGGCCGTGTAGTTGAGCAGCGCCTGACGCAGGCGAGTGATGTCGCCGTGCACCCAGGCCGGGGTGTCGCCGATGTCGACTATGATGGTGAGCCCCTTGGCGCGGGCCTGCTCGCTCATCAGGGCGCTGACGTTGTCCAGCATGGCGGTGAGGGAGAAGTCGCTCTGCTCCAGCGCCATCTTGCCGGCATCGATTTTGGAGAGATCCAGAATGTCGTTGATGATGGTGAGCAGATGCTGGGCGGCGTTGTCGATCTTCTCCAGCCGCTCCTGCTGGGTGTGATCCGGCGTGTCGCGCTTGAGCAGATAGGTGAGCCCCAGAATGGCGTTCATGGGGGTGCGGATCTCGTGGCTCATGTTGGCCAGAAACGCACTCTTGGCGCGATTGGCGCTCTCCGCCCGCTGGTGGGCCTGGGCCAGTTGCAGGGTGCGCTCGTCAACCATCTCCTCCAGGTGGTAGCGGTACTGATCGAGCTCCTCGCCGAGCTGCTTCTTCTCGGTAATGTCGGCCTGTACCGTCACGTAGTGGGTCACTACCCCGTTCTCCTGGCGGATGGGGGAGACGGTGGCCAGCACATGATAGTGGGAGCCGTCCTTGCGTTTGTTGATGAACTCGCCGTGCCAGCGCTGGCCGCGCTTGATGGCGTCCCACAGGGCGATATAGGTGGCCCTGGGGGTGAGGCCGGAGCGCAGCAGGGTCGGGGTCTGGCCGATCACTTCGCTCAGCTGGTAGCCGCTGGTGGTCAGGAAGGCGACGTTGACATACTCGATGCGGGCCTGGGTATCGGTGATGAAGACGCCGTCCGGGCTTTGCTCCAGCGCGAGCGACAGCTGGCGCAGCTGCTGCTCGGCCAGTTTGCGCTCTGTGATGTCCAGATGGATGCCGAGCAGGCGCAGCGGGCGCTGCTGGGCATCCCGATAGACGCTGCCCTTGCTGCTGAGCCAGCGCACCTCGCCGTTGGGCAGCAGGATCCGGAACTCGAGCTCCACCGGTTTGCCGCCGGCGGGAAGGTCTGCCAGCAGCTTGTCGATGCGCGGCTTGTCGTCCGGGTGCAGGCAGCGCTGCCAGGTGTGGATCTCGCCGAGCTGCTCGGCGCTACGGCCATAGAGGCGGGCGCACTCGGGGGAGAAGTAGAGGCGACCACTCTGGATGTTCCACTCCCAGATCCCGATGTGCGCCCCCTCCTGGGCCAGCAGCAACCGCTGTTCACTCTCGCGCAGGGCACTGCTGGTGGTCTCGGCGCGGATGCGGGCGCTGATGGCGTCATCCATCAGATTGAGCGCCGCCAGTCTGGCGCGGCGCTGGGTATCGAGCGCTATCTGCTGGTTGTGCAGCAACTGCTGCTCGGCCAGCTTGCGCTCCGTGATGTCCTGTACCGTGCCGTAAAGCTCGACTATGGTCCCCTCGCTGTCTCGAAGCGCTGCCCCCCGGGCGATGATCCAGGCTGGCTCACCCTGATCGTGGATCACCTCGGCGTCGCACTCGTAGGGTTGACCATCCTGCAGGCAGCGTTCGACCGACTGGGCGATGGTTCGCCACCCCTCCTGGGTGAAATACTTCTTCACTTCGGGATAGATGGCAGGGGGCAGGGAGGGATCGCGGCCATAGATGCGGTAGATCTCCGGCGACCAGAAGTGGCTGTCATCGGCGATGTGCCAGCGCCAGTTGCCGATCTTGGCCAGGTGCTGGGATTCACGCAGGATCCCCTCGTTGCGGCGCAGGGCCTCCTCCGCCTCCTTGCGTTGCTGGTTGTCCTCGATCACCGAGATGAAGTAGTCGGGCTCCCCCTTGAGGTTTTTGACCAGTGCCACCGTCAGGGTGATCCAGAGGATCTCGCCTCCCTTGCGCAGGTAGCGCTTCTCCAGGGTGTACTGCTGGCGTTCGCCGGCCAGCATCTGGGTCACATAGGTCTGGTCGATGAAGAGATCGTCCGGGTGGGTGATCTGCTGAAAGGTCATTCCCATCAGCTCGTCGGCCTGATAGCCCACCATGTCGCACAGCCGCTGGTTGACCCGCAGCCACTTGCCGTCAGGGGCGACCAGGGCAATGCCGACCGCGGCCTGTTCGAAGGTGGCCTGGAAGCGGGTCTCACTCTGTTGCAGACGGGACTGGATGCTGGCCAACTCTTGCCAACGCTGGGTCTCCCGGCTGCGGGAGTGGTGCACCGCGGCGCTCAGCAGGCTGATGAGGATGCCGTTGACCTCCAGAATGCCCCACTGCACCAGATCCTGGCCGGAGCCGATGCGCAGCTCGTGGACCGGGAGCAACACGAAGTAGGCCGTGAGCAGGCCGCTCATCAGGGTGCAGAGCAGACCGGGCAACAGCCCCCCCAGCAGGGCACAGATGATGATGGGCAGCATGAACAGCACCAGCAGAGGGCGCTCGCCAAAGGCGATGGGCAGCTGGACCCGGATCTGCAGCATCAGGACGGGCAGCAGCAGTGCCAGCAGGCAGGCGCCCCAGCGCTGTTTGGTGGGGCGAAGATGCCACAGCGAAGACCAGTTCATCATAGGGACTCTTCCGGCGGAGTGGGGGCCTGCGGGTAGGGGGGCTGCTCTCCGAGCTGGAGCGACAATTCATTGATCTTGTGCTTGAGGGCCAGCATGGCGAGCTCCCTGTCCACCATCACCTTGTTGAACCGCTCCAGCTCGTTGTTTTGCTGGCGCAGTTCGCTCGCTTGGCGGGTCAGGGCCTGTTCGACCTGCTCCCGCTCCGTGATGTCCAGCAAGAGGCCGAGCACGGCGGGCTGGCCACGGTAGTCGACGCGCCGGCCGTACAGCTCCATCTCGATGTTCTGGTGATCGTGATGCAGGGCGGTGAAGCGGGTGTGGATCTCGCTGTCTTCCTGCTCGCAGCGCTGCAGCTGTTCGGCCACCCTGGCGCTGTCCTTGGCACTGGCCAGGGCTGGCAGGGAGCCAATCTTCAGCAGTGCCGCAGTCGAACCGTAGCCGAACAGGCGGGCAAAACCGGGGTTGATGTAGCAGAGTTGACCCTGCTGGATGATGTAGATGCCGGCCAGGGATTGCTCCACCAGGGCGCGGAACAGCCCTTCACGCTCGCGCAGGCCCGCTTCGGCCCGCTTGAAGTCGGTGATGTCGCGAGAGATGCCAAAGATACCGATCACCTCGCCATCGCTGCCCTGCAGCGGCCCCTTGGTGGCGAGAAACACCCGCTCGCCGCCTGGCAGGGTCAGAAACTCCTCCTGGGTCTGCACCCGGTTGCTGGCAATCACCTGGCGGCCAATCTCCATCAGCATGCGCGCCTGATCGGGGGGAAAGATGGCCGTGTCATCCTGGCCCAGCATCTCGCTGGCCGACTTGCCGACGAACTGGCTGGCTGCCCGATTGAACAGGATGTACTTGCCCTCCAGATCCTTGGCGAAGATGGCGTCTTCCGAGCTGTCGGCGATGGCGGAGAGCAGTTGCAGCGCCTGCAGCCGACCGGCCTGGGACTGGCGAACCTGCTCGGCCATCTGCAGCCGGGTGTGCTGGCGCAGCAGTACTATGCCCGCATTGGTAATGAAGAGGGCAAGCAGGCCGATGAGCCCGATCCAGATGCTCTCTTTCAATACCGCGCGGTTGAGCTCCGCCTCGTCTATCTTGGCCAGCAGGTACCAGTCGGTGCCCAGTACCGGACGGGCGGTGCCAAACACCGGCACGTTGCGATAGTCCCGGCCAAAGAAGATCGCTTTGTCCTGGGCGTCGTGATCATGGCGCAGGTACTGGGCCGCCAGCAGCTCCTTGCTGCTGGCCGGCAACTGCAGGCTGAGGGCCGAGTCCGGACGATAGCGAACGTCATTGATGAACTGGATCTGCTCGCCGTTGCGGCGAAACAGCAGGGCTTCGCCGCTGCTGTCCGGCACTGGCCAGGTCTTGAGAATGCTGTTGAGGGGATCGCTGCTGCTGATCTGCAGCACGATCAGGGGGGGCTTGCCGTCGGTCACCGGCAGGGGAGCGATGAAATCGAGCCGGGCATGCCCTTGCTCGTCCAGGTAGGGGCCCACCCGGCTGATGCGCCCGGCGCTGACACTGGCCAGGGCATTGCGCAGCGCGGAGTTGAGACCGCTGGCCCCCTGCGTCTGCCACAGCACCTCGCCACCCGGCGCCAGCACGGTGGCGGCGCTGAAACGGCGGATGGAGAGAAACTCATCGAGCCTGGCCATCAGGTCGGCCTGGCCGGCATGGCTGGTCTGGGCTTCGCGATAGAGGGCGCCATAGAGCGGGTTTTCGAGCAGGATGTGGGCGTCGAATTCGCGGGAGTTGAGCCACTCGGTGATGCGCTTGCCTTTAAGGTCGGCAATGGTCTCGAGCCGGGTCGCCTCCTTGTCCTGGGTCAGATTGATGTTCTGGGCGATGGCCATGGCGGTCAGGGCGATGATGAGGCCATTGAACAGCACGAAGGGAAGCAGTTGGCGCCTCGATGGCGTGCTGCTGACGGTGGGCTGATCGATGCGCCGGCGCAGCATGGCGTAGAGCAGGGTGGCGGTGATGACAATGAACAGCCACCCCTTGATGGTACTGGCCAGTGCAAATTGCGCCGGGGTGCTGAACAGCCACTCCACCGCCTTGTCGGAGAGCAGGATCCACAGGCTCGCCACGGCGGCATAGGTGAGCACCACATTGAGTACATGGGCCCGGGTCAAGGGCGGCCGTTCAGCCATGAGGGACCTCGTTGTCGTCCTTGTAGCGCTCGGCGATGGCGATGAACTCGTCGAAGTGGCAGTCAAAGGCGGTCACCACGTCCGGGTCGAAATGCTGGCCGCTGCCGGAGAGGATCAGGGAACGCGCCTCGTCATAGGGCATGGCCGCCTTGTAGACCCGCACGTTGATGAGGGCGTCGAACACATCCGCCAGCGCCATCAAGCGGGCCGAGAGTGGAATGGCGTCTCCCACCAAACCATCCGGATAGCCGCTGCCGTCCCACTTCTCGTGGTGCCAGTGGGCGATCTCCTTGGCCAGGGTGAGAAATACCAGTGGCTGATCGATGTCCCGTTCTGCCTCCTCGATGGCATCGCTGCCGAGCTTGGCGTGGGTGCGCATGATCTGCCACTCCTCGGGCGTCAGCTTGCCCGGTTTTAGCAGGATCTGATCCGGTATGCCCACCTTGCCGATGTCGTGCAGCGGGGCCGAGCGGCTCAGCAGGTCGATGTAGCGGGGGGTCAGGGTCTCGGCAAAGCGGGGATGGGTCGACAGCGCGCTGGCCAGTTGTCTGACATAGCCCTGGGTGCGCAGGATGTGATTGCCGGTTTCGGGATCGCGGATCTCCGCCAGATGGGCGAGGGCGCGGATGGAGACCTGCTGGGTCAGATCATTTTCCGCCATGCGCCGTGCCACTTCGGCCTCCAGCGCGGCATTCTGGTTTTGCAGACCGTCACGGGCCTGCTTGGCCTCCAGCTGGGTGCGCACCCTGGCCTGGACGATGGCGGGTTTGATGGGTTTGGTGATGTAGTCGGCGGCTCCCAGCGACAGGCCGTACTCTTCGCTCTGGGGGTCGGCGAGGGCGGTAAGCAACACGACCGGGATGCGGCTGGTTTGCCCGTTGAGACGCAGCTGCTTGAGCACCTCGTAGCCGTCCATGCCAGGCATCATCACATCCAGCAGAATGAGGTCCGGTGTGATCTTGCCGGTAGCGATGCGCAGGCACTTCTCTCCGCTCTGGGCCGCGAGCACCCGGTAGGTGGAGGAGAGCAGGTCGGTCAGCACCATCAGATTCTCGGGGGAATCGTCGACAATCAGGATGGTGGCGGAGTGAGATGTAAACATAGATCCTCCGTGACGTTGTCTCAGTGAGTTCGAGTATAGAGTCAATTGTTACCAAGTAATAAGGACTTACCCCGATTTACCCCTTGCTGGAGAGAGGCCCGCAGGCGGGCCTTCACCAGTCAACGTCAGGAGGTTGTCTGCTGTGGCGGGATCAGCCGGCGCTGCCGTGGCTGCCCCAGCAGGCGATGGCGTCCCCCACCGAGAACTTGCCCTCCAGCAGGGCGCGACCGAGGATGATCCCCTTGACCCCGGAGCCCTTGAGCGCCTCGATATCCTCGATGCCGCCAATGCCGCCGGAGGCCTGGAAACCGACGCTCGGGTAGCGGGCGCAGAGATCCCGATAGAGTTCGACGTTGGTACCGGCCAGGGTGCCGTCACGGCTGATGTCGGTGCAGAGCACGTGCTTGAGCCCGGCGGGCAGGAAGCGCTCGATCAGTGCCTCTATGGTCACCCCGCTATTCTCCTGCCAGCCGGCTACCGCGATATGGCGATTGCCCTGGGCGTCGATATTGACGTCCAGTGCCAGCACGATGCGCTCGGGGCCGTATTTCTCCATCCAGCTGGCCACCAGATCCGGCGATTTGACGGCGGTGGAGCCGATCACCACCCGGCTGGCGCCGGCGGCCAGCAGATCCGCCACATCCTGCTCGCTGCGCACGCCACCCCCCACCTGCACCGGCGCCTCGGTGGCCGACAGCAGCTGGGCGATGAGGGGGAGCTGGCGCGCCTTGGCATCCTTGGCACCGTCCAGATCCACCAGGTGCAGCTGCACCGCTCCCTGGGAGACATATTCATCGAAGCGGGCCTGCGGGCTGTCGCTGTAGGCGGTCTTCTGGCCGTAGTCGCCCTGATAGAGCCTCACGACTTGGCCGTTAATCAGATCAATGGCTGGGATAATCATCCTTGTTAAAGCTCCAGAAAGTTTTGCAGTAGGCGGGCACCGGCCGCGCCGGAGCGCTCCGGGTGGAATTGGGCGCCAAAGAAGTTGTCACGACCGACGATGGCGGTAAACGGCTGGCCGTAGTCGCAGGTGGCGATGGTGGCGTCGGTCACCTCCAGGGCGTAGGAGTGGACGAAGTAGAAGTAGCTGCCGCTTGGGATCCCCTTGAGCAGCGGGTGGCTCTCGTCGTGCTCCACCTGATTCCAGCCCATGTGAGGTAGGCGCAGGTTGCCCACCTCCATCAGCCGGATCTTGCCAGGGACTATGCCGAGGCAGTCGATAAGCCCGCCCTTGTCTTCGCCCTCACTCATGATCTCTTCGGAGGCCTCCGCCAGCATCTGCATGCCGAGACAAAAACCCAGCAGCGGCTGTTTGGCGGCGCGAATGAGCGGCACCAGATTGCGCTCGTTGAGGTTCTTCATGGCGGCCACGGCGGTGCCGACGCCGGGCAGGATCAGCTTGTCGGCCGCTTCGATGTCGGCCGCCTCGCGGGAGACCCGAGGCGCTGCGCCGAGGCGCTCGAACGCCATCCTGACCGACGCCAGATTGGCACACCCCGTATCGATGATGACCAGCTTCTGCTTGTTCACTTCCATCACAGTACTCCCTTGCTGGAGGGAAGCTCGCTCCCTTCCACTCGAATGGCCTGGCGCAGGGCGCGGCCAAAGCCCTTGAACAGCGCCTCCACCTGGTGGTGGGTGTTGCCGCTGCCCACCTTCATCTGCAATGTGATGGCCATGGCATCAGAAAGTGAGCGGAAGAAGTGGGGCACCATCTCGGTGGCCATCTCGCCCACGCTGTCGCGGCCAAAACCGCTCGGGCAGTCGAACACGAAGTAGGGGCGACCGCTCAAATCCAGCGCGGTGGCGACCTCCTGCTCGGTGAGCGGGGTCTCTTCATCTGCACGCGGCCGGCCATCGATCACCGCCTGCACCTCGTCCATCGCCAGCACGAAGCCGAAACGACCGATGCCGCGCTTGTTGCCAAGAGCCTGGCGCAGGGCCTGACCGAGCGCGAGGCCGACATCTTCTACCGTGTGGTGATCGTCGATGTGCAGATCGCCGCTGACCTTGAGCTTGAGCCTGAAACCGGCGTGGGTCGCTATCTGATCCAGCATGTGATCAAAGAAGCCGATGCCGGTTTCAATCTGGTTGCCGCCGCTCTTGTCTAAATCCACCGCCACCTGGATGCGGGTCTCCTTGGTGCAGCGCTCAATCTCGGCCACGCGCCCCTTGGAGAGCAGCTGATCACGGATGGCGAGCCAGTCGTGATCTTGCGGGTGGTAGCGGATCCCGCCAATGCCCATGTTCTCGGCAAGCTGCAGATCGGTCTGTCTGTCACCAATCACGAAGGAGTTGGCAAAGTCGATGCGACCCGAGGCGAGATACTCCTTGACCAGGCCGAGGTGGGGCTTACGGCAGCTGCAGCCGTCGGTGGGGAAGTGAGGGCAGATCAGCACCTTTTCCCAGCTTACTCCTTGCGATTCGAACAGGTGCATCATCAGATCGTGGGGCGGCTGGAAGTTCTCCAGCGGCAGGCTGGCGGTGCCCAGCCCATCCTGGTTGGTCACCATTACCAGCACGTAACCGGCGGCCTGCAGCTCGCGCAGTACCGGGATCACCATGGGTTCGAAGCGCAGCTTGGCCAGGCTGTCCACCTGCTTGTCGGTCACCGGCTCTTCAATCAGGGTGCCGTCGCGGTCGATAAACAAAAACGGGGTCTTCATCGCTACATCCTTGTCTTACAAAGTGGGAGAGGGCAGGTCACGCAGCACGGCCAACACGGCGTCCATCTCGCCCTGATAGCCAATGGTGACTCGAATGCTGTTATCAAGGCCCGGCTTGGTCGAGAAGTCCCGCAAGATGATGCCGGCGGCCTTCATGGCGGCAAAGACGGTGGCGCCATCCACAAAGCGCACCAGCACAAAGTTGCCCTTGTCCTCGAACACTTCCTTCACGCAGGCAAATCTTGCCAGCTCAGCCTTGAAGGCGGCCTTTTGCTTGTTGAGCTCCACCACTCGCTCGCGCATCAGCTCGAGCCCCATGGGGGAGAGGGCCTGCGCGGCTATCTGGGCGATGGGCTCGGGAATGGGATAGGGGGCGATCACCTTGGCCAGCATGGCGATCACCTCCGGGTTTGCCAGCGTAAAGCCGCAGCGGATCCCCGCCAGGGCAAAGGCCTTGGAGAGGGTGCGGGTCACCACCAGATTGGGGAAGCGAGCCAGCAGATCCACCACGGAAGCCTCGGGGCAGAACTCGATATAGGCCTCGTCCACCACCACGATGGCGCGATTCTGTGCCTTCTCCAGCAGGGCGATGAGCCCGTCGCGACCCACCAGATCCCCGGTGGGGTTGTTGGGGGAGCAGAGGAACACCAGCTTCACGTCGCCGAGGCGATCGGCGATGGCGGGCCAGTCCGGTTGGCGGCTGGCGGTGAGCGGTTGCTCGACGATACCGACACCACAGGTCTCGGCGCTGATGGCGTACATGCCGTAGGTGGGGGGGCAGATGAGGATCTGATCCTGTCCCGCCTCGCAGAAGGTGCGGATCAAGAGCTCGATGGCCTCGTCGGCACCGCGGCTCACCAGCACCTGATCGGGATTGACCCCGGCGTAGGCGGCATAGCCGTTCACCACCTCGGCCGGTTGGCACTCGGGGTAGCGGTTGAGGCGGCTCCCCTCGATGGTGAAGGGATAGGCCAGCGGGGCCTCGTTGGCGTTGAGCCAGACGTGGCCCTTGCCGCCGATACGGCGGGCGGATTGATAGGGGGTGAGGGCCCGCACCACGCGGCGCGCCAGATTGGCAATGCTCATGACAAATCCTTCTGCTGTGCTGTTTGTTGGGACGCGGCGGCCAGGGCGTTCAACCTCAGGGTGACGGCATTCTTGTGGCCATCAAGCCCCTCGGCCTGGGCGATACGCTCGACTATGGGACCAAGGCCGCGAATACCTTCGGCGCTCAGCTCCTGCACCGTGTAGCGGCGCTGATAGTCGGCGAGGCCAAGGCTCGAGCAGGTGCGGGCATAGCCGTAGGTGGGCAGAGTGTGGTTGGTGCCGCTGGCGTAATCGCCGACCGATTCCGGTGTCCATGCCCCGAGGAAGATGGAGCCGGCGTTTTCAAGCCGGTCCAGCAGCTCGCGCGGGGCGCGGGTCTGCACGATCAGGTGCTCCGGCGCGTAGGCGTTGGAGATGGCGCAGGCCTCGGCCAGATCGTCACAGAGGATCACCAGGCTTGAACCCAGCGCCTTGGCAGCGATGTCGCGCCGAGTGAGCTTGGCCAGCTGGCGCTTGATCTCGCCGTTGATGGCGTCGGCCAGCAGCGGCGAGGTGGTCACCAGCACCACCTGGCTGTCGGGGCCGTGCTCGGCCTGAGAGAGCAGATCCGCCGCCACGAAGGCCGGGTTGGCGCTCTCGTCGGCGATCACCAGCACCTCGGAGGGGCCGGCCGGCATGTCGATGGCGGCGCCGCGCCAGTCGCGGGACACCTGGCCCTTGGCTTCGGTCACATAGGCGTTGCCCGGGCCGAAGATCTTGTCCACCTTGGGGATGCTTTCGGTGCCGTAAGCCATGGCGGCGATGGCCTGGGCACCGCCGATGGCGAACACCTTCTCGACCCCGCAGGCACGGGCGGCAAACAGGATCTCGTCGCTGGCCGGAGACGGGGTGCAGAGCACCACTTCACGGCAACCGGCGATCGCTGCCGGAATGGCCAGCATCATCACGGTGGAGGGGAGCGGCGCGCTGCCCCCCGGCACGTAGAGGCCGACCCGGCTGATGGGCTGGGTGCGCAGCTCGCACACCACCCCGGGTTGGGTCTCGACCCGTACCACGGGTTGCGCTTGCGCGGCGTGGAAGGTGCGAATGTTGGCGATGGCCGCCTCGATGGCGCCCTTGATGTCGTCATCGAGGCGCTCGCAGGCGGCCTCGATTTCGGCGTTGCTTACCTGCAGTTGCTGGCGCGGGGCACGTTCGAAGCGCTGGCTCAGCTCGCGCAGGGCCTCATCGCCCCGGCTGCGTACCGAGCCGATGATCTCCCGCACCACGGCGCCGATGTCGGCTTCATCACTCAGGGCCGGTCGGGTCAGCACGTCGGCCTGCTGGGCGGGGGAGAGGGTCTTCCAGATCAGGGTCTGCATGTGTCCATCCTTATTCCATCATCTTCTCGATGGGCAGCACCAGAATGGAGCTGGCACCCAGGGCCTTGAGCTGTTCCATGGTTTCCCAGAACAGGGTCTCGCTGGAGACGACGTGCAGCGCCACCTGATTGGTCTCGCCCGCCAGCTGCATGATGGTGGGACGTTCGGCGCCCGGCAGCAGATCGGTGATGGCATCGAGCTTGTCCTTGGGGGCGTGCAGCATGATGTACTTGCTCTCGCGCGCCTGCTGCATCCCCTGAATGCGGGGCAGCAGGGTATCGATGATCTTCTGCTTGGCATCGGACAAGGGGTTGGGCGCCTGCACCAGTACCGCCTTGGAGCGGTAGATCACTTCTACCTCTTTGAGGCCGTTGGCCTCCAGGGTTGCGCCGGTGGAGACCAGATCGCAGATGGCATCGGCCAAGCCCGCGCGCGGCGCCACTTCCACCGAGCCGCCCAGCATCACGCTCTTGAAGCCGAGCCCCTTCTCGTCGAAGAAGCGCTTGAGCAGCCCAGGGTAGGAGGTGGCGATGCGCTTGCCGGCGAGGCTCTCTGGCCCGGTGTAGTTGACGTCGTCCGGCACCGCCAGGGAGAGGCGGCAGCCGCCGAAGTCGAGCTGTTTGAGGGTCTTTACCGCAAAGGGCTGGCCCTGGGAGGCGCGGATGAGCTGCACCTCTTCCAGCACGTTTTCACCGATGATGCCAAGGTCGACCACCCCTTCCATCACCAGCCCCGGGATGTCGTCATCGCGTACCCGCAGGATGTCGATGGGCATGTTCTCGACATGGGCGATGAGGCGCTGCTCGCGCAGGTTGATCTTGAGGCCGCAGCTCTTGAACAGGGCCTGGGAGTCCTGGCTCAGACGACCGGATTTTTGCATGGCGATGCGCAGACGTTGTGTTTCCATTGCTCGATTTCCTTCTAGTCAAAAACGAAAAAACCCTCGGAAGTGGGTGCTTCCGAGGGTTTATGAATCTTGCGGTCCTTTTGGAAGTCACCAGTTAAGTGTCTTCCAGCAGTCAACCTCCTGAAAGACTATTCGGGATGATGATGGTGGTGATGAGTCTTCAGGCTGGTGAACTGCATGTAATCAATCCTTTACAAATAAGATGTCGTAGTTGACGCCCGATTTAAACTACCTGCCTTGACGGAAAAAGCAACCGGAAAATGTGATTTGGTCGATTAAAGTTGAGAAAACGGTTTTATGGTCGATAACTAGACAAGGTGAGCCAGAGGAGGCGACATCATGCCCAGCCAGGACCTGTTATTCCCCATTCTGCCCAGGGCGCCGGCCGCGCCGAGCAGTGACGACATCAAGCGGGAAGTAACCCAGATCAGCCAGAAGCATCAGCTGCGCAAGACCAGCACCGACAACGGTGACTCCCAGCAGCGCCAGCAGCCTTACCCCTCGGCCAAGCGTGATCAGGAAAAGCCTGAAGAGGACGATCACAAGCCGGACCCCGATCACCAGATCGATCTCTTCGTCTAGGGGCAGAAGTCAGTCCCGCTTTTGCCACCTTTTTGGCATAATGTCCCCTTTTGTTGCAGCGGGACGCCCCTTTGACCATCCAGACCCTCTTCAAGCCAGACGGCCCTCTGGCCAGCCATATCGACGGTTTTGTCGCCCGCGCCCCGCAACTGGAGATGGCCGAAGCGGTGGCCAACGCCATCAAGTCACACGGTCGCTTGCTGGTGGAGGCGGGCACAGGTACCGGCAAAACCTACGCCTATCTGGTGCCGGCGCTGGAATCCGGCAAGCGGGTGGTGATCAGCACCGGCTCCAAGAACCTGCAGGAGCAGCTCTTCTATCGAGACCTGCCGACCATCACCGGCGCACTCTCCTATACCCCGCCGGTGGCCCTGCTCAAGGGGCGCAGCAACTATCTGTGCATCGAGCGGATGAACCGGCTGCTCAGCGAATCCCACCTGCAAAAGCCCGAAGTGCTCAACGACCTGGTCAAGGTGAAGTCCTGGTCCACCGCCACCGACAACGGCGACGTGGGGGATATTCCGGGGCTGCAGGAGAATGCCGAGATCCTCGCCCACGTCACCAGCACCAATGAAAACTGCCTCGGCCGTGACTGCCCCTATTACGACGACTGCCATCTGGTGGTGGCGCGCCGCCGTGCCATGGATGCCCAGGTGGTGGTGATCAACCATCACCTCTTCTTCGCCGACATGGCGGTGAAAGACACAGGTTTCGGCGAGCTGGTGCCCGAAGCACAGCTCTACGTGTTTGACGAAGCGCACCAGCTGCCCGAGATCGCCACCAACTACTTTGGCAAGTCGGTGGGCAGCCGCACCATCCAGGATCTGGCGCAGGATATCCAGCTTGCCTATCGGGCCGAGGCCCACGACATGGGCCAGCTTGGCAAGGCGGCGGACCGGCTCGCCATCGCGAGCCAGGACTTGCGGCTCGCCTTCGGGGTGGACGGCGGTCGTGGCAACACCCGTGACATGTTGCGCCAACCGCTCTGGGGCCAGGCGCTGGCCCGCCTCAACGATGCCCTCGGCCTGTGTTACGAGGTGCTGAAGCTGGCGCTGGGGCGAGGGGAGCAGCTTGACCACTGTTTCGAGCGCATCAGCGAGCTACGTACTCGCCTTGGCGAGGTGCTGGCGGTCAACCAGACCGGTTTCTCCTACTGGTATGACTGCTCGCGGCTCCATTTCACCCTCAATCTGACCCCGCTGTCGGTGGCCGAGCGCTTCGGCGCCGAGGTACTGCGCCCCGAGGTGGCCTGGGTGTTTACCTCGGCGACCCTGACGGTGGACATGCGCTTTGATCACTTCAAGGCGGAGTTGGGGCTGGCCGGCAGCGCCGAGCTTATTCTCGACAGCCCGTTCGACTATGGCGAGCAGGCGCGCCTGTGTGTGCCGCGCTTCCTGCCCGAGCCCAATGCCTTTGGTCGGGGCGAGCAGCTGGCCAACCTGATGATCCCGCTCATCAACAAGACGCCGGGGGGCTGTTTCTTCCTCTGTACCAGTCATCAGGTGATGCGCCAGGTGGCCGAGGTGCTGCGCCGGGAGATCGGTCGCACCGTGTTGCTGCAGGGGGAAGACAACAAGCAGCGGCTGCTCAAGGAGTTCGTCGAGAATGGCCGCGCCGTGCTGGTGGCGACCAGCAGCTTCTGGGAGGGGATCGACGTGCGTGGCGCTGCGCTCTCCTGTGTTATCATCGACAAGCTGCCGTTTGCCAGCCCCGACGATCCGCTGCTGAAGGCGCGGGTGGATGATTGCAAGCTCAGGGGCGGCGATCCCTTCGCCGATATCCAGCTGCCCAAGGCGGTGATTGCCCTGAAGCAGGGGGTGGGGCGGCTCATCCGTGATCGCAGTGATCACGGTGTACTGGTCATCTGTGATCCCCGCATGGTCAACAAACCCTACGGCGCGACATTCATCAAGAGCCTGCCTGCCATTCCTAGGACTCGGGAGCTGGCCACCCTGGGCGGTTTTTTCGATCGCAAGGGCTGAGCTTGCCGAAGATGCTGCGCACCCGTGCGATGGCGTGACGACCACGCTGCCGATAGGGGCCGAGGCGGCCCGCAATGCGCGCACCAGAATATGAAAACTGCTGGCAGAGCCTGCTTGCAGATTATGTAATTGACTGATTTTATAGAGATTGGAAAGCATGAACGAGTTGAAGATCCTGGCCGTAGATACCGCCACCGAAGCCTGCTCCGCCGCCTTGCTGGTGGGGGAGAAGGTATTCTCCCGTTGGGAAGAGGCGCCACGGGATCACACCCGTAAAATCCTGCCCATGGTTCAGGCTGTGTTGGACGAGGCCGGGGTAACCTTGGACGAGCTCGATGCCATCGCCTTTGGCCGCGGTCCCGGCTCCTTTACCGGGGTGCGGATCGGCATCGGCGTGGCGCAGGGGCTGGCGCTGGGCGCAGGTGTACCGCTGATCGGTATCTCCACCCTGGCCGCCATGGCGCAGGGGGCTCATCGGCTGGACGGCGCCGAGCGGGTGTTGACCGCCATCGATGCGCGCATGGACGAGGTCTACTTCGGCCATTATGAGCTCATCGATGGCCGCATCCAGCTGGTGGGCGAAGAGGTGGTGAGCGGCCCCGCCGCACTGGTGGCGTCCGGCGGCATGCTGCCGGGCAGCTTTACCCGCGTCGGTACCGGATTTGAGACCTATGGCGAGACCCTCGCTGCGCTGGCCGACGAGCTGGTGACCAGCCAGGTACGCTTCCCGGCGGCAGAGGACATGCTGCCGCTTGCCCGTAGCGCCTGGCTGGCCGGCGAGGCGGTGGCGGTCGAGCAGGCGACCCCGGTATATTTGCGTGACAAGGTGACCTGGAAGAAGCTGCCGGGTCGCGAATAAGGGCAGGAGTGGCAGACTTGTCGCTCATGCCGGTCGACACAGGCCCCATGCGGGCGGTTGAGAGGTCGGGCCCAGCCCGACCCAAGGAGAGTGACATGTTGAAGCGTGCAATGGTGATGGGGGCCGCCGGCCTTCTGCTCGGTGCCTGCAGCTCGGTCCCGCAAGAGCTGGCCTATGAGCCCGCCAACCAGCTGGTGGCCTACCAGCCGGCGCTTGCCGGTCTGGAAGGCAAGCCGGCCCGCTGGAGCGGCGTCATCTCGTCGGTACACAACAAGGCGGATCAGAGCGTCATCGAGGTGGTCTATCTGCCGCTCAAGTCCAACGGGGTGCCGGAGCAGACCGAACAGAGCCCGGGCCGTTTTCTGGCCATCATGCAGGGTTTTGTCGACCCGACCCTCTATGCCAAGGGGCGCAGCCTGACGGTGCTCGGCACCATAGCCCAGCCGGTGGACAGCCAGATTGGCGAGCACAAATATCGCTTCTCGGTGCTCAAGGTGACGGGCAGCAAGCTGTGGCCGCCGGTCAAGGAGGTGGAGGTTCGCTACATGGATCCCTACTTCTACGACCCCTTCTATGACCCCTACTGGCCGAGACGGCCGCTGCGCCGCTAGGAGCTGGGCATGAACACCTTGCTGCAAGAGCGCTTCCTGACCCTGGCCGACGGCCGCCGGGTTGCCTTGCTCGAGAGCCCGCCGGCGCAGGGAGAGCAGGGGGACAAACCGCTGCTGCTTGCCCTGCATGGCTGGCTCGACAACAGCGCAAGCTTTGTGCCCCTGGCCCCCTTTCTG
Organism: Aeromonas sp. R5-3; assembly: GCF_040908225.1. Classification (NCBI taxonomy): domain Bacteria; kingdom Pseudomonadati; phylum Pseudomonadota; class Gammaproteobacteria; order Aeromonadales; family Aeromonadaceae; genus Aeromonas; species Aeromonas sp. R5-3. The sequence goes on along the minus strand of NZ_JBFODH010000008.1, from coordinate 69,809 downwards.
ACTCACTTTCACCTCGTCTGTGTCGATCTGCCGGGGCACGGTCACTCGGATCACAAGAACACACCCTATGTCTTTGTCGACTGGCTGGACGATCTCTATCAGATCACCCAGGCCGCCGGCTGGTCGCGCTTTGCGCTGCTGGGTCACTCCCTCGGGGCGCTGATTGCCTCCGCCTATGCCGGGGTCTTCCCCGAGCAGGTGGAGCGGCTCATTCTGCTGGAGGGGCTCGGACCCCTCAGTCAGCCGGACGACGCCGTGCCGGAGCAGCTGCGCCGGGCCATCCTCAACCGCAGCAGAACCCGCGAGCGAGCCTCCCAGGGCTTTGCCTCCATCGACGAAGCGGTGGCGGCGCGCTGCAAGGTGGCGGACATCACCCCGAGTGCGGCACGCCTTATCTGCGAGCGGCAGCTGGAAGCGCGGGCAGGGCGCTGGCACTGGCGCAGCGATCCCCGTTTGCGGGATCTCTCCCCCATGCGTATGAGCGAGGGGCAGGCCCAGGCGCTGATCCGGGCCATCCGTTGCCCGGTGCTGTTTATCGCCGGCGCAGAGGGATTTGCCAGCCTGCAGGTACAGTGGGGAGAGCGTCATGCCGCCTTTACACGCATTGAGCGGGTCGTTTTGGCGGGAAACCACCATTTTCATATGGAAAATTCGGCAGAGACCGCGGTTTGTATCGAAAAATTTTGTCAAATTCGGTAGAATCGGCGGCTTTCAATAATTCCAGGTTTGTCTTCCCCCTCACATTTTTCTGTTGTTAATTCGCTGTTAATTGATGTTGCCCTATGTAAATATGGGCGGCATTAGAGTATGAGCTTAAAACAACTGCTTGAAATGGATGTGAACAGGGACGGAGGCAACACAGTGAGCGCACAGGTGCTAGTTATGCAGGAGAAGTTCGTGGAAAAAGTCTGGCTGAAGCGTTATCCAGAAGGGGTGCCCGCCGAGATCAATCCAGACCAATACAGCTCCCTGGTCGAGATGTTTGAAGAGTCGGTGACCGAATTCGCCGACCAGCCTGCCTTCGTCAATATGGGGCAGACCATTACCTATCGTCGTCTCGAGGAGCAGTCCCGCGCCTTTGCCGCCTACCTGCAAAACGAGCTCAAGCTGAGTCAGGGCGACCGGGTCGCCGTGATGATGCCCAACCTGCTGCAGTACCCCATCGCCGTGTTCGGCATCCTGCGTGCCGGCATGATAGTGGTCAACGTCAACCCGCTCTACACCCCGCGCGAGCTGGAGCACCAGCTCAAGGACTCCGGCGCCAAGGCCATCGTCATCGTCTCCAACTTTGCCCACACCCTGGAAAAAGTGGTCTACGACACTCCGGTCAAGCACGTGATCTTGACCAGGATGGGGGACAACCTGGGGCTGGCCAAGGGAACCCTGGTCAACTTCGTGGTGAAATACGTCAAGAAGCTGGTGCCCAAGTACAATCTGCCCCACGCCAGCACCATGCGTCAGGCGCTGGCCAAGGGTCGCTATCTGCAGTACATCAAGCCCGAGATCAACAACGACGATCTCGCCTTCCTGCAGTACACCGGCGGCACCACCGGCCTCTCCAAGGGGGCCATGCTGACCCACCGCAACATGATCGCCAACGTGGAGCAGTGCCTCGGCGTCTATGGCCCTGTGCTGGAGCGGGGCAAGGAGTTCGTGGTCACCGCGCTGCCGCTCTACCACGTCTTCGCGCTGACCGTGAACTGCCTGCTGTTCATGCGTCTGGGTGGCTACAACCTGCTGATCAGCAACCCGCGTGACATCCCGGGCTTTGTCAAAGAGATCAAGAAGTACCCCTTCACCTGCATCACCGGGGTCAACACCCTGTTCAACGCGCTGGTCAACAATGGCGAGTTCCAGAGCATGCCCTTTGACAAGCTCAAGCTCACCATCGGCGGCGGCATGGCGGTGCAGCGGGCGGTGGCCGAGCAGTGGAAGGCGTTGACCGACACCCCGCTGCTGGAAGGTTACGGCCTGACCGAGTGTTCACCCCTGGTGAGCGTCTGCCCCTATGATCTGGTGGACTACAACGGTTCCATCGGCCTGCCGGTCTGCTCCACCGACATCCGGCTGGTGGATGACAACGGCCAGGTGATCCACGAACTCGGCAAGCCGGGGGAGATGCAGGTACGCGGCCCGCAGGTGATGAGCGGTTACTGGCAGCGGCCGGAAGCCACCGCCGAGGTGATGCAGGATGGCTGGCTCTGTACCGGCGATATCGCGGTGTGCGACGAGCAGGGCTTCTTCAAGATCGTCGATCGCAAGAAAGACATGATCCTGGTCTCCGGCTTCAACGTCTATCCGAACGAGATCGAGGACGTGGTGGCGCTCCACCCGAAAGTGCTGGAAGTGGCCGCCGTCGGCGTGCCGCACAAGGTCTCCGGCGAGCTGGTGAAGATCTTCGTGGTCAAGAAAGATCCAAAGCTGCTGGAAGACGAGATTATTGCGCACTGCCGCAAACATCTGACTGCCTATAAGGTCCCGAAACTGGTAGAATTTCGTGACGAACTTCCCAAGACCAATGTGGGCAAGATCCTGCGCCGCGTGCTGCGCGACGAGGAGATTGCCAAGCAGTAACCGGCGTGGCGCTGCCAAGCAGCATGCCGTCGTTATGCAAAACCGTGGGTCAGCCCACGGTTTTTTCTTTTGGCCCTGATCAACGCGCAGGCACAGATGCATTATCAACTCATTTCACAGCAAGCCGAACTGGATCAGTATCTCGCCTCCCTGGCCGACGTTCCCCTGGCCATCGATACTGAATTCGTCCGCACCCGTACCTATTACCCCCAGCTGGGCCTGTTCCAGATCTACGACGGCCACCAGCTGGCGCTGCTGGATCCCTTGACGCTGGATCTCTCCTCCCTCTGGCAGCGACTCGGTCGGGCAGGGCAGATCGCCATTTTGCACGCCTCCGGCGAAGATCTGGAGCTCATCCAGCATCAGGCGGGTCATCTGCCCAACCAGATGCACGACACCCAGCTGGCGGCAGCCTTTCTGGGCCACGGGGTCTCGGTGGGCTTCGGCGCCCTGGTCAACGAGTTTCTCGGCGTGACCCTGGAAAAGGATCAGGCCCGCACCGACTGGCTGGCGCGTCCGCTCACCCCCCGTCAGCTCGAATATGCGGCGGCCGACGTCTTCTATCTGCTGCCCCTCTACGACAAGGTGATGGCGGCGCTGCGTGACAGCGGCAAGTTCGCCTGGTTCGAGCAGGAGTGCCAGAACCACTCCGCCCGCAAGACCCAGAGCAGCGATCCCCGTCAGGCCTATCTCGACATCGTCAACGCCTGGCAGCTGGGTCGCCGTGAGCTGGCGATCCTGCGCGAGCTGGCCGCCTGGCGTCAGCAGGAGGCGGTGCGCCGGGATCTGGCCCTCAACTTCGTGGTCAAGGAGCTGCACCTGTTCAAGGTGGCGGAGCGCAAGCCCACCTCCCTGCGGGATCTGAACGAGCTGGGGCTGGCCCCCATCGAGATCAAGATCCACGGCAAGCGGATGCTGGATATCGTGGCCGCCGCCCAGCAGAGCGATCCCGCCGGCTGGCCCGAGCCCATTCGCCGGCTGGTGGATTACCCCCAATACAAGGCCGAGCTCAAGCGCATCAAGGGGATGGTGGAAGAGAAGGCCAAGGCCAGCAATATTCCGCCCGAACTGGTGGCGAGCAAGAAGATCATTCACCAGTACTTCACCTGGAGCTGGCGCATGAGCGACGAAGAGCGGGCCCGGGCCGACAAGCCCATGCTGCTGCAGGGCTGGCGCTTTGAGCTGGTTGGCCATCTGTTGGCCCAATGAGATAGCGCACAAGAGAACGGGCCCACTTGGCCCGTTTTTTTCATCTGATGGGCGGCAACTGATAACGATAGCGGGCCAGGATCTGGGTGTATTCCGGGCTGGTGAGCAGCGCCTGGATGGCCTCGTCCAGCCGGTGCAGCTGGGCTGGCGTGGTGGTGCGCCGGCTCAGCATCAGATGCACCGGTGTGCGCTGGATATTGAGCAGGGGGGTGAGGTCATCGAGCGGGATACCGGCCAGGTTCATCTCCTGTAGCCCCATGGGGTCGATGACCACCCCCTGAATGCGACCGGCCAGCAGCAGCTTGAGCAAGGGCTCCATCCGCAGACGGGCCAGCAGCCGATCCTGCATCTGTGGCGACTGCATGAAGGTGCGAAAATCGGTGCCGTAATCAAAATCACGCATCATCCCTATGGTGAAATCCTGCCGTGGCAGCAGGTCCGAGAGCTGGGTGATCCCTTGCCAGCGCGCCCTGTCCTGACGGCGCACCAGCAGCACTGTCTCTTCGTTGCGATAGGGCAGGCTGAAGCGGGCGTAGCGCTCGCGCTCGGCGGTCTGGTTGGCGGACATGGTGAGCTGGATGGTGCCGAACTCCAGCTCGCGCAGTACGCGGGCCCAGGGCATCTCGCTGTAGCTGGCGCTAAAGCCGGCCCGGCTGAAGATGGCTTGCAGCAGGTCGATGTCCAGCCCCTGCAGCTGCTGCTGTTCGTCACGAAAGCTGAACGGGTGCCAGCTGGCCCAGCCCACCTGCAGTGACTCCTGCGCCCAGGCGGCGGTGCACAAACACCATAACAACAAGACTCTGTACACGGAGCTATCCCTGTTCAGCGTGGTTGTTGTTGATTATTGAATAGAAATGTCGGGCTGACCAGCCCGGGGGAAAGGATGCACGAAGGTGCATCCCTCAGAGCTCGTGGGCGTGAAATCCCTTGCGATAGCGGGCTTCGCAGCGCGGGCAGCGTTGCAGGGTCGGGTCCTGCTCCAGCGATTCGATGGCCAGCGGCTCCTCGCAGTCGGAGCAGAGGCCATAGAGGCCCAGATCCATCTGGCAAAGCGCCGCATCGATCCGCTTGAGCCTGGCCACGCTCTGTTCCACCTTGGGCAAGTCGAGGCGGCTGGTGAGATCGACCAGCTGATCCCGCTCGCAGTGATCCACCTGCTCCGCCCACTCGTCACGCCGACAGGCTTTGAGCTGACCGATCAGCTCTTCTCTTACTTGCGCCCAGTCAGTCAGCAGGCGATCACGCCACACGGCCAACTGAGCTTGCGTCATTTCACACACACTAGCCCCCAACGGACGAATAACAAATTGTGGGCAGTATAGGGAAGCGACAGGATTATCAAGATGATATGCGTCAAGTAAAGAACGGTTAGATCACAGTTTTCGCGGCCTGCAGCAGGGCGTCCCGAATGGGATGGGTCTCCTTGAGTACCCGGATCTCCTGAAACAGCAGGTCTGCCTCGGGATACTCCCGCTTGAGGTAGCTGAACCACTGCTTGATGCGACTCGGGTAGTAGTCGGCCTTCTCGCTGGCCAAATCCTGCTCGGTGTAGCTCACCATCAACTGCAGCACTTCGGCCCAGCTCATGTGGGCACAGCCGGTCTTCATCACGTTGGCCAGGTTGGGCAACGAGATGGCGCCGCGGCCCACCATCAGGGCATCGCAGCCGGACACCCGGGCACAGGTGAGGGCATCGGCATGGTTCCAGATCTCGCCGTTGGCGGTGACCGGGATGGGCAGGGCACGGCGAATGGCGTCCACATACTCCCAGTGAGCCGGCGCCTTGTAGCCTTCGCGCTTGGTGCGGGCGTGCACGGCCAGCTCGTTGGCCCCGGCCTGATGAACCGCCAGGGCGTTCTCCAGATAGAGATCCTTGTCATCGTAGCCGAGGCGGATCTTGGCGCTCACCGGCAGATGGGCCGGCACCGCTTCGCGCACCGCCTTGACGATGCGATAGATGGTCTCGGGCTCCTTGAGCAGCACGGCGCCTCCCTTGCTCTTGTTGACCGTGGGGGCGGGGCAGCCAAAGTTGAGATCGACGCCGGGGGAGCCAAGCTCGATGGCGCGCAGTGCGTTCTCGGCCAGCCATTCGGGGTGTTGGCCCAGCAGCTGTACCCGCACTGGTGTGCCGGCCCGGGTCTTGCCGTCCTGCTTGAGCTCGGGGCAGAGGCGATGGAACACCTTGGCTGGCAGCAGCTGATCGACCACCCGGATGAATTCGCTGACGCAGAGGTCGTAGTCGTTGACGGAGGTGAGCACCTCCCGCATCAAGTGATCCAGCACCCCCTGCATGGGGGCCAAAATAACGCGCATAACCGGTTCCGCAGGGCAAACAGAGAAAAAAGAGCGCAGATTGTAGTGGCAATGGCCGGGATTGTCAGCCGTTTGCCCACTCGATGAACCCAATCGACGGCCGTTGCCTGGGCCAGGCTGTCAGCTTCCAGGCCAACTCTGGTAGGCTAAAGGCAGAGATACATTCAGAGGAGTACCCATGAAACGCTGGTGTCTGATGGCCCTGGGCTGGCTTGCCTTCGCCACCGGGATAGTCGGGATAGTCCTGCCCCTGCTGCCGACCACCCCCTTCATGCTGCTTGCGGCGGCGCTGTTTGCCCGCTCGTCCCCTCGTTTTCACCGCTGGCTGCTAAGCCATCCCTGGTTCGGGCCTCCCATTGCTGACTGGCAGCAGTATCGCGGCATTCGCCGCCATGCCAGGCGGCGCGCTATTTTCTTTATTCTGCTCTCCTTCTCGGTGTCGCTGGCGGTGGTGCCCCTGCTCTGGGTCAGGCTGTTGCTCATTGCCATAATGGTGATCCTGCTCACCTGGTTAATGCGGCTGCCGGTGCTGGAGCCAGTTGCAATGGAGAAGTGAAGTCCCTAAGCTATTGCGGCAATAATGCTATGGAGTCGGCCCGTCATTTTTGCGTGACGGGCCTTTTTATTTCCCGCTGGCGGGAAGCTGAGAGAAACGACCATCTGCGTCGAAAAACAAACGGTCAAACCATGAATCCGGAAACCCTGAAATTTATCGAAGCGAGCATCAAGACCATTCCCGACTATCCGAAGCCGGGCATCCTGTTTCGCGACATCACCAGCCTGATCGAGAATGCCGAGGCCTTCAAGGCCACCATCGATCTGCTGGCCAATCACTATCGTGATCAAGGGATCACCAAGATTGTCGGTACCGAAGCGCGCGGCTTCATCTTCGGCGCGCCGGTAGCCTTCGCCATGGGTCTGGGCTTCGTGCCGGTTCGCAAGCCGGGCAAGCTGCCCCGCGCCGTCATCGAGGAGTCCTACGCCCTCGAATATGGCACCGACACCCTGCAACTGCACACCGACGCCATCGTGCCCGGTGACAAGGTACTGGTGGTGGACGATCTGCTGGCTACCGGCGGCACCGTCGATGCCACCGTCAAGCTGATCCGCCGTGCCGGCGGCGAAGTGGCCGATGCCGCCTTCATCATCTCCCTGCCGTCGCTGGGTGGTGATGCCCGCCTGACCGCCGCCGGCGTCAAGGTGGTCTCCCTGGTCGAACTGCCGGGCGAATAAGCCGCCAGTCCGATCACGCAGACGGGCCTCGTCAGCCCGTTGCCTGCGTCCAAACCGGTGCCCGAGCGGGCATCGGTTTGAAATTCAAGCGATCCCTCCCTCCTCGGCCGATAGCCGATACAGCCCGCCCCGCATTTGTGTTAGCATCCAGCCTCAATGCCTTGTCATCCCTGCATCGAGATCTATGAGCTATCAGGTTCTGGCGCGTAAATGGCGCCCCCATACGTTTGAACAAGTGGTAGGCCAGCATCATGTGCTGACCGCCTTGACCAACGCCCTGGATCAGGGACGGCTGCATCACGCCTATCTGCTGAGCGGTACTCGCGGGGTCGGCAAGACCACCATCGCGCGCATCCTGGCCAAGAGCCTCAACTGCGAGCAGGGGATCAGCAGCCATCCGTGCGGTGTGTGCGACACCTGCCGCGAGATCGATCAGGGCAACTTCGTCGATCTGCTGGAGATAGACGCGGCGTCGCGCACCAAGGTGGAAGATACCCGCGAGCTGCTCGACAACGTGCAGTACCGACCGGCCCGTGGCCGCTTCAAGGTCTATCTCATCGACGAAGTGCACATGTTGTCGCGCCACAGCTTCAACGCGCTGCTGAAAACCCTGGAAGAGCCTCCCCCCTATGTGAAGTTCCTGCTGGCCACCACGGATCCGCAGAAGCTGCCCATCACCATTTTGTCGCGCTGCCTGCAGTTTCATCTGAAGAGTCTGGATCAGACCCAGATCGCCAAGCAGCTCGAGTGGGTGCTGGATCAGGAGGGACAACCCTTCGAGCCGCGCGCCCTGCTGGCCCTGGCCAAGGCGGCGGACGGCAGCATGCGCGATGCCCTGAGCCTGACCGATCAGGCGCTGGCCCACGGCAATGGCAGCGTGCGCACCGACAGCGTGCTGGCTATGCTGGGGACCCTGGATCACCGCCATCTGCACCAGCTGCTGGAAGCTGTGCTGCGTCAGGATGCACCCGCCACCATGGCCAAGATCACCGAGATAGCGACCCTGGGCCCCGACTTTGATCAGCTCCATGCCGAGTTGGAAGGGCTGCTCCATCGCATCGCCATGGCGCAGCTGTTGCCCGCCACCGTGCAGGAGCAGGGGGCGGATGCCGATGCCCTGCTGCAGCTGGCCCAGGCCATGAGCCCGGAAGAGGTGCAGCTCTGCTATCAGATTGTGCTGGGTGGCCGCAAGGATCTGCCCTGGGCCCCCGATGGCCGCACCGCACTGGAGATGACCTGCCTGCGGATGCTGGCCTTCTCGCCCCGGCGCGAGGTGCTGCACCCCGCCAGCTTGACTGCGCTGCCTCCGGCACTCGGCGGCCTGCCCGCCGCCGGCGCGAGGAGCCCGGCCCCCGCCTTGGGAAAGCCCGAGGGGGTTGAGCCACCCCCGGCCACCGGCATGATGCCGCAGGCTCCGTCAGCCGACGCCGCGAACTCGCCTGCGCCGGTTACTTCTTCTGCACCAGCCGAACACCAAGGGACGCAGGAGGCCGGACAGGCCGCCCAGCCTCACCCACAGGTGGCTGACATGGCGGAGCCGGAAGGCGGCGCCGAGCTGGATCCGCTCTTTGCCGAGCAGGCGGAGCTGCTGCGTGAGGCCGAGCAGATGGGTTATGAAGCCGCGCCCGAACCTATTGCGCCCACGGCTCAGCCTGCCGCTGCCCAGCCCGCGTCCTCCGTACAAGGCGCCGTACCAACGAATGTGGCTGACGAAGTGGCTGACAGCGGGGAGGGGAGTGTCTCTTCAACGGTGGCCAGCATGCAAAGTCTGCTGGGCAAGCGCAATCTGCTGCGAAGCCGCCTGCGCGGCGAGCCGAGCGGCAATGCGGCGCCAGCCCGGGCGACGCCGGTCAAGCCGATGGCGGCCGCCAAACCGGCACCGATGGCACCGGCTGCGGCCATGCCGCCCTCGACGCCCCACTCCCCGAGTGCCCCCCGGGTGCAGGCAGCTGCCCAGGCGGCCCAGTCAGGTTACGATGAATTGCCGCCGCTCGATGCCTATGAAGAGAGCGGCAGCGACTACGAAGAGTATTTGAGTCAGGGTTTCAACGATGCGTTCGCCAGCGCCCCCTTGCCGGAGCGAACCACCCAGGTGATGCAGCCAGCGCCCGCCGCTCGTCCCCAGGCGGATGATCTGCCGCCCTGGGATCTGGATGGCAGTGCCGGCCGGCAGACGGTCGCTGCGCCGAGTGCGCCGGTCGCCGTTGCAACGCCCCCTGAGGCGACCATCAGCGAGCCTGCCGCCTCGGTCATGGAAACCATCGACTGGAACGAGCTGGAGAGCGACAACCAGCCGCAGGGAAGCGAGGAGGCAGCCAGATTGATCCCCTCTTCACTGCTGGCCAATTGCGGCGACCATTGGGCCGAACTGATTGCCCGCACCGGTGTGGGTGGCCGCCTGCGCCAGCTGGCCATCAATTCAGTGATGGAACAGCAGGGTGACAAGGTGCTGTTGACCCTCAAACCCGAGCAGCGCCATCTGGTGAGCGACAGGGCGCGCGCCGATCTGGCCGAGATCATCGGTCCCGAGCTGGGGCTGGCGGTACAGGTGGACGTCACCCTGGGGGTGGTGCCCGAGCGGGAAACCCCGCTCGAGATTGAGCACCGCCTCTACCTCGGGGTGCGGGAACAGGTTACCCGGGATCTGGAGCAGGATCCCAACGTGCAATTCTTGCAACAGCGGTTTGGCGCCATGCTGCACCACGACAGCATAGAGCCGCTGAGCAACTGATCACACCATCCGGGCCTGGTGCCCGGTTGAAAAACGGTTTGGCCGTCCCCACTTAGGACGGGTAAACCCACGGCCCGGCGCTGGATGCCGGATTTCAAGACGAGAGACGACATATGTTTGGTAAAGGTGGAATGGGGAACCTGATGAAACAGGCCCAACAGATGCAAGAGCGCATGCAGAAGATGCAAGAGCAGCTTGCCCAGATGGAAGTAGTCGGTGAAGCCGGCGCTGGCATGGTCAAGGTCACCATGGCCGGCAGCCACAGCGTGCGTCGCATCGAAATCGACCCGAGCCTGATGGAAGATGACAAAGAGATGCTGGAAGATCTGGTGGCTGCGGCCGTCAACGATGCCGTGCGTCGCGTCGAAGAGCAGAACAAGGCCAAGATGGGCGAGCTGACCGGCGGCATGCAACTGCCTCCCGGTTTTAAGATGCCGTTCTAAGGGTTTTACCCATTTCAAATCAATTACTTATGCTTTATTGATTTGCCTGTGGGTCGTATATGGGTCATCTTGTCCCAGTTTTTCCGCCAACTCGTTCCGGTAATCCGGATTGTCGTTGCTGACCCATTGGGCATAGATGGTACGGATCATCCCCCAGTCTTTGTGTCCAAGTTGCTTGGCCAGATAGGCTGGGTGTGCTCCCGCTATCAAGAGTAATGAGGCATAGCTGTGGCGCAGCTGATACGGTTCTCGATGTGTCAGCTGCACTTTTCTGAGTAGAGGTGCCCAATAACCCGGAGCTGTAAACAGTTTGTGTCTGATGTACGACATATTCTCCCTCCCCAAAAATACCCTCCGCCTCATCTCCTCTCGTTATAACGCCGATGCACTGTTTCCAAGCGCGGTGGGAGCATGAAGGTCAGTTCGCGCTGTTGTCTTAATACGTTCATGGCTGCCGGAAGTAACTAAATCGTCCTGTTACCAGCAATGGTTTTTGGTGGTTTGAGTTGACCACAATAGAACCATGGTTAATCAAAGATTTGTTGTATTTAGGCCAGCTAGTGATGGGGTGAAGCGATGTGACCATGATGCAGACTTGAAGAGAATGGTGGTGATCAGATCACCAGGTTCTCAATTGGTTCCATTCAAGACGCGTCGATTTGGGAAACAACGCAGCCAAGGAATGATCCTTGGCTGCGTTGTTTTGTGAGTGGTAGTTAGTGGACTGCCGAGATAGCTTCGAGTAACTGATATATCAGCTTATAGTGGATCCATATGGGGGTTACACTTCAAAAGCAAAGAATCATTCGATATGATGATTTCCATTTGAGGCAAAAGGATTTTACGTGTCTAAGAATGCAGCCAAGGTCGGTAATATTGGAACCGATCATGATGGTTTTCCGCCAACCAAAATTACAGCGGGCTCACCAGATGTTTTCATTGATGGGGTGCCTGCTGCGAGAGTTGGTGACCCACTAGAACCACATGACAAGCCAAATACCCCCCCACACCCGCGCAAGATTGCTTCAGGCTCATCAACAGTGCTTGTAAACGGTAAACCACTGGCAATAACAGGTGGAGCTGTTGACTGTGGTGGGGTGATCATTGGCTCAGGAACCGTCTTCGTTGGTGACATAGCGCCTTCAGCTAGCGTACCGTTAAAGCTTGCCAGCTTGTTTGATGAGGGGTTTGTCATAAGAAATGAAGTTACAGGCGAGTCGTTGTCAAACGTGGAATACCGTATTATCCGTGCCAATGGAAATATCGAGTACGGCAAAACGGATGAAACTGGCCACACCCATATAGTGTCCGCTTTTGAAGAGGAAACTGTCTCGATCGAAGTTAAGGAGTCGTGACGTGGCAGAAAGTGAGTGGAAAAAAGTAGGGGAGTCAAAGTTAAGCCCTACAGATAAAAAAGAACGTGCTGAAGTAAAAGTAAAAGCTGTTAAGAAAGAAAATATAGTCGTGATCGGGTCAGAGGAGCACTATAGCAGCTTTTTATTGAAGATGATGTTCATGGCAGGTGCAACACACAAGCTAAACTCAGGATTAAGAAAGGCAGATAACACAGTAATTGCTTATGTGAAGAGTGGTTATACTGACCTTGAGCTTGGGGTAATTGAATCATACAAAGCTAAGTATGGTTGTGAGATTAAGCGGATAAATTCGCTAGGAGACTTTGTCGCTTTACTAAATCGAGATAGAGAAAATGTGAAGATACAGGATCTCTATTTATACTGTCATGGTCTACCAAATAGAGTTTCAATCAACTATGGTGCAAAACCAGATATTGATGTATCTGTGGGGAACTTGAGTAGTATCAAGTCAGATATTTTTTCAAAAGATGGTATCCTTCATAGTTTCGCGTGCCGAATGGGGGTTGATGCCCATCCATACACGCAGATTAATTCATATAAAAATGACTCAGAGGTAAATCCTGAGAGCAGTTTAGCAATGAAAATGGCTAAGTATTTCAATGTGACAGTGAAAGCGTTTTTAACGAGGACTGATTATAGTAATGTAGTTAAGGATAATAGCGTGACAGGTCAGATAGAAGAGAACCTGGACTCTCTTCGAAAAGGCGAAGATAAGGAAGTTTACACGTTATTGAATGGCGAATATGAAGCTCTGCATCATGTTGGGTTATCAACAGGGTGGCGGGGGCGTTGGTCAGGTGTAAGCAACTATGCGTTATGGAGAAAGCAGGGAGGACGCCAACAGCCCGTTTCTGGTAAATCACCTAGTGGGCTTAGCCATGGTGCAAAGCAGTTTAAACCAGATGGGACGTGGTCATGAGGAAAAAGATATGGGGATCAATCCTATTCGTTGTATTGATCTTATGCTCCGTGTTTTTGTTCAGGGAAAATGGGATGAGCGTATTTAATAAACAAGTGTGGTCTGCAAGTGATTTTGCAAGTCTCATGAAAGATGAGACAATGATCGCGGTATATAAGCCATTATCCAAAGAGGTTGTTGGCAAGGTCGGAGTTGAGATCGTGCTGCCAGACCCTAGCCTAAGAATGGCTACTGTACAGCTATCATCCAATCGGCTATATGACAAAGCTCAAAGTAATATTTATGTGGGACCATATAAACCAGTCATAGTTTTGGATGCAGACCAGGCCCTTTTGGGGAATGGTAGTGATAAGTATGATGGATATGACTCACTAGGGATCACATTCATTGATGAGGCCAATCGAGTAACATATACCTGTACACAGGAGCGGCCATTCCACATGTGGCAGCTAAACAAAATTGTCACTATCAATTTTCTTTCTCAACGGAAGCCGGATAAAAATGGTGAGCCGTATTGCTATGATGCTTATATTCATAGGAGTCTTAGCTCAAGCTGATGGTTGAATACCATCTCCATACACCCTGTGCAGCAATAGGCTGCGCGTGATGGTCTGCCCATTGGTCGTGATGTGGCACTTGCCCCGACTTCCCGGTCAACTCGCTCCGGTAACGCCGGGCTGTCGTTGCCGACCCATGGGCCAGGATGGGGCAGGTGATTCCCTCCCGTTGTCAGCCAGTGGCGTGTGCAACGATTCAAGGCCTTCACCATCCGGATGCATAGCGAGTAGTCATGACGCAGCTGACACTTTCCCCGTGTCAGCTGCGTTTTTATGAGTAGGGGTCCACTCCTGTCACACCGCCCACCACATCGAACCGGTGCAAGGCCTGTACTCTCTGCTTGCATTCCTTCCGCCCCCTCTTGCTTCACTGCCTGTACCCCGTTCGTGAGGGGAGGCCGATGCACCGCCGCTGGCGGCGCGTGCCGACAAAAAAGAACGCCAGCCTCGCGGCTGGCGTTCTTTATACGGACCTGGTGAATTATTTCAGGTCGAAACGGTCGTTGTTCATCACCTTGACCCAGGCCTTGACGAAGTCGCGTACGAACTTCTCCTTGCCATCTTGCTGGGCATAGACCTCGGCGTAGGCACGCAGCACCGAGTTGGAGCCAAACACCAGGTCAACCCGGGTGGCGGTCCACTTCACTGCGCCGCTCTGACGATCCACGATCTGGTAGCTGTTGCGGCCAGTCGGCTGCCAGCTATAAGCCATGTCGGTCAGGTTGACGAAGAAGTCGTTGCTGAGCACTCCGACCCGGTCGGTAAAGACGCCGTGAGCCGAGCCGCCATGGTTGGTGCCAAGCACCCGCATACCACCGACCAGCACTGTCATCTCGCGGGCGGTCAGCCCCAGCAACTGGGCACGGTCGAGCAACATCTCTTCCGGCTGCACTTTGTAGTGCCCCTTCTGCCAGTTGCGAAAACCGTCGTGCACCGGCTCCAGGAAGGCAAACGACTCGGTATCGGTCTGATCGGCGCTGGCATCACCGCGGCCCGGCGCAAAGGGAACGACGATGTCAACGCCAGCCAGCTTGGCCGCCTGCTCTACCGCTGCGCTCCCCCCCAGCACAATCAGGTCGGCGATGCTGACCGGCTTGCTCAGGGTGGCCTGCAGGGCAGTCAGGGCGTTGAGCACCTTCTCGAGGCGAGCCGGTTCGTTGCCTTCCCACTCCTTCATCGGCGCAAGGCGGATACGGGCACCGTTGGCTCCGCCACGATAATCGGAGCCGCGGAAGGTGCGGGCACTGTCCCAGGCGGTGGCGATCAAATCGGCTGGCGCCACGCCGCAGGCCAGCAGCTTGGCCTTGAGCTCGCTCACCTCCTGCTCGGAGAGCTGGTAATTCACCGCCGGCACCGGATCCTGCCACACCATGACTTCGCTCGGTACTTCCGGCCCCAGGTAGCGGCTGCGCGGCCCCATGTCGCGGTGGGTCAGCTTGAACCAGGCGCGGGCAAAGGCGTCGGAGAAGAGGTCTTGATCCGCGGCGAAGCGCTCGGAGATCTCCCGGTAGACGGGGTCAAAGCGCAGTGCCATGTCCGCGTCCGTCATGATGGGGTTGCAGCGCAGGGAGGGGTCTTCCACGTCCACCGGGCGATCTTCCTCCTTGATGGCAACGGGCTCCCACTGCCAGGCACCGGCCGGACTCTTCTTGAGCCACCAGTCATGGCCCAGCAGCATCTTGAAGTAGCCGTTGTCCCAGCGAGTCGGATTGCTGGTCCAGGCGCCCTCGATCCCGCTGGTGACCGTATCGCGACCGATGCCGCGGCTCTCGTGGTTGATCCAGCCAAGCCCCTGTTCATGCACATCCGCCCCTTCTGGGGCGGGCCCCAATTTGGCTGCGCTGCCGTTACCGTGGGCCTTGCCGACAGTGTGGCCACCGGCGGTGAGGGCGACGGTCTCTTCGTCATTCATCCCCATGCGGGCAAAGGTAACGCGCATGTCCTGGGCCGTCTTCAGGGGATCGGGATTGCCGTCCACCCCTTCCGGATTGACGTAAATCAGCCCCATCATCACCGCGGCCAGCGGGTTCTCCAGATCCCGTTCACCACTGTAACGGCTCCCTTCACTGCCGCTCGGCGCCAGCCACTCCTTCTCGGAGCCCCAGTAGACATCTTTTTCCGGATGCCAGATATCCTCGCGGCCACCGGCAAAACCGAAGGTCTTGAGCCCCATGGATTCATAAGCGACGTTGCCCGCCAGGATCATCAGGTCAGCCCAGGAGATCTTGTTGCCGTATTTCTGTTTGATGGGCCACAGCAGGCGGCGCGCCTTGTCGAGGTTGCCGTTGTCTGGCCAGCTGTTGAGGGGGGCGAAGCGCTGGTTGCCGGTGTTGGCACCGCCACGGCCGTCGGTGGCACGATAGCTGCCTGCGGAGTGCCAGGCCATGCGGATCATCAGGCCGCCGTAGTGACCCCAGTCAGCCGGCCACCAGGGCTGGCTGTCGGTCATCAGGGCATGCAGATCGGCCTTGAGGGCGTCGTAATCGAGGCTGCTGAAGGCATCAGCATAATTGAAAGACTCATCCATCGGATTGGTCTTGCGGTCATGTTGGTGCAGGATGTCGAGGTTGAGGGCATTGGGCCACCAAACTTGAGGCTCCTGGCCGGCGGAAGTATTGGCTCCGTGTGCAAAAGGGCACTGACCGGCCCCATGAGTGTGTTTGTCCATTCACTATGTCCTCTTATTAACGTTATGACGGTGAAACAGTGCTCTTCGTTCCTAAGATCAATCTAACTCTGAAATAGCGTTACTGAACATAAGGTTAAAACTCTGGCATTCATCGGCAATGACGATTGAAGATCAGCTTTCATGCGACAATTTCTACTTGAGCCACCTGAGACACCCTTGCACACGAGAGCGCCGACATGCAGACATGCGCGTCATCGATGGCTGCCTGTCAGTATGATCAAATCGTGGAGACATAGATGATAGTTGAGCGTCGAACCGGCGCCTTGTCTCAGCCCGGTCATGGATGAGCGGGGGGGAAGAGTCTGCGCCTTATCGCAGGCCATCTGATCACGACTCTTTTGAATACTCAATGTCTATAGCGTGAACCGAGGGCACCTGGTTGAATCGAATTGATGGCGGTGGGAGCTCTTCATTAAAAAGCCGGTCATGTTGATAGCCCGGGCAAGCAATCATGGCCGGGTTTTCGGCTGTGACTCTTATCTGAAGGACATTGGCAAGGGAATAATGTGCAGGCGTGTCATGTTGACAGGTGTTGAGCACGGGTAAGCGCGTAAAAAGCAAAGAAGCCAGGAGTGGGACAGTCCTGGCTTCTTTACTTTATGCGGCCTGATCTGGTGATGCAGGAGCAGGCTGTTCAACCGGCGTTGGCAAATTGACTGGCCACCTTGAGCCAGCGTCTATCTCAATGGCCTTTCTCCGATGGGGTCTATCTCCGTGCAATTCATCAATGGTCGCAGCGCCCCTTGACCCAGTAGATGGCGCGGGCATCTCTGTCCACTCTGGGGTGCCCCGTGGCCAGCAACCGGTAGGTATGCCCGGCCAGCAAGCTGGCCAGCTGGAAGTTCTTGTCGTCCTGATTGATGAGCAGGCTGGTGAAGATGGGGTCACGGCAAGTCAAGATGTCATGAAGCCGCGCCGTGTCGACGTTTTTGATCTGCCAGTCGCCGTACACCGAAAAGAGTCCCCGCTCGGTTTCACCAAAGTTCCAGCCGGCAATCCGGGCGCGCTGCTCGATGGGGATCTTCTGCAAGAAACGCTCTGTATCGTTTTTCATCGCTTTGGCGGCATCAATGGCGGGGTAGGCCAGGGTAAATGCCAGCAAGAACATGATGCCGGATGCGCTGGCCAGCAGGGTGGCCCCCTCAATTTCACGCCAGCGCCACAACTGTTCAGCCGCGAAAATAAGCAATACCGCCGCCAGCACATGACGCCAGCCGAGGGTGCTGATGACGGAAAGGGTCTGGTCGGGGATCTCCACCGGCAACAGCGGCAGGTAGAAAGGGGCCATGAGCAGGGCCAGAGCGAACAGGAACATGAACAGGGTCCAGCCACGGCCATAGCCATTCAGCCAGCGAGGCCAGCTGAGGCTCAGTTGCCCGATCATCAGGGCAAAGACCGGCATCAGCGGAAAGAGGTAGAGGGTCCGCTTGGTGGAGGCCACGCTGAGCAGCAGCAGAGTGCCCACTGTCCAGATGAGCAGGAACAGGCGGGAGACGCTCCACTGTTTCTGCCTGATGGTTTGCCAGCCCCAATAGAGCACGAGGGGCAGCCAGGGCAGGGTGTATTCTGCGATTCCTACAAGGTAGAAGAAGTATTCGCCGGACTTGATGTGGCCCAGTTCGGCAGAGCTGCCTGTCAACCTGCCCACCTGATTTTGCCAGAACCACTGTTGCCAGAGTGCGTCTCCCTCGGGATGCTGCCACAGGGTCAGCAGCCATCCTGCAATGGGCATGACGAACAGCAGGCTCATGCCGAGGTGCTGCATCACGAAACGGCCTCCCTCATTAGCGGCAAGATGACGCCTGAATGCCGGGATGAACAGTGCCAGCCAGCCAAAGAAGAGGGTGATGGGGCCGATGGGCCCCTTGACCAGAAAACAGAGGGAGAGACCGAGCCCTGCGCACCAGAGCATCCGTGAACGACCACCCAGGTACCATTCGGCGAATGCCCACATGGTGAAGGCGACGAAAAAGGCGAGGCTGGTGTCTACCCGGATCCAGTGGCTGTTCATGATGAAGCCCTCCATGGTTCCCAGTGCAATGACCGACCAGAGCGCCGCAGTGCCTGAACCCAATACCCGCTTGGCCAGCAGGCCGGTGAACAGCAGTGTGCCCAGGGCCCAGAGGGCCCCCACCAGGCGCAACGTCACCGTGATATCCAGGGTATCGTGCAGCAGGGCCAGCAAGGGGATGGCCAGAATGTAATAGAGCGGGGGTTTTTCGATAAAGCTGCTGCCGGCCAGGGTCGGGATAGCCAGCTCACGGCTGTTGAACATCTCCCAGGCGATGGCGGCTTCGCGAGGTTCGTCTGGCGTCCATAGCTGGTGGCCAAACTGACCCATCAACACGATGACGAAGACCATGAGGAGCAAGGCACCGAGATGAGTCTCGACTGCGGGTCTAGTGGGCAGCATGGGACCCTCCTGACCGCATGAATTGCGGTTGCCTGTCGACCCTGTCGAAAAATGCATGGCGATGATGTGTCATGACAATATCCATATTTAATCTGTGTCACCAAAAATAAGAGATCGGCAGTCAACTGTAGTATCACAGCCATGGGGGAATGATAATGAGGAAGTTGTTACCAAATATTGCCTGTAAAAATAAAAATGGGGTACTGCTGTTCTGCTGTCAGGTTGGTTCGTCAACCTAAAAGACGGCTGCATTGAGGCCTGCTGCGGGGCTGACGTAGCTGTCACCGTGAGCTCGCGGGCGACATGACAGGCCTGATTCAAGACTTGCCTTGGTCACGCTCGCCATATTTTTTTAAATGGATTTCTATTGTTTATAAATTTTTCAAGCGGCCATCATGTGCCTGACCCATTGTTGTTCATTATTGGTGATGCTCAGACGGTATCAATTTGATGATCGTGAATGGGCTGGCCATGTATTATTTTCAGTGTTGGAGAGGGGGTCGATAAATTAAATAAACAGGGAGGCTTGCCTCCCTGTTTAGTGTTTCAGCCAACGTGCTGATGCGCGATCCTCTTCGAGTCTTCACGCCAGCCAGCCGAGTGCAATGGCAAGGCGACCGCAAAGCGCAGCCAGCACAATGCCAAGCAGGGTACGCAGCAGCCAGATCACCACCAGTTGTCCCACACTCACCGGGATCCGGGTGGCTAGGATGCAGGGGATGGAGGCCGAGAAAAAGAGCACCGAGCTGACCGAGACCACGGCCGCGACATAGCGCACCAGCAAATCTGCATCCTTGAGCAGGATGGCCGGCAGGAACATCTCCGCCAGACCGGCCGAGAGCGCTTTGGCGGTAGCCAGCGGCTCTCCCAGATCGAGCAGCCAGGTGAGCGGCCAGAGCAGCCAGCCTATCAGATCGAACAGGGGGGTGTGCTGGGCCAGCAGCAGGCCCAGCAAACCGACCGACAGTATGGTCGGCACCACGGCGGCAGCCATGTGAAGACCGTCCCTGAGGTTGTCCCGCAGTTGGCTCAGCAAGGGTTCGGCCTGGCTGGATTGGGTGAGCCCGGCAGCCATGGCCGCTTGCCAGCGGCGTTGGCCGGCAGGCAAGGGTTCGTCGGTGTCGCCTTCATGAGCCATGGTGGCGATGGGAGGCACGCGCGCCAGGATGGCGGTGATGATGAAGGTGATGATCAGGGTGGACCAGAAGTAGAAATTCCACTGCGCCATCAGGCCAAGGGTCTTGGCCACGATGATCATGAAGGCGGCCGACACGGTAGAGAAGCCGGTGGCGATGATGACGGCTTCGCGCACCGTGTACTTGCCTGTCAGGAAAACCCGGTTGGTAATGAGCAGACCCACCGAGTAGCTGCCGACGAACGAGGCCACGGCATCAATGGCGGAGTGGCCTGGCGTGCGCCAGAGGGGGCGCATCACGGGCTGCATCAATACGCCGATAAGCTCCAGCAGACCGAAGCCGAGCAAAAAGGTGAGGGCCATGGCGCCGATGGGCACGATGAGGCCCACCGACATGGCCAGCTTGTCGAACAGAAAAGGCAGTCGATCCGGGGTCATCAACCAGGTCGGCCCGATCCCGGTGACATAGATCAAGGCCACTCCCAGGCCCAGCAGCTTGAACAGGCTCAATATCCTGTCGATGGGGCGTGCACGCCAGCGGCCGTCGAGCAAGGGCATCACGGCACCATATCCAATCAGCAGCAGGATGAGGCCGGTCGCCAGGGGGCGTTGGGTCATCACCAGGCCGGCCAGATGATCCACCACTATGGTGCTGCGCCCCCCCAGCTCGACCGGAATAAAGAAGATGGCGATGCCAAGCAGGCTGGTCAGCAGCAGCTTGATGCCTGCGCCTGGCTTCATGGGGGTTGACAGTAGGTTGTCCGATTCCATATCTGCTCCTTGCGGTGGGTGTCAGTCCGTGTGTTGGGTCGTCATTTGTATATACATTAAGTATTTCAGGAGTGAATTAAACACAAAATTAACCAAAATGAAACACCTTGAGCGGCGACGACAGCGAGTAAGCGATGAGGTTGGCGGCAAAGGGAGTCGGTTGGATTTGAGAAATGATCAGGGGAGCAGGGAGCTGTCGGGCAGGGTGCCAGCATGGCCGAGGGCGAGAGGTGGCAGGCGCTTAGGCGTGGAGCGGCCCAAAATAACCAGGTCTGTGGAGTGACATAGTCGCGTTGATTGGCACCCCTGGGCAACTTGTCGCAGCAAATGGCACGAGAGGGCTGCTTTGTTGCAACATTGTCGCGTCGGCGGAGCCTGTTGTTTGCCACAGACAAGCACAACATCAGCGACAAAAATCATAAAAAACATTAACTTGGATTTAAGATTTTCGCTTTCGAGCGCTCTTATGTCGTTTCATCATTACTATTTATGGATCAGTTATAAAACCTTTGTTCATTTGACTACTTTTCGCGTTTCTCATTGCAGAGTAAGATGCCACTTCAATAAAAATAAGAAATTAGGAGTTCGGGTGTGAAGGCATTAGTAAAAGAAAGGGTATCGCCCTATATAAGCCAGTTATATGAGTGCGGTATTAATGATTCTGACATTAAGTTGGTGGTGGATCAGTTCCGCTCCGACGTGTCAGGCAGCTCGTCGCTGTTCTTGTTGCGGGATGATGACAAGAGCGACGGCATCAAGCTTTTTTCCAGTGGTTTGACCGAAGCCCAGCAGCAGTTCTATGTCCAGCACCATCGCCAGGATGTGTGGTTCAATCACTATCTGGACAAGGGCTGCCAGGGGATCGTCAGTGCCAACAGCCTCTCCAATTCGGCGGGTTTGCTGGCCAGTTTCGGCGCCCAGTTTGCGGCCGGCGGTGTCTGCCGGGTGAAGGGGCGGGGGCTGAGCAGCCTGTCTACCTATCGTGCGGCGACGCAGGATGATTTCAGTGCGCAGGAAATTTCTTCCCTTGGCGAAGTTTATTCTGGCTTGGCGGCCTGGAGCCAACATTATTGGAACCTACTGGCCCTGGAAACCCAGAACTATCAGCTGCAACAGCTGGTAAAAAACCATAATAAACCCAGCGCCATCGTCGATGACAAAGGGCATATCCATTATTCCAACGTGGCCTTCAATCGTATTGCCGACGAGAACGTGGAACTGCGAGCGGGCAATGGTATTTTCTCGCTGCAAAATAAGGAGCAGCAACGCCAGTTCAAAGAGATATTGAATGGCTTCGCCTATCTGCTGCCCGGCGCCAGCGCCTATATGTCCATTCCTCGTCAGCCCAATCTGCGGCCGTTGCTGATCCAGTGTACCCTGATGAGCGGTCTCAATCGCTTCGAGCGGTATGTGGAGGTGGTGCTGCGGGATCCCGAACACTCCTTCAACCCCGACATCGAAGCGCTGGCCAGCCTCTATCCGCTCACCATCGGCGAGAAAGAGCTGCTGGTGCTGATGAGCAAGGGTTACAGCAGCAACGACATCGCCGAGCTACGCGGCGTCAAGGTGGAAACCGTGCGCTCGACCCTGAAAGGGGTGTTCAAGAAGACCGACTGCCACAGCCAGAACGAGCTGCTGTTGTTGCTGCAATCCATCTCCTGATCCATGCGAGCTATGCTTGGAGTGAGCCGGACATAGTGCCCGGCTCGCGCCTCCCGCCCGGGAGGCAGGTTGGGGGAACGCACGATGGAATCACTCAAGGCAAAGGATTACATGCAGACTCGTCCCATCACCTTCAGCGCGGAGATGATGGTGCAGGCGGCAGTGGAAAAGTTTCTCAACAGTCGCCAGCTTGGCGGCCCCGTGGTGGACGAACGGGGCCACCTGGTGGGTTGGGTCTCCGAGCAGGACTGTATCGCCGTCATGTTGAAAGAGGCCTATCACTGTGAACAGGTAGCCCAGGTCAGGGATGTGATGCGCAAGGAGGTGCTGGCCGTCGGCCCCGATACCAGCATCCTCGAGCTGGCCGAGATGATGATGGGACAAAAGCCCAAGATCTATCCGGTCGTGGAGGAGGGGCATCTGCTCGGGGTCATCAGCCGCCACGATGTGATGCAGGCCATCCACGCCCAGCTGGGGAGCTGTTTCGTACACAAGGCTCGTGCCTGAGGACACGCTGTTTTCACCTCGTCAGCACGTTGGCAGCACAGAGCAGGCACCATGCCTGCTCTTTTATTGCCGCATGGGGAATGCCGATGCCAGCTATTATGATACAGGCTTCATCCTCCTCGGCGCCGCTTTAAGGCTTGCACCGTCCAGCCTCGCTCTTTAGGATCTCCCCCAGCTATCGATATGGCCCTTGATGGGCACTCTTTTAAGGAATTCGTACCTTGTCTCTCTCTATCGAGGCGCTGCGCCGCCGTCTATCTGCCTGCATGAACCTCGACGCCCGCCGTCTCTCCAGCCGTCTGCACGGGGCCAAGAAGCTGCCGGAAGCCAAGCAGGCCGCCGTACTCGAGACCATCGCTGCCGATCTGGATGTGGCCGAGGCGCGCTATCAATCCCGTCTGGCCGGTGTGCCCAGGGTCACCTATCCGGACAATCTGCCGGTCAGCCAGAAGCAGGCGGAGATCGCCAAGGCGATCAACGAACATCAGGTGGTGATCATCGCCGGGGAAACCGGCTCGGGCAAAACCACCCAGATCCCCAAGATCTGCCTGGCGCTGGGGCGCGGGGTGAAAGGCTTTATAGGCCACACCCAGCCGCGCCGTCTGGCGGCCCGTACCGTGGCGGCCCGTATTGCCGAAGAGATGGAGTCCGAGCTCGGTCACTACGTAGGCTACAAGGTGCGTTTTACCGATCAGGTGAGCGAGCAGACCCACATCAAGCTGATGACCGACGGTATCCTGCTGGCGGAGATCCAGAACGACCGGATGCTCACCCAGTACGACACCATCATCATCGATGAGGCCCACGAGCGCAGCCTCAACATCGACTTCATCCTGGGTTACTTGAAGCAGCTGCTGCCGAGGCGCCCCGATCTGAAGGTGATCATCACCTCGGCCACCATAGACCCGCAACGTTTCTCACGCCATTTCAACAAGGCGCCGGTGATCGAGGTCTCCGGCCGCACCTACCCGGTGGAGGTGCGCTACCGCCCACTGTTTGTTGATAAAAAAAGCAGTGACAAGAGCGAGGGGCTGGAGGAGCGCGACGAGCTGCAGGGGATCTTCGATGCAGTCGAAGAGCTGGCCCGCGAAGGGCTGGGGGACATCCTCATCTTCATGAACGGCGAGCGCGAGATCCGCGATACCGCCGATGCCCTGCGCAAGCTCAACCTGCGCGACACCGAGGTGCTGCCGCTCTACGCCCGCCTCTCCAACGCCGAGCAGAACAAGGTGTTCCAGCCCCACGCCGGGCGGCGCATCGTGCTGGCCACCAACGTGGCGGAGACCTCGCTGACGGTGCCGGGCATTCGTTACGTGATCGATCCTGGCACGGCCCGTATCAGCCGCTACTCCTGGCGTACCAAGGTGCAGCGCCTGCCCATTGAGCCGGTCTCCCAGGCCAGCGCCAACCAGCGTAAAGGTCGCTGCGGCCGGGTGGCGGACGGTATCTGTATTCGCCTCTACTCCGAAGAGGATTTCAACGGCCGTCCGGCCTTTACCGACCCCGAGATCCTGCGCACCAACCTGGCTTCCGTCATCTTGCAGATGCTGGCGCTCGGCCTTGGCAACATGGAGGCGTTCCCCTTCGTGGAGCCGCCGGAATCGCGCCATATCAAGGACGGCCTGACCCTCTTGAAAGAGCTGGAGGCGGTCAAAGAGCTGCCTGCCACCGGCGATCGCGAAGCCAAGCTGCAGCTGACCGAGACCGGTCGCCAGCTCTCGCGCATCCCCCTTGATCCGCGCCTGGCGAAGATGGTGATCAGCGCCGCGCAAACCGGCTGTTTGAGCGAGGTGATGGTTATCACCTCAGCCCTCAGCATTCAGGACCCCCGCGAGCGGCCCATGGAGAAGAAGCAGGCCGCCGACGAGCAGCACCGACGCTTTGAGGACAAGGATTCCGACTTCCTCGCCTTCGTCAATTTGTGGAATTACCTGAAAGAGCAGCAAGATACCCTGGGCAGCAACCCGTTTCGGCGCATGTGCCAGAAGGAGTTTCTCTCCTACCTGCGGGTGCGCGAGTGGCAGGACATTCACTTCCAGCTGCGCCAGACGGTCAAGGAGCTTGGTTTTAAAGCCAACCATGAACCGGCGGATTTCAAGACGGTGCACTGCGCGCTGCTGACCGGCCTCTTGAGCCACATCGGCAACAAGGATCTGGAAAAGCCGGAGTTTCTTGGCGCCCGCAATGGCCGTTTCCATCTGTTCCCGGCCTCGGGTCTGTTCAAGAAGCCGCCCAAGTGGGTGATGGCCGCCGAGCTGGTGGAGACCTCGCGCCTCTACGCCCGTATCAACGCCAAGATTGAACCCGAGTGGGTGGAGCCGCTGGCGGGCCACCTCATCAAGCTGCACCACAGCGACCCTCACTGGTCGAAGAAAAACGGTGCCGTCATGGCCAAGGAGAAGGTGACGCTTTATGGCCTGACCCTGGTCAACGAGCGCACCATCAACTTCAGCCGTATCGACCCGGCCCTGTGTCGCGAGCTGTTTATCCGCCGTGCCCTGGTGGAGGGGGATTTCGAGACCCGCCACCGTTTCTTCAGCGATAACCGCAAGCTTTTGGCCGAGGTGGAGGCGCTGGAGCACAAATCCCGTCGTCGTGACATCCTGGTGGATGATGAAGATCTGTTCCGCTTCTACGATGCCCGCCTGCCGGAAGAAATTATCTCTGCCCGTCACTTCGACAAGTGGTGGAAGGAGGCGCAGAAGCAGGATCCCGAGCTGCTCAACTTCGAAAAAGAGATGTTGATGAAGGGGGATGCGGCCCACATCAGCGATCTCGACTATCCCAACTTCTGGCAGCAGGAGCGCCTCAAGCTCAAATTGACTTACCAGTTCGAACCGGGGGAGGCCGCCGATGGCGTGACCCTGCACATCCCGCTGCCGCTCCTGAATCAGGTGGAGGTGAAAGGGTTCGAGTGGTTGATCCCGGGGTTGCGTCACGAGCTCTTGGTGGCCCTTATCAAGTCGATGCCAAAGCCGATGCGCAAGAACTTCGTACCAGCCCCCAACTATGCCGATGCGCTGCTCGCCAGCATCAACCCCGAGCAGGGGCCGCTGCTGGACGAGATGGAGCGCCAGCTGCGGCGCATGACCGGTGTGGCCGTGCCCCGCGAATCCTGGGACTGGGCTGCGGTGCCCGATCACCTGAAACTCACCTTCCGGGTAGTGGACGACAAGCACAAGAAGGTGGCGGAAGGCAAAGACCTGGAGGCATTGAAAGAGTCCCTGCGCGGCAAGGTGCAGGAGACCTTGTCGCAAGTGGCGGACGACGATATCGAGCAGTCCGGCCTCACCCTGTGGAGCTTTGGTGAGCTGCCCCAAGAGTACAGCCAGAAACGTGGCGGCTTCGAGGTGAAGGCCTATCCGGCGTTAGTGGATCAGAAGGATTCGGTCGCCATCCAGCTGGTGGAGAGCCCGGTGGTACAACAGCAGCTGATGTGGGCCGGTCAGCGCCGGCTGGTGCTGCTCAACGTGCCATCTCCCATCAAGTACCTGCAGGAGAAGCTGCCCAACAAGGCCAAGCTGGGGCTCTACTTCAATCCGTTTGGCAAGGTGGCGGAGCTTATCGATGACTGTATCGCCTGCGGCTGCGACAAGCTCATCGAGCAGCACGGCGGCATGGCCTGGGACGAGGCCGGTTTCGAGGCGCTCAAGGAGTATGTCCGCGCCGAGCTCAACGACGCCGTAGTGGAGGTAGCCAAACAGGTGGAAGCCGTGCTGACGCTGTCCCATGAGATCAAGAAGCGGCTCAAGGGAAAGATGCAGCTCGACACCGCCTTTGCCATGTCCGACATCCAGCAGCAGCTCGGCAACCTCATTCACAAGGGGTTCGTGACCGAGACCGGCTGGCAGCGGCTGCCGGATCTCTTGCGCTATCTGCGCGCCATCGAGCGGCGCCTGGAGAAGCTGGCCATCGACCCCAACCGGGATCGGGTCTACATGCTCAAGGTGCACAGCGTGGAGTCGGAATACAAGGCGCTGCTGGCCAAGATCCCCAAATCCCAGCTGGTGCCCACCGAGGTGGCCAACATCCGCTGGATGATCGAGGAGCTGCGGGTGTCGTTCTTTGCCCAGAATCTGGGGACCCCCTATCCGGTCTCCGATAAACGGGTGCTAAACGCCATCGCCCAGTGCTAATCTGCTGAGGAGAAAGGCCGCGGGTGCGCTACCGGCAGCCTGGACGCTGACGGAGGAGCAAGGATGCTTGGATTCTGGTTAGGGATGGCGATGGTCAACATCAGTGGCTATCAGCCCATTGCCGAGCAAACCTGGGTACAGTTGAACCCGGAGTACTACCCGCTGCATCGCACCCCGCCCGCCATGTTCGTGGCCTGGCGGGGTAATCAATTTCCCACCCTCGAGCGCAAGAAGAAGAAGGGACGCTGGCAGGTGTTGTTTCCAGCCCGGCTGGTGCCCCCCTTCGATCTGTTCGAGGGGGAGGCCGAGCTTTCCAAAGCTTATCTGGCAAGATTGCGGCGCATCGACGAAGCGGCCTACGGGCTGGCACCCATTACCCCGGCGGCCTATCAGCCTCATCCGACACAAGAGGTGGCGACCCTGGCCGTGCCCTTCATGGCGGAGTTTGCTGTGCCACCATCACCGGGCCAGCCGAAAGCAAGTGAGCAAGGGGAACCCCTGCTGGCCGCCTTGTCGCAGCAGGCCAGCTGGCAGGCGCCTGCTACCCGGTTGGCGCAATTTGTGTCATCGCAGGGTGATGGTCAGGGGATGATGGTGCCTGTCAGCAGCACGCTGACGCTGGCGGCGCCGGCGGCTGGCGGCAAACGGGTCTGTCATCAGGTCGCCGCAGGAGAGACCCTCTGGCGCATCGCTGCCATGCTGGCCCAGAACGGGACCGTGACCGGGGTGGCGGGGGATACCTACAGCTATTTGCTGGCCATCGTCGATGACAACCAGGCGCTGATGGGTCAGGGCATCAAGGTGAAGGCGGGAGATACCCTCTACTGCCCGGCGCCGCAGACGCTGGCCCGTTTCGATGCCCTGAGTCCGGCCCAGCGATTGCAGCGTTTTGCCAGATTGGAACAGGGACGCTGAGGTCTCTTGTCACTGCTCGGGGGCCGTGATAGTATTCGCGCTCGTTTTGCGAGGTGCCGACCGGTCGCAGTCTGCACCATAAATTCATCTAAAAGAGATACATACTATGTCTTTCGTATTCCAAGCTGAAGTCCGTTCTGACCTGGGGAAAGGTGCGAGCCGCCGCCTGCGTCACGCTGACCAAGTTCCTGCCATCGTTTACGGTGCAGGCAAAGAAGCCGTGTCCATCACCGTTGACCACAAGAAATTCATCCTGGCCCAAGAAAAGCCGGAGTTCTATGAGTCCGTACTGACTCTGGTTATCAACGGCGAAGAAGTTAACGTAAAAGTGAAAGCTATCCAGCGTCACCCGGTACGTTACAAGCTGCTGCACCTGGACTTCGTTCGCGTCTAATCGACCACGAACGTTCCTGTGAAGAGGCCACCCAATCGGGTGGCCTCTTTGTTTTTACGGCATTTTTCCCGATAAAAATAAAATACTCAACTAGTGCTGTTAGTCTTTACTTGTAGGCATGATTGACAGCAGGACACCAATTGTGGTGCTCTGACATATATAAAGTATTCGAACAAGTCCAATCACGGGGTGGTGTTGACCGTCATGAAGGGAATCATACGGGGATATTTCCTGCTGTTCTCACCCATTTTGGTGCTGGTCCTGGTGGGGGGATACCTGCTGGGGGACGCACTGGTCGAGCGCGAGCTCTATCGTGTTCGCAGTGATGAGAGCACCTTCCTGGCGCTCGCCAGCAGTCGTCTCGATGACGAGCTGGCGGTGCCGTTGCGGCATGTGCGCAGCATGTCGGAAGAGCCCATTCTGCTCGAGGCGGCGAGCCGCGGCGAGCGTGACACCATGGCTGCCCAGTTTACCGTTCTGATGAACCGCAATCCCGACTATGCCCAGGTGCGCTGGTTGGCGCCGGACGGCATGGAGCGGGTGCGTATCGATCGTCAGGGTCAGCATCTGCAGCGTGTGGCCGACGACCAGCTGCAAAACAAAGGGGAGCGTTACTACTTTCGCGATGCCATGGCGCTGCCCTGGGAGCGGGTTTACGTCTCGCCGCTCGATCTCAACGTCGAACACGGGGTGATCGATCGCCCCTTCAATCCCATGATCCGCATCGCCAAGCGCATGCGTCTGGGGGGCCGCGATCTGGGCTTGCTGCTTATCAACGTGCAAGCCGCTCGCATGCTCAAGGAGTTCACCAACAGCAGTGGCAAGGCCGCCGATCACACCATGCTGCTCAATCAGGACGGTTATTGGCTGCGCAGCCCGGATCCGGCACAAGAGTGGGGGTTCATGCTCGAGCGCCCGGACCTCACCTTGAAGCAATCTTCTCCCCGGGCCTGGCAGGCATTCTGGGGCGCCTCGAGCGGCCAGGTTGAGCTGGCCGACGGGCTGTGGAGCTGGACCACCCTGTACCCGGCACTCAATCACGATCAGCTGATCTGGAAAGCCGCTTCCATGGTGCCACGCAGCGAGCTGCTGGCCATTCGCACTCACATCTGGGGGCTTATCTCGGCCAGCTGCGCCACCTTGCTGCTGCTGTTTGGTGCCGGGGTGGCCTCGCTGGTGCACAGTCGGTATCGGGAGCAGTTGGCACAGCAGGAGGCGGCCAGGCTCGCGCGGGTCAAAGGGGATTTCATCGCCAACATGAGCCACGAGATCCGTACCCCCATGAACGCCATCATGGGGCTGACCTACCTGCTCGAGCAGGGAGGGCTCGACGATGGTCAGCGGGCCCTGGTGCGCAAGATCCACCAGGCCGGGCAGGCACTGCTCGGGATCATCAACGACATCCTCGATTTCTCCAAGATTGAGTCGGGCCGGCTCGAGCTCGAGCAGGTGCCATTCAGTCTGGAAGAGGTACTCGATCACGTGGCGGCCATCATGTCCACCTGCGTGGGCGAAAAACACCTCGAACTGGTGGTGAGCAGTGCCCCCGAGCGAGCCACTCACCTGATTGGGGATGCCTTGCGCCTCGAACAGGTGTTGCTCAACCTGACCGGCAACGCCATCAAGTTCACCGAGCGCGGGGAGGTGGAGGTCAAGGTCGAGCTGGAGGCTGAGCAAGATGGCACCGCCACCTTGCTGTTTCGGGTGCGCGACACCGGGATCGGCATTCCGCCCGAGCAGCAGGCCAACATCTTCAATGCCTTCTCCCAGGCCGACTCCTCCACCAGCCGCCGGTTTGGCGGAACCGGACTTGGCCTGACCATCAGCCGCCGTCTGGTCAGCCTGATGGGGGGCGACATTGGTGTCACTAGCGAACTGGGCAAGGGGAGCGAATTCTGGTTCCGTGTCCGGTTGGCTCAGGTAGAGCGACCCGAGGTCTTCCACGAGCGCCTACAGCACGTTTCGCTGCTTATCGCCGACGACAACCAGGTGACCCGGGATACCCTGTCGATGACGGTGGGCTCCCTCGGCTGGCAGTCACGGGTGGTGGAATCGGGCGAGCAGGCCTTGCACCATCTGCTGCGCCAGGGGGAGCGTTTCGACGTGATCCTGCTCGACTGGATGATGCCGGGCATGGACGGGCTCGAGACCTGCGTGGCCATTCGCCGTGCCTTCGAGCAGCAGGATCGCTCGCCGATCATCATCATGGCGACTGCCTATTCCCAAGAAGAGTTGATGCGCCGCCCCGGCTCGGAGCAGGTGGATCTGGTGCTACACAAGCCGGTCACCGGCTCCAGTCTCTACAATGCGGTGGCGCGCCTCATTCACGAGAAGCGCGAACATGTGGAGCCGCTGGAAAGCGGTCAGCGCCATCAGCGTCTGCCGGACGTGCACATACTGCTGGTAGATGACAGCGACATCAACCTGGAGGTGGCAACCCGCTTGCTGCAGCGGGAGGGGGCCGTGGTGATCACCGCCATCGACGGGGAGCGGGCTCTGGCCTGCCTTGCCGACTCGGCGCAGCGCATCGATCTGGTGCTCATGGACGTGCAGATGCCGGTGATGGATGGCTACGAGGCGACCCGTCGTCTGCGCCAACTGCCGGGACGGGAGGATATCCCCGTGCTGGCTCTCACCGCCGGGGTGTTCAAGGATCAGCGCGAGGCAGCGCTGGCCTCTGGCATGAACGACTTTATCGCCAAGCCGCTCGACGTGGAGCAGCTCATCGCCACCCTGCTGCGCTACCTGCCCGACAGTGTGGCGCCGCTCACGGTCAGCGACGCGCCGCCAGCCCAGGAGCCGGTGGCCGGCATCGACATCGATACCGGCCTGCGCAACTGGGGCGAGGCGTCGGTTTATCTCAAATACCTGCGGCGTTTTCGCGATGACTACATGACGGTCGGTACCGTGCTGCCGGGTTACATCGCCCAGCACGAGACGGACGCTGCCGCGAGCCTGACCCACAAGCTCAAGGGGGTGGCGGGCAGCCTGTCGCTCACCGATGTGGCGCGCATCAGTGCGGAATTGAACGAGGCCATCGAACAGGGGGGAGACACCAGTCAGCTCATCGCCCCCTTGCTCGAGGCGCTGGAGCGGGCGCAGCAGGCTATCGACCTCTATGCCGGGCGCGAGCCAGGTGCCGTCAGCTCCCCGCTGGCGCAGGGGGAGGCGCAGGAGGTGTGCCTGCACGCCCTGCGTCAGGCCCTCATGAGCGAGGATCTGGAGCTGATCGAGCCTGCACTGGGCCAGGCCAAGAGCTACTTGCCCGCTGAGCTGGTGAGCGAGATCAGTGCGGCCCTGGAGCTGTTCGACATCCAGCTTGCCACCTGCAAGCTGGAGGATTATCTGGAGAATCGGGAGGCACCTGGATCATGAACCGACCGCGTGTGCTGATCATCGACGACGAGCCGAGCAACCTCGGGCTGCTGCGACAAATCCTCAAGGAGGAGTACAGCCTCTTCTTCGCCAAGGGAGGCGAGGAGGGGCTGGCCGCCGTGGCGCGCCACGAGCCCGCCCTGATCCTGCTTGACGTGCGTATGCCTGACATGGATGGCTACGAGGTGTGCCGCCGGCTCAAGGCCGATCCGGCCCACGCCGGGATCCCGGTGCTGTTTATCACGGCGAGCGACAACGCAGACAGCGAGAGCCAGGGGTTCGAGGCGGGCGGAGTGGATTATATCTACAAGCCGGTCTGCCCGAGCACGGTACGTGCCCGGGTGCGCAACCACCTCTCTCTGGTGCGCCTCGATCAGCTCGAGCACAGCTACCGCACCGCCATCGTGATGCTGAGCGAAGCGGGTCACTACAACGACACCGACACCGGGGTACATATCTGGCGCATGGCCGCCTACGCCCGTGCGCTGGCCAGTGCGGCGGGCTGGAGTCCGGAGCAGTCGGAGCTGCTGGAGCTGGCGGCCCCCATGCACGACATGGGCAAGATTGGGATCCCCGATCACATCCTCAAGAAGCCCGGTCCTCTCACCGAAGAGGAGTGGGTCATCATGCGCACCCACCCGCGCATCGGCTACGAGATCTTGAGCCGCTCAGACGCCCCCATCTTTCGGATGGCGGCGGAGATAGCCCTGCATCACCATGAGAAGTGGGATGGCTCGGGTTACCCCGCAGGGGAGACCGGCGAAGGGATCCCCGAGGCGTCGCGGATCGTGGCCATCGCCGATGTGTTTGATGCCCTGAGCGTGCGTCGCCCTTACAAGGAGCCCTGGCCGCTGGAGCAGGTGCTGGCCACGCTGCGTGACGGTGCTGGCCAGCATTTCGATCCCCGGCTGCTCGCACGTTTTCTCGAGATCATGCCGGAGATCTTGCGTCTCAAGAGCCAGTGGGACACCCGCGAGGAGCGGGAGATCACCAGATAGGTTGCATCAGGTAGGGATTGCTTGCCTTCTCGCGGCCGAACGTCGAGCTGGGGCCGTGCCCCGGAATGAAGACGATGTCGTCCCCCAGCTGCAGCAGAGTCTCGGTGATCGACTTGATCAGCGTCCCGTGATCCCCGCGCGGGAAGTCGGTCCGACCTATGCTGCCGGCAAACAGCACATCGCCCACCCAGGCGAGCCGCTCGGCCTGGCTGAGCAGCACGATATGACCCGGAGTGTGACCCGGGCAGAAATAAACCTCCAGCTCGCTCTTGCCAACCTGCACCTTGTCACCCTGTTCGAGCCAGCTATCCGGTGTAAAGGCCGGAGTATGGGCAAAGCCGAACATCTGGCTCTGCTGGGGCAGCATGTCGAGCCAGAAGGCATCTTCCCTGTGGGGGCCTGTGATGGTGACGCCGGTTCTGTCGCGCAGCTCGGCGGCGGCGCCCACGTGATCCAGATGACCGTGGGTCAGCAGAATGTGGGTGAGGGTCAGCCCCCGTTTGGCGATGGCGGCCAGCAGCTTGTCCGCCTCTCCGCCCGGATCGATGAGGGCGGCCTGATGGGTCTCGTCGCACCAGATGAGGGAGCAGTTCTGGGCAAACTGGGTGACCGGGATCACCTCGAATTTCAACATATGGGGTCCTCTTGATGGGCCGCTGATTCAGGCGCGCTGCTGGGCAAAGAAGTCGAGGCAGGCCTGCTTGTCACCCTGGAAGATGACGCGCTGGCGCTTGTTGCCAAGCTGGTAGAGATACATGGGGTCGTAGTAGCGGGTCAACAGCAGGGTGATCCAGGCCAGGTGCAGTTCGGTGTGGCCACTGCGGCCTTGCTCTTCGAGGGCCACTTGCATCAACTGATCCAGCTCGCGATGGGCTTGATCACCGAGCCGGCGCTTGAGTCTGGCCAGGGCATCGGTGAGGTAGGCGGCAAACAGCGGCCAGCCCTCTTCGGCGCCGAAACGCTCCTCATAACGCAGCCAGAGATCGTGTACATAGTCCTGGCGGATCTGCTCGGCGCGCTCCTCTTGCGGCACCTCGACCACCACCAGCGGGGCCTGGCTCATGGTGTCAAACAGCGAATTGGGCAGGCAGCAGCGGCCGATGAGGCGGCTCTCGTCTTCCACCACGAAACGCTGCTCCCCCTGATGGCGACGCTTGAGCAGCTCGATGGCTAGGTTGTTTTCAAAGTTGATGTTGCTGGGCTGGCCGCCGGGCAGCTGACCAAACGACGACCCCCTGTGGTGGGCGTGCCCCTCCAGATCCAGCGCCTGGGCAACCTTGGCCAGCATGTGGGTCTTGCCGGAGCCGGTCATGCCCGTCAGCACGCTCCAGTGGCACTCTGCTGCCGCCCCGTCGAGCGTGTCGATGAGGAAGCGACGCAGATCCTTGTAGCCACCGGCTACCCGCGGGCGGGTGACTCCCGCCTCATGCAGCCACTGCTGCACCGTTTGCGAGCGCAGACCGCCTCGAAAGCAATAGAGCACGGCATCCGGCTGCCGGCGCAGCTGGGCCAGCCAGCCTTCGAGGCGTTCGGCCCGCACCGCGCCACCGACCAGTTGATGACCCAGCGCGATGGCGGCCGCCTGACCCTGCTGCTTGAAGCAGGTACCGACCTGGGCCCGCTCATCATCTGTCATCAACGGCAGATTGGTCGAGCAGGGGAAGGCCCCCTCCTTGAACTCGATGGGGGCGCGCAGGTCGATGAGCGGAACGTCATCCAGAAAAATCCGGGCGTAATCCGTGGCCAGTGGCAGAGCACTCATTGGACAACCTCGATGAACTGGTTGCCGGTTTGGGCCTGCAGCTGGCCGATGGGGGAGAGGGTCAGCCCTGCCTGTGCGGCAATGGCGAGGAGCTCGGCTTCACTTTCTTTACCGACGGCTACCAGCAGGCCGCCGCTGGTCTGCGGGTCGCACAGGATGTTGCGGGTGCGATCGTCCATGGCGTCCAGCTTGGCGCCATAGGAGTCGAAGTTGCGCAGGGTACCGCCCGGTACGCAGCCCTCACTCAGGTAGTAATCCACCTCGTCCAGCAGTGGCAGCGCCTTGAAGTCCAGGCGGGCACTGACGCCAGAACCTTCGCACATCTCCAGCAGATGGCCGGCCAGACCAAAGCCGGTCACGTCGGTCATGGCGTGCACGCCGGGCAGTTCGGCAAAGCGCTGGCCGATCTTGTTGAGGGTGCACATGGCGTTGGGGGCCAGCTGCTCGTGCTCGGGCTTGAGTTTGCCCTTTTTCTGGGCGGTGGTGAGGATGCCGATGCCAAGCGGCTTGGTCAGATAGAGGGTGTCACCCACCTTGGCGGTGTCGTTCTGCTTGATGGCGTTGAGCGGCACGATGCCTGTCACCGCGAGGCCGAAGATGGGCTCGGGGGCATCGATGCTGTGGCCGCCGGCCAGAGAAATCCCTGCTTCGTGACACACCTGACGGCCGCCGTCGATCACCTGCTGGGCTACTTCGGCCGGCAGGGTGTTGATGGGCCAGCCGAGGATGGCGATGGCGACGATGGGTTTGCCGCCCATGGCGTAGATGTCGCTGATGGCGTTGGTGGCGGCGATGCGGCCGAAGGTGAAGGGATCATCGACGATGGGCATGAAGAAGTCGGTGGTGGAGACGATACCCTGACCGTTGCCGATATCGACCACGGCCGCGTCATCCTTGCTGCTGTTGCCAACCACCAGGGTCGGGTCGTCAAAGCCCGGGATCTGGCTCTTGAGAATGGTGTCGAGCACCTTGGGAGAGATTTTGCAGCCGCAGCCAGCGCCGTGGCTGTATTGGGTCAGACGAATGGAAGACATACTTTCCCCTTGTGTGTGCAAACTTGCGTGTACAAATAAGTGCAGCGGCTCTGTATAGCCGTCAAATGTGCGCGTATGCGCGCGAAATTCGGGTGGCCCAGGCTGGCTGTGAGCGCAGCGATGTCAGGCAGCCGTGCAAGACAGCCTGGCAGGACGGGGGAGGAGAGGCGACAGATGCGCCGGCGCAGCCCCGCCAAGGGCCACAGGACGGGCCATTATGCCACAAATGGCCGCTCTGGTTCGAACTGGAATTCACACAAAGCGCAGGGAATTGGCGGCTTTAGAGGAAGGGGGCCGCCCTCGCCATGTCGCTGACAAGGCTCTCCCCAATGTAGCCCCGAAGGCAAGCCATGCTGCCATCGGGGCCATCTTTGGTGGGGAACTTAGCCGGCTTGCTCCATCACCGGCTGGCGAGTCTTGCCGAGCCGGCGCAGGCGCCGTTGCAGCGGCCGCTCCAGCAGGGTGTAGCTCAGCGCCGAGAGCCCGATCAGCACCGCCAGCATCAACAACGTGGCCAACACACCTAGCAAGGGGTTGGTCTGGGCATACCACCACTCGGTGAGCCCCGGCGCCAGATAGTGGACAAGCTCGCAGCCGGTGAGCAGCACCAGGGCATGCAGCAGGTAGATGGAGTAGGAGAGATCCCCCAGCCAGTTGGTGACGCGGTTATCCAGCAGGCGCAGCAGCGGGCTCTGGCGATCGCCCTGGCAGGCGGCAATCCAGATCAGCAACACGTAGGCGCTGATCAGCAGCAGGGTCAGCTGCGGCGTCATGGTGAACTGCATCAGCGCGAAGGGGAGCAGAAAGGCGATCAGTAGCGGCAGATCTTGCTGCATCATGGGCCACTGGCGGGCAGCCTTGACCTTCGGCAGCAGCCAGAGGCCGAGCACGAATTCACTCACCCCGCGCCCGATGGCCAGTGCCCCGCTGGTGACATCCAGGGTGCCCCGGCTGTGCACGATAAAGGCCAGCACCGTCAGGGCCAGCAAGGGGGCGAGGTTGCTCCAGCGGCTGCGGGTGACGGCGAGGGGAATGAGCAGCGGAAACAGCAGATAGCTAATCCACTCCACGCTCAGCGACCAGGCGGCGAAGTTCCAGGTCAACCCTTGGTCGGTCACCACCTGCAGCAGCAACAGGCTGCTTGGCAGCGCCTCGGCCGGGGTAAAGGGTGAGCCGAAAGGAGGCATCCCCTCCCACTCCCACATCTTGAACAGGGGGCCGGCGTAGAAGCCAATTCCATGGCGGGCCTTGTAGAGCTCCCACCCCAGCAGCAGCAGCAGGGTCACCAGGTAGAGGGGATATACCCGGGTCAGCCGCAGCCAGAGGAAGCGGCCATAACTTATGGTGCGGGGCGTGCGGGCAAACGCCTCCCCGTAGACATGGGCCAGCACCAGTCCGCTCAAAATGAAGAAGAGATCGACCCAGAGGTAGCCGTTCTCGATGAGTTGGGTGTGGCCGGCGATCGACTCCATCCACTGGGGAAAGAGCAGCAAGCGGGCGTGGAACAGCACCACCATCAGGGCAGCGATGCCCCGCAGCGGCGTCAACAGCGGCAATGATTGATTCATGACGGGATCCTTGATGATGTTCAGCTTGGCCTGACATCAATTTTTGTTGTGGTGCCGCTCATCAATGAGTCGACTGCCCTGGCTTGGCGGCCACAGGCGGGATCACCCTACCTAAAAGAGAGCCATACGGGTGTGATTGTCGTCATGAATGCGCACTTATCATCCAAAAACCAGCAAGGGATGAGCGCGGCATCGGAAGTGGAGAAGGGATCTAGACTAGGTGAGTCATCCATCCGCGTGCCAGGAGCATCCCGATGAAACTCTATGCCCATCCTTTCTCGTCCTACAGCCAGAAGGTGCTGATCGCCCTCTACGAGAATGCCACCCCGTTTGACTACCGGAATCTGGAAGAGCTGGCGGCCAACACCGAGCTTGCCGCTCTCTGGCCGCTCAAGCGCTTCCCGGTGCTGCTGGATGACGGTCGCTGCATCCTCGAGAGCAGCACCATAGTCGCCCATCTGCAGGCGCACCACCTGGGCCCCATCTGCCTGATCCCGCCTGGTGATGCGGGCTTGGAAGTGCATATGCTGGATCGCGTGTTCGACAACTATGTGATGACGCCGATGCAAAAAGTGGTGCTGGATATGCTGCGCCCGGCCGCTGATCGTGACCGCTATGGCGTAGTGGAGGCCCGCGAGCTGCTCGATCAGATCTACCTCTGGCTCGATCAGCGGCTGGAAGGACGCCACTGGATTGCCGGCGCAGACTTCACGCTGGCCGATTGCGCCGCCGCCCCTTCGCTCTTCTACGCCGACTGGGCCCACGAGATCCCCGCTGGCTATGGCCGCCTGCGTGCCTATCGCGCCCGCCTGCTCAGCCATCCCTCCATCGTGCGGGTAGTGGAGGAGGCAAGGCCATTTCGGCACTATTTCCCGCTGGGGGCGCCGGCGCGTGATTGAATGGGATGATGCATTCCTGCCGACCTGGTGCTTTGACGAGCCGGGAGAGGCAGGGTGTGACCAACCACAGGGGAAAACAGCAATATTCATTCAGGTGAGTGAGCATGCATTTATTGCCGATATCTCCCCGAGATATTTTTAATGTTGATGCGTATTTTTTCATGATTTTGCATAAGACAAATGCCGGGCATGTCTCTGTTGGCGGGCTATGGATGCCATGTCTGGAGTAAGAAAGGCACGGATACCGGATTAGCGATGCGGCAGCCCCGGAGTGAGGATGGCTGTAGTCAGTCGAAGAGGAGAGATGGGGGTACCCATCGCCGCTGGAGGAGAAGCAAAGGAGCAATCTCTTCGGCGGCGCATATAAAAAGCCCGCTACAATAGCGGGCTTTTTGATGGCTTGCCGGACCACGGCCCGGATCTGGAGCCGAGGCCAAGAGAGGGGTTAACTCGGGTCTGTACGGCTTAGCGGGCGCGCACCACCAGCCCTTTGAGGTAGAAGCCTTCCGGATAGGCGGTACCTATGGGGTGATCGGATGCCTGGGACAAGAGCTCCAGGATCTGGGCGTCGCGGCCGGCATCGAGCGCTGCGTCGGCGACGATCTTCTGGAACAGGCTATGCTCCATCAGGCCGGAGCAGGAGTAGGTCAGCAGCACGCCACCCGGCGCCAGCAGCTGGAAGGCCAGCATGTTGATGTCCTTGTAGCCGCGGCAGGCGCCCAGCAGCTGGGCCTTGCTCTCGGCAAACTTGGGCGGATCCAGCACGATGACGTCGAACTTCTCGCCCTTCTCGCGGTATTCGCGCAACAGCTTGAACACGTCGTGACGGACAAACTGGGTGTTGCTGGTATCGAGACCGTTCAGCTCGGCGTTCTGGCGGGCGATGTCCAGCGCATTCTGGGAGAGATCCACGTTGACCACCTCCTTGGCGCCGCCCTTGAGGGCATAAACGCCAAAACCACCGGTGTAGCAGAAGCAGTTGAGCACCCGTTTGCCTTCGGTGTACTTGGCGGCGGCCTGGCGGTTGTCACGCTGATCCAGATAGAAGCCGGTCTTGTGGCCGTTGCGAATGTCCACCAGGATCTTGACGCCGCCGTTTTCCTCGATCACCACCGGCTCGTTCGGGGTCTCACCATGGATGACGCCAGTGCGCTCTTTCAGCCCTTCCTTCTTGCGCACCGCCACGTCGGAGCGCTCATAGATGCTGCACTCGGGGTAGAGGGTGCGCAGCGCCTGGGTGATCAGTTCACGCTGGAACTCGGCGCCGGCGGAGAGGATCTGGCACACCAAAAAATCGGCGTAGCGGTCGATGGTCAAGCCCGGCAGGCCGTCGGACTCGGCAGCGCAGAGGCGATAGCCGGTGAGGCCCTGACGCTTGATGAGCCCGTCACGGGACTCCTGGGCGTATTTCAGGCGACGGATGAAGAAGTCGAGATCGACGGTCTCATCCTTGTCGAAGGTCCAGACCCGGGCGCGGATCTGGGAGCTGCCGGACCAGGCGCCACGGGCGAGCCATTTGCCGTCATGGGTGAAGATCTCGACGGTATCGCCGTCAATGGGGTTGCCCTGAACCCGCTCGATCCCCTTGGAGAAGATCCAGGGGTGGCGACGCAGCAGGGATTTTTCGCGGCCTTTGACGAGATAGATGGAAGCGCTCATGGGAGTTGCCAGATGGTCAAAAGAAAAGGGGCCACATTCTATGTGGCCCGCTGGCAAAACTCAAACAACCTTGGCAGATAGCGTCAGGCTCTGGGAGCTTGTTGTTAGAAAAATCAGATCTTTAGCCCTTTCAATGCCTGGGTCAGCTCAGTGGCGGTGGCCTTGAGGCCGGCAGTGCCGGCCACCGAGGCGCTGGCGGACGCTTCCACCTGGCCCGCTTCGTGGCGCACCTGATCCAGATTGCGGGTGATCTCTTCGGCCACCGAACTCTGCTGTTCGCTCGAAGTGGCGATCTGGGTGCTCATCTCCAGCACAGCATCGCTGTGGTTGCTGAGCTTGTCGATGTCTAGCCCCACCTCGCTGATGAGCTGCTGACTGCTGGCCGCCCGCTCCACCGTCTTCTCCATGATGTCGTTCAGTGCCCCGGTGCCGGCCTGCAGCTCTTCAATCATCTGCTGGATCTCTACCGTGGCCTGCTGGGTACGGCTGGCCAGGGTGCGCACCTCGTCGGCCACCACCGCGAAGCCGCGACCCTGCTCGCCGGCGCGGGCCGCCTCGATGGCAGCGTTGAGGGCCAGCAGGTTGGTCTGCTGGGAGATGGCGTTGATGACGTTGACCACTTCATTGATGCGATTGGCATTGTGGGTCAGCCGCTCCACCGCGCCGGAGGCGTTGCCGATCTCGTCGGCCAGGGTGCGGATGGAGGTGATGGTGCGCGATACCCGGGAGGCGCCGTTGGCCGCCTCTTCGCTCGACTGGCGGGTCTGCTGCAGGGTGTCGTTGGCGTTGCGGGCAACCTCGCGAATGGCGGCGGACATCTGCTCCATGGCGGCTGCCAGGGAGTCCATGTGCTGGCGCTGGGAGCGGGCCATGGTTTCGCCTTCGCTGGCATGATCGCGAAACTCGTCGGCGGCCATGGTCAGCGCCTCGGCGGACTCTTCCACCAGCTGTACTATCTTGTGCTGGCGGTCGGTGAAGCGGTCGATGCTGCCGGCCAGGATGGAGAACTCGTCGCGCACCGGGAAGAAGTTGAGGCGGAAGGTGAGATCGCCATCCGCCACTGTCTGCAGCGCCTTGTTGGTGGAGTAGAGCGCCCCCGACACGAAGGTCATCAGGTAGTGGGTCACCAGGGCCAGCAGGGCGGCCAGCACGGCTATGATGGTGAGGGTGGTTCCTTGGCCATCCCACAGGGAGTAGTGGGAGGCATCCAGGGTCCCGGTGACGACCCCGGCCTGGCCGGCGCTGGAGCCGTATCGATAGATGTCGCCCTGCTGGGTTAACCCTGTGCTGCCGGTCGGGCTCAGCGTGAGCTCGGCGGGCAGGGTCAGATCGGCGTGCTGGCTGGCCAGCTGGGCGCCGAGTTCGACCCGCTGCTTGAGCTGATCCAGGCGCAGCTGCATCTCCTGCTGATGGCCGTCTGCCAGCAGATACCAGCTGATAAAGGCGATGAACAGCAGCGGGCACCAGAAGGTGATGAGAAATTTTTCGCTGATCGTGAGGTGAATGAGATAACGGTCAACCCACCGAAACTTTACTTCTTTCATAATGGTATTGCGTCCTGCAAGGGGATGAGAGTGTCGCGCTCATTATCGCCTTGGAGGGAAATTTCTTAAGGGGAAGGTGTGAGAAATGGGAGAGCAATCGTTTGTCGTGCGAGTGTGGGGCCTGGTGCAGGGGGTGGGGTTTCGTTACTTCACCCGGGAGCGGGCGCTGCAACTGGGGCTGCGGGGCCATGCCTACAACCTGGAAGATGGCTCGGTGGAGATCCTCATCTGCGGGCCGGAGCAGAGCGTGCAAATGATGCTGGGCTGGCTGGAGCGCGGCCCGCGTACCGCCGAGGTGACCCGGATGGAATATGAGGTGGCACCACCGCCCAAGGGGAGCGGCTTTCATACCAATTGAGCGCCTTGCTACGCCAATGATGCCGAACAACCATGAAAAACGGGAGCCTTGCGGGCTCCCGTTTGCATTGACGGTTTCTTGTCCGCAGGTCAGCCGGCCTGAGCGGCATCGGCGATGGCCTGGGTCTTGGCCAGCACCGCCTGCAGGGCGGGGCGTTTGGCCAGGCGATCCCGATAGGCCGCCAGCTTGGGGGGAATGGTCTGCTCGAAGCGGGTGGCCCACATCAGGGTATGGGCCAGCAGCAGATCCGCGATGGTCACCTGCTCACCCAGCAGGTAACCCTGCTCGGGCACCCAGGATTCGGCGATGGCCGCCGCCTTGTCAAACTCCCATTTGGCGGTGGGGAAGATGGCCGGCAGGCGCTGGGCCTCGGGCAGGGCGAAGCGGTGTTTGCCGATGGTCCACAGTGGCTGCTCCAGTTCACAGGTGATGAAGCTGACCCACTGGGCGTGCAGCGCCGAGGCCTGGGTCCCTCTGGCCGGCAGCCAGTTCGGGCCATACACCTCGGCCAGGTACTGCATGATGGCGGCGGACTCGGTCAACACGAACTCCCCGTCCTTGAGCACCGGCATCTTGCCGCTCGGGTTGAGGGTCAAAAACCAGTCGCTGCGATTCTCGCCCTTGGCGAAGTCGAGAAACTGGAACTGCCATGCCACGTCCAGCTCTTCCAGTAACCAGGATACGCGCAGGGCTCGGCTGACGGGGGTGCCATATAAGGTGATCATGCTTGCTCCTTGCCTGATGAAGGGGGCCATGGGCCCGAAGTGAATCGCCAGTCTAGGCAAATTGCTCGGGAGCAACAAGCACCCAAGGGGGAGGCAAGGCACAAAACGGCGCAATCAGCGGGAGAGGGGGAGGAGGAAAGAGAGAAAATAAAAGGGAGGCCCCAGGCCTCCCTTGTTGCTAACGGCTGCGGCAGCGCTTATTTGACGCGCATGCCAGGCTGGGCACCTTCCTGTGGCTCCAGGATCCAGAGATCTTTGCCACCCGGGCCTGCGGCCAGCACCATGCCTTCAGACATGCCAAAGCGCATCTTGCGCGGGGCCAGGTTGGCCACCATCACGGTCAGCTTGCCTTCCAGATCTTCGGGGTTGTAGGCGGACTTGATGCCGGCAAACACCTGACGGGTCTCGCCACCGATGTCCAGTTGCAGCTTGAGCAGCTTGTCCGCTTCCGGCACCGCTTCGGCCTTGGTGATCAGCGCCACGCGCAGGTCCACCTTGGCGAAGTCATCGTAGGCGATGGTTTCGCTGATGGGGTCATCAACCAGCGGGCCGGTTGCTTTCGGTGCCTGCTCCTTGGCCAGATCCTCCTTGGAGGCCTCGATCATGGCGTCAATCTTGGCCGGCTCGATACGGGAGAAGAGCGCCTTGAACGGGGCGACGGTGTGGTCGACCAGCGGGGCGGCGATACCATCCCAGCTGAGGGTCTCGGCCAGGAAGGCCTCGGCACGTTCGGCCAGGAGCGGCATGACGGGCTTGAGATAGGCCATCAGCACGCGGAACAGGTTGATGCCGACGGAGCAGACTGCTTGCAGCTCGGCATCCGCCCCTTCCTGCTTGGCGATGACCCAGGGGGCCTTGTCGTCCACGTAGCGGTTGGCCTTGTCGGCCAGTGCCATGATCTCGCGGATGGCGCGGCTGAACTCGCGGCTCTCGTAGGCCTCGGCGATGGCGGTGCGGGCATTGGCGAACTCGGCGTAGAGCTCAGGCTCGGCGCAGGTGGCGGCCAGCTTGCCGTCGAAGCGCTTGGCGATGAAGCCAGCGTTGCGCGACGCCAGGTTGACCAGCTTGTTGACCACATCGGCGTTGACGCGCTGCACGAAGTCTTCGAGGTTCAAGTCGAGATCGTCGATGCGGCTGTTGAGCTTGGCGGCGTAGTAGTAACGCAGGCACTCCGGATCCAGGTGATTGAGATAGGTGGAGGCCTTGATGAAGGTGCCCTTGGACTTGGACATCTTGGCGCCGTTGACGGTCACATAGCCGTGCACATTGACCTTGGTCGGCTTGCGGAAACCCGCGCCTTCCAGCATGGATGGCCAGAACAGGCAGTGGAAGTAGGCGATGTCCTTGCCGATGAAGTGGTAGAGCTCGGCCTCGGAGTCCGCTTTCCAGTAGCTGTCGAAATCGATGTCACCGCGCTTGTTGCACAGGTTCTTGAAGGAGGCCATGTAACCGATGGGGGCATCCAGCCAGACGTAGAAGTACTTGCCCGGGGCGCCCGGAATTTCGAACCCGAAGTAGGGGGCGTCACGGGTGATGTCCCACTGCTGCAGGCCGCTTTCGAACCACTCCTGCATCTTGTTGGCCATCTCTTCCTGAATGGCGCCGGAGCCGCGCACCCAGTCGGCCAGCCAGGTCTCAAACTGTGGCAGGTCAAAGAAGAAGTGCTCGGAGTCCTTCATCACCGGAGTGGCACCGGAGACGGCAGATTTCGGATCGATGAGCTCGGTCGGGCTGTAGGTGGCGCCGCAGCTGTCGCAGTTGTCGCCATACTGCTCCGGGGACTTGCACTTGGGGCAGGTGCCCTTGACGAAACGATCCGGCAGGAACATGGATTTTTCCGGATCGAACAGCTGGGAGATGGTGCGGCTCTTGATCTTGCCGCCGGCCTGCAGACGGCCGTAGATAAGCCCGGCCAGCTCACGGTTCTCGTCGCTGTGGGTGGAGTGATAGTTGTCAAAACTGATGTTGAACCCGGCGAAGTCGGCCTGGTGCTCCTGGGAGACGGCCGCGATCATCTCTTCCGGGGTGATCCCCAGCTGTTGGGCCTTGAGCATGATCGGGGTGCCATGGGCATCGTCGGCACAGACAAAGTGCACCTGGTGACCGCGCATTCGCTGATAACGAACCCAGATATCGGCCTGGATGTGTTCCAGCATGTGGCCAAGATGGATGGAGCCATTGGCATAGGGAAGGGCGCAGGTTACCAGCATTGTACGAGGATCAGTTGCCATATAGTCGTTCTTGATGTGCTTGTTGGGATGATAGAGTGCCGTGCATGTTACCCGAATTGGGGGTAGCCTGCCTAGGGTTGTGGCTCGTCCAACCCGCCGGCGCACGCCGGTCGGCAAGCAGGCAAGCCACTGATTTGTGTGCGGTAACCGTTCACCTCAAG
Source organism: Aeromonas sp. R5-3 (assembly GCF_040908225.1). Lineage (NCBI taxonomy): Bacteria > Pseudomonadati > Pseudomonadota > Gammaproteobacteria > Aeromonadales > Aeromonadaceae > Aeromonas > Aeromonas sp. R5-3. The sequence goes on along the minus strand of NZ_JBFODH010000008.1, from coordinate 25,518 downwards.
ATAATGACAAGATAATGAGGAGTTAATGGTGATTGATTCAGTAAAACAGATCCTGGCCGAATTTAAGCCGACAGGGTGGGGCAAGGATCTGGTGGCTGCCGGCTTCGTACGCAGCATCGACAAACAGGGTTCTGCGCTCACCATCAAGCTGGTGCTGCCCTTCGCTGGCCACTCCCTGTTCGAGCAGATCCAGCAGGACTTCGATGCCCGGCTGCGCAGCGTCACCGGCGCGACCCGTATCGACTGGGTGGGCGAGATCGAAGTGGCCAGCATGCCGCGGGCGCAGGGGCTGGCGGCGGTGCAGGGCATTCGCAACATCATCGTGGTCGCCTCCGGCAAGGGCGGGGTGGGCAAGTCCACCACCGCCGTCAACCTGGCGCTGGCTCTGCAAAAAGAGGGGGCGCGAGTCGCCATTCTGGATGCGGACATCTACGGCCCCTCCATCCCGACCATGACCGGAACCCTCAAGGAGCGTCCCGTCAGCCATGACGGCAAGCTGATGGAGCCGGTGATGGCCTGTGGCCTCAAGAGCAACAGCATCGGCTATCTGGTCTCCGAGCAGGATGCCACCATCTGGCGCGGCCCCATGGCGAGCAAGGCGCTGGCCCAGATCCTCCACGAGACCCGCTGGGGCGAGGTGGACTACCTGGTGGTGGACATGCCGCCGGGCACCGGCGACATCCAGCTCACCCTGGCCCAGCAGGTACCGACCACGGCAGCGGTGATCGTCACCACCCCTCAGGACGTGGCGCTGGCGGATGCGCGCAAGGGGGTGGCCATGTTCAACAAGGTCAATGTGCCCGTGCTCGGCATCGTCGAAAACATGAGTTATCACGTCTGCAGCGCCTGTGGTCATCATGAGGCGCTGTTCGGTACCGGCGGTGGCCAGAAGATGGCCGAGCAGTATCAGGTGGCCCTGCTGGGTCAGCTGCCACTGCACATCGACATCCGCAAACACATGGACGATGGCTGCCCGACCGTGTTCGGCGCACCGAAAGGGGAGCTGGCAGAGGCCTATCTGAAACTGGCCCGTCGGGTGGGGGCTGAACTCTATTTCAGCGGAAAACCGATTGCGACCCCCCTCTATACCATGGCGCTGGATGAATAATCGGCGGTCGGCCGTTTGGGGTGGATTTGAGGGTGGGCAGGGCTCACCCTTTTTTATATAATGGATCGGTTTAAACAATCCCCACTGCTCTTCTCTTTAGGTATTTTTCAATGTCTGATACTCAACATTCGTGTGTGATCATCGGTATTGCTGGTGCATCCGCGTCCGGCAAAAGTCTTATAGCCCAAACCATCTATGAAGAGCTGGTGGCCGAGCTGGGAGCCGGTCAAATTGGCGTGATCACCGAGGATTGCTACTATCGCGATCAGACCCACCTGACCATGGAAGAGCGGGTCAAGACCAACTATGACCACCCCAACGCACTGGATCACGACCTGCTGGTACAACACTTGAGCCAGCTGGTGCAGGGGGATGCCGTCAACATTCCCCAGTACTCCTATACCGAACACACCCGCATGAGCGATGTGACCCCCTTTGCCCCGCGCCGGGTGATCATTCTGGAAGGGATCCTGCTGCTGACCGACAGCCGCTTGCGCGACCTGATGGATGCCTCCATCTTCATGGATACCCCGCTCGACATCTGCCTGCTGCGTCGCCTGGTGCGCGACGTGCAGGAGCGCGGCCGGACCATGGATTCCGTGCTCAAGCAGTACCAGAAGACGGTACGTCCCATGTTCCTGCAGTTTATCGAGCCTTCCAAGCAGTACGCGGACGTGATCGTGCCCCGTGGCGGCAAGAACCGCATCGCCATCGACATGCTCAAGGCGCGGATCCGCCATATGTTGATTGGTTGAGAGATATCAAGCCGGGTGATGCCCGGCTTTTTTAAATGAACAATTTGTCAGGAGAGTCGCCCAATGCGTCTTTGTGATACCGATATCGAACGTCATCTGGATGAAGGTAAGATCGTCATTGAGCCAAGACCCGGTATTGAACGGATCAGTGGCGTCAGCGTCGACGTGCTGCTGGGCAACGAGTTTCGGGTCTTTCGCGATCACACCGCTCCCTATATTGATCTGAGCGGGCCGAGCAGCGAGATGGCCGATGCCATCGATCGGGTGATGAGCGACGAAATTCACATTCCCGATGGGGAAGCCTTCTATCTGCACCCGGGTCAGCTGGCGCTGGCGGTCACTTATGAATCGGTCACCTTGCCGGCGGATATCGTCGGCTGGCTCGATGGCCGTTCCTCCCTGGCCCGCCTCGGGCTGATGGTGCACGTTACGGCGCACCGCATCGATCCGGGCTGGTCCGGCCGCATCGTGCTGGAGTTCTACAACGGCGGCAAGCTGCCGCTGGCGCTGCGCCCCAAGATGAAGATAGGTGCGCTGAACTTCGAGATGCTCTCCGGTGTGGCGGCGCGTCCCTACAACAAGCGGGAAAACGCCAAGTACAAGAGCCAGCAGGGCGCCGTGGCCAGCCGCATCAACCAGGACTGATCTGGCCTGCGTGATCCTTGGCCGTCGACAAGAGACAATATGCTAAAGAAGGGCGCCCGCAACGGCGCCCTTATCCATGGTGGTGGCAACCTGCGTCGGCAGGGAAGTTGTCGGTTCCTTGTGCAATTTTCCCTTTTGGGTCGGTCCAAGATTGACGCAGCACGCACCTGTGGAGGGAGATTGAAGGGGCCAGAGATGATGAATTGTTCCCGTTTGGGGACTGTTTTTGTCAGGCAAGGTCTGTTTAATTAATCCAAGACAAGCCGCATGGAGACTGGCGCTAAGCTATTTTTTGGCTGAATGCTCTTTTTTTTTCTTACTGAAATATTTCAACAACGGGTATGGCGTTATCAGCCTTCTGGCATAATCCGCCGCAACTCATAAACAGGTTCGTTTTTTATGTTTGAAATGTTTAGTGGTTTGGGTTTGTGGTGGTCAATCGGTTTGGTATTGGCCGTTTTTTTTGTGTTGGCCTATGAATTCATCAATGGCTTTCACGATACCGCCAACGCGGTAGCAACGGTCATCTATACCAAGGCTATGCCGGCACATACGGCCGTGGTGGCCTCCGGTCTGTTCAACTTTGCCGGGGTCATGATGGGCGGGTTGGGGGTAGCCTATGCCATTGTTCACCTGCTGCCAATCGATCTGCTGCTCGGAATGGACTCTACCCAGGGTCTTATCATGGTGTTCTCCCTGCTGTTTTCCGCCATCGTGTGGAACCTGGGCACCTGGTTCTTCGGGATCCCCGCATCCAGCTCTCACACGTTGATCGGCTCCATCCTAGGGGTAGGCGGCGCCTATGCTTGGATCAACCATCAACCGCTGCAGGAAGGCATCAACGTCGGCAAAGCCATCGACATCATGCTCTCCCTCATCATCTCGCCCACCGTCGGTTTCATCATTGCGGCCATATTGCTGTTTGCCATGAAACGTGTCTGGCAGGGCAGCAAGATCCACAAAACACCGGAAGAGCGCCTGCTGGTGGATGGCAAGAAGCATCCGCCGTTCTGGGCTCGTCTCACGCTGGTAGCTTCTGCCATGGGGGTCAGCTTCGTGCACGGCTCCAACGATGGCCAGAAGGGGATCGGTCTGGTGATGCTGGTGCTGATCTGCATGGCGCCGGCCTACTTCGCACTGGACATGAACAGCCGCTCCTACGATCTGGATCGCACCCAGGATGCCAACCAGCGCATCATGGAGATCTATCAGCGCAACCATGAGCTGGTTTCCAAGGTTGTGGACTTCAAGGTGCCGGCCCAGGCCCAGGAAGAGCTGATGACCCACTGCGCCGCCTCCGGTGCACTGCAGGCCATGGCCACCCTGGACAATCGTCTTGCCCAGGTGCGCACCTATGAAGAGATGGACCTGACCGATCGCCGTGAAGTACGTCGCCTGCTGCTGTGCATCGACGATACTGCCCGCAAGGTCTCCAAGCTGCCGCTGCCGGCCAAGGAGCTGACCGATCTCGCCAAATGGCGCAAGGATCTGACCGCGACTGCCGAATACGCGCCGACCTGGGTTATCGTCTCCATCGCCCTGGCGCTTGGTTGCGGTACCATGGTGGGCTGGCGTCGTATCGTCTACACGGTAGGTGAGAAGATCGGCTCCTCCGGCATGACCTATAGCCAGGGGATCGCAGCCCAGATCACGGCAGCTGCCTCCATCGGTATCGCCAGTCTGACCGGCATGCCGGTGTCCACCACTCATATTCTCTCCTCTGCGGTAGCGGGGACCATGGTAGCCAACAAGTCGGGCCTGCAGAGCCAGACCATCAAGACCATTCTGATGGCCTGGGTGCTGACCCTGCCGCTCACCATGCTGCTCTCCGGTGGTCTGTTCCTGATCAGCAACCATCTGTTCAGTTGAACCAGTTCCATCTGATTGTCAAAAGGGCCCCAAGGGCCCTTTTTTCATGTCTTCAAAACAAACACTCAGCCATACCTTCGTAGTTGACGAGGATGCCAATGCTCTCGTTATATGCCATCAAACTAAATATTTGAAAACAATGTAAAAGACTCATCACTGATCTCACCCATATCACGACCTTCAAAGAAACCCGTCTACAAAGCGAGGGGATTTGACATCAACAAAAATGTGGCCCGTTAGACCAGTCACTCAAGTCATGGGGAGGCCAATCGGCGCGAGCAGCAGAGTTCAGATGATGTAACGAGGCAGTCAGATGTGCATTGGTGAATATCCGATAGAAGAAATGGACAGTGTGCAACGGCATGAGCAATGTTCTGCTCCGCTATCACAGCTTCACTGCTTGGAAAGCCGCCTGGAGTGGGGGAGCAAGCCGTGTTAACCGCGGTTTCAACTGACCATGTCTGCTGTCGTAAAACGACCGGGGTTTCAGATCATATGGATGCATCAGCGGTATGAAGCCTGGATAGTGGGGTAGGGAAGCATGACGGGTAACCAAGTGCGAGAAGCCAGGGTTAGGTTTGCACAGTGTGGCATAAAGAAGATGAGCAGACGGTAATGGACTGGGTTGCAGGCGCTGCTCCTGGGTCAATACGAGCTACATAGAGAGATAAAAAAAGAGCCACACACTGTGTGGCTCTTTTATCAGGCTAGCGGGTCAATCAGGGACGACCGGCCGGGCTGGTTGCAACGTTGACGGCGGCAGTACTGCCACCATGGCGGCCGGAAGTGGCCACTTCGCTGCGCACCAAGGGTGCATACTCGACCGGCTCGCGTGCCGGCAAGGCAGGGGCGGCGGCCGGAGTTGCCATCGGGGCAGAGGCCTTGCGGGCACCAGCCAGCAGGCTGCCACCGCGCTTGACCTGCTTGGCAGCCGGGGCTGCGGTTGCGGGTTCAACCTTGGCAGTCTCTGCAGCGACAACAGGCTCGGCCACAGCGGCAACCGGCTCAACGGTCGGTGCGGCAACAACGTCTGCAACTGCCGGGGCGGTTTTTACGGTCGCTTCCACAACCGGCTTGGTCTCGACAACCGGAGTCTCAACAGCCTGTGCGGGCTCAACGACAGCCTCTGCCACGGTTTCCACTGCAACAGGCGCGGCTTCAACAGCAGCAATGACCGGTTCGGCTACCACGGGGGCGGTTTCGACGACGGTTGCTACCGGTTCAGCGGCGACAACGGCTTCGGCCTGCTCGCGGGCTTCTTCGGCGACGGCCTCTGCAACCACGTGCTCGGTCAGGGCAGAGGAGGCCTGCAGGGCAGCAGCAACGGCTTCAGCGCTCGGGATGGTGATCACGGGCACAGCCGGTTCTTCCACTTTGACCTGGGCTGCATCGGCTTGCGCGGCGGCAGTCAGAGTTGGTGCAGCGACTTCGGCAGTCTGCTCTTCATCGTCACGCTGGCTGCGAGCTTCTTCGTTGATGCGCTTGCGGCGCTGACCTTCGATACGCTGATTGCGCGGAGTACGGCGGGAACGACGCTGGCCTTCTGCCTGCTCATCCTGCTGTTCAGTCGCGTCAACGGCATCGACGGCGGCAACCGGCGCTACATCGGCAGCGTGGGCAACAGCGGCGTCATCGGCAGGCGCATCGACGCGGATCTGCTTGCGCAGTTGGCGGCGTTCGCGGCGCTCGGCCACTTTCTGCTCTTTTTCCTGACGCTGTTCCACGTTGGTGGCAACGGCTTCTACGCTGTCCAGCGTGTCAACCACTACCTCGGCACGGGGTTCACGCGGAGCGCGGGGCTCACGAGCCTGACGCGGGGCACGGGGTTCGCGCTCCTGACGCGGCTCACGAGCCTCGCGAGGTTCACGTTCCATGCGCTGTTCGCGCACCTCACCACGGGCTTCACGTTCCTGACGCGGCTCACGCTCTTTGCGCGGGCGACGGTTGCGGCCTTCGCCGTTCTCGCGGCTGGCCACGCCTTCGCGCTTCTCGCCGGCATCGCCGTTGCGGCTGCTGCGGTTGTCGTCACGACGACCACGTTGACCACGGCTGCGGGATTCATCGCGCTGATGACGGTGACCGTCCTCTTTGCGAGCCTCGCGCGTTGCCGGTTTCTCGGCAGGCGCGGTGACCTCGGCGCTGTCAGCATTGCCGCCGAACAGGTTGGAGAGGCTCTTGAACAGCTTGCCGAACAGGCCCGGCTCTTCGGCAACCGGGGCTGCAACAGGGGCGGGGGCCACCGGCGCAGCCGGTTGCGGTGCCTGGACGAAGCCTTGCAGCAGGGGCTGCTCGCGCTCGATGGTCTGGGCCTGTTTGGGCTGGTAGACCGGCTTGGCAATTTCGGTTTTCAGCTCGTAGCTGGCCGCTTCCGGGATCTCGTTCTGACGGATGCGGGTCACTTCGTAGTGCGGGGTTTCCAGGTGCTGGTTCGGAATGATGTAGACACGCACATCATTGCGTTGTTCCAGGCTGGCGATGGAGCTGCGCTTCTCGTTGAGCAGATAGGCGGCGACATCGACCGGCACCTGAGCATGCACCTGCTCGGTGTTGTCCTTCATCGCCTCTTCTTCGATGAGACGCAGGATGGACAGGGCCAGTGATTCGTTGTCACGGATCACGCCCTGACCCTGGCAACGGGGGCAGATATGGCTGCTGGACTCGTTGAGGGAGGGACGCAGACGCTGACGAGACATCTCCAGCAGACCGAAACGGGAGATCCGGCCGAGCTGGATGCGGGCACGGTCCTGATGCACGGCTTCACGCAGACGGTTTTCCACTTCGCGCTGATGGCGAACCGGCGTCATGTCGATGAAGTCGATGACAATCAGACCACCCAGGTCACGCAGACGCAATTGACGGGCAATCTCGTCGGCCGCTTCCAGGTTGGTCTGCAGCGCAGTCTCTTCGATATCGCCGCCCTTGGTGGCACGGGAGGAGTTGATATCGATGGAGGTCAGCGCTTCGGTCGGATCGATCACGATGCTGCCGCCGGAGGGCAGGCGCACTTCACGCTGGAAGGCAGACTCGATCTGGCTCTCAATCTGGAAGTGGTTGAACAGGGCAACTTCACCCTTGTACAGCTTCACGCGGTTGAGGAAATCGGGACGTACCAGCTCGATGTGCGACTTGGCGCGTTCGAAAATGACCGGGTTGTCGATCAGGATCTCGCCCACATCGCGGCGCAGGTAATCACGGATGGCACGCACGATGACGTTGCTTTCCTGATGGATCAGCACCGGCGCGGAGCGGCTCTGTGACGCCTTGTGGATGGAGTCCCAGTGGTTGAGCAGAACGTTCAGATCCCATTCCAGCTCTTCCGGGGACTTGCCCACACCGGCGGTACGCACGATGAGGCCCATGCCGTCCGGCACGGTCAGGCCGCTCAGGGCTTCTTTCAGTTCAGTCCGTTCATCGCCCTCGATGCGACGGGAGATACCGCCGGCACGGGGGTTGTTCGGCATCAGCACCAGGTAGCTGCCGGCCAGACTGATGAAGGTGGTGAGGGCTGCACCCTTGGTGCCACGCTCTTCCTTGTCGATCTGGACGATAACTTCCTGGCCTTCGCGGACCACTTCTTTGATGTTGGGACGACCCTGATAGGAGTAACCGGAGGGGAAGTAATTGCGGGCGATTTCCTTTAACGGCAGGAAACCGTGGCGCTCGGCGCCATAGTCGACAAAAGCAGCTTCGAGACTGGGTTCTACGCGGGTGATTTTGCCCTTGTAAATGTTCGCTTTCTTCTGCTCGTGTCCCGGACTTTCAATATCCAGATCGTAGAGCTGTTGTCCGTCAACCAGCGCTACGCGCAACTCTTCTTCCTGAGTCGCGTTGATTAGCATTCTTTTCATTGAGTTCTCGTTATTTTGTCATTTTGATTTCCTCCACAGGATCCTGCCGGCGCCGGCCTCGGGTCTTCAGCATACTGGGGCAACCTCCCGGTTGGGGTATGCATGAGGCGCAAACTAAGGGCACTCTGGTTCAGCCTTCTCGAGAAGGCATGAAAAGGATACCGGTGTGGAGACAAATAGGCGGTTCTGTTTGCGTTCTCCATGCGCTGTACCTCGCACCCGGGAACCGTCATGTTCTTGTATACACGGTGTTTCGGGATTGGGTGGCATAATTTTTGGCCACTTAGTACAAGGCTTGAACACAATGACAAAACCTTGTTTATTATCCCATTTAAATCACTTTTATAGCAAGGCGCCATTTTTCAACAAAGCATGCAGCCAAGGGCCGTCGGCAGTGTTAAAATCCGCGCCATGACACAGATACAACAACAAGTGCAGCTGCTCACCATCGAAGCTGAGCATGACGGGCAGCGCATCGACAATTTTCTCAAGACTCAGCTAAAGGGCGTCCCCAAGAGCCTGATCTATCGCATCCTTCGCAAGGGGGAAGTGCGCGTCAACAAAAAGCGCATCAAACCGGAGTACAAACTCTGCGCCGGCGACGAGGTACGGGTTCCCCCCGTGCGGGTCGCCGAAAAGAATGAATTGCCCTCGGCCAACCTCGGCAGCATCCAGCGTCTGGAAAGCCAGATCCTGTTTGAAGACGACGCCATGATCGTGCTCAACAAGCCGTCCGGCATGGCCGTTCACGGCGGCAGCGGGCTGAGCTTCGGGGTCATCGAAGGGCTGCGCGCCCTGCGCCCGGAAGCCCGCTTTCTCGAACTGGTGCATCGTCTCGATCGCGACACCTCCGGTGTGCTGCTGGTCGCCAAGAAGCGCAGCGCCCTGCGTAGTCTGCACGAGCAGCTGCGGGTCAAGACCATGCGCAAACAGTACCTGGCGCTGGTGCGTGGCCAGTGGCAACCCCACGTCAAGGTGGTCAATGCGCCGCTGCGCAAGAATGATTTGCAATCCGGCGAGCGGGTCGTGCGGGTCAGTGCCGATGGCAAGCCGTCAGAAACCCGGTTTCGCATTGCCCGTCAATTCGCCGAGGCGACCCTGGTCGAGTGCAGCCCGATCACCGGCCGTACCCACCAGATCCGGGTGCACACCCTGCATGCCGGCCACCCCATCGCGTGTGACGACAAGTATGGAGAAGCGGCATTTGACGAGAAAATGCGCAGCCAAGGCCTGAAACGGCTCTTCTTGCATGCCTGGCGGCTGACCTTCACTCATCCGGCCGATGGTCGCGAGATGCAGGTCGAAGCGCCCCTGTCGCCCGAGCTCGAGACCTTCCTCAACGGATTGGCACGCTGATGACGCAGATCCGGCTCGCCATTTTCGACTGGGACGGTACCCTGATGGACTCGGTGGGCCGGATAGTGGCCTGCGTGGCCGCCGCCGCCCATGACTGTGCCGAGGTGGTGCCCACCGCCACCGAGACTCATCAGATCATTGGTCTCAGTCTGGAGGTCGGGATCCCCCGGCTGTTTTCCCTGGAGCAGGGCGGTGAGCGAGCCAATGCTCTGATCGCCCGCTATCGCCACCACTACTTGCACGATGCCACTCCCAGCCCCCTGTTTGCCGGGGCGAGGGAGTTGCTGCACGGCTGGCACGAGCAGGGTATTGCGCTGGCGGTGGCGACTGGCAAGTCACGGCGGGGGTTGGACAGGGTACTGGATGAAACCGGGTTGCGGCCGCTCTTTGCCGTCACGCGCGGGGCGGATGAGGCCAACTCCAAGCCTGATCCCCTGATGCTGACCCAGATCCTGACCGAGCTGGCGCTGATCCCGTCACAGGCGGTGATGATAGGTGACTCCATCCACGACATGGCGATGGCCGAAGCGTTGGCCATGCCGCGCATCGGCGTAAGCTGGGGCGTGCACGATCGGGGGCGCCTGCAGGCCCACCATCCGCTGGCGGTGGTCGATACCATGGCGGAGCTGAGGGCGCTGCTGGGTTGATGACAAGCACCGGGATGCAATAAAAAACGGAAGCCAAGGCTTCCGTTTTTTATTGCCAACATTCTATCTTCATCAGGGCAGAGAGAGGCCGTGGCGCTCCAGCAGTTTGATCAGCCCGATCAGCGGCAAGCCGATCAACGCATTGGGATCGCGTCCCTCCAGAGCCTTGAACAGCACGATACCCATGCCTTCACACTTGAAGCTGCCGGCACAGTCGAGGGGACGCTCGGCCTCCACATAGCGGCGGATAGCACTCTCATCCAGCTGGCGAAAATGGACGGTGAAAGGCTCAACCAGCTGCTCAGCCCGGCCGGAGGCCGCATCCAGTACGCACAGGCCGGTATAAAAGGTGATGCTGCGCCCCTGGGCCGCCATCAGCTGGGCTACCGCTTGTTCGACCGTTCCCGGTTTCCCCAGGATCCGGCCATCGCAGACGCACACCTGATCCGAGCCGATGATCAGCCCTTGATCACGCAGGCTGGCAATGGCGCTGGCCTTGGCATGGGCAAGGCGGGCCACCAGCGCCTGTGCCTCTTCACCGGGTAGCACAGATTCATCGACTTCGGGCGCGGCGCACTCAAAGGGGAAGCCCAGCTTTTCCAGCAAGGCTTTGCGGTAACGGGAGGTGGAGGCGAGGATCAGGGGGCGCGACATGGCAATCAGGTATCCAGGGTCAGAAACGGGCAGGCGCCGATGGTATCGCCATCGTGCGGCGCGGGCAAATGTCGCCGCGCTCGCAAGCAGGTGTGCCTGCTCGATGCGCTGGCCTTGCTCAGAATACAGTGCGCGTCGGCTACATCTGGCTGATGGAGTGACACTGACTGTCTCTGTCCCGTCCGAAAACGGCTATAAGCATAAGAGCGGGGTAACAGGGGCGATGAGATGAACAAGCTGGGGGCATGGTTGTTGTGGCTGCTCTGTCTGCCCGTCTGGGGACAAGGCTGGCACCTGCAGGCAGGGGAGGAGGGCATACTGCTGTGGACCCGCCCTCATCCACCCGGCGCCTTTCTGGCCTTGCGACTGGAGATGTATGTGGCAGCGCCCCCTGCGGCGTTGCTCGCGGTGCTGCGTGATACCGGTCGACATCAGGAGTGGCTGCCCCAAAGCCTGGAGGTGAGGGTGTTGGCCAAACCCGCTCCCGATGAGGATATTGTTTATACCCGCCTCGCTGCCCCCTGGCCTGTACAGGACAGGGAGCTTATTACCCACTCCCGCCTGCAACGGCTGTCAGATTGCGGCCTGGTGTTGAACGTCTGGGCGGCCCCCGATGCTTTGCCGCCTTATCCCGGTCGGGTGCGGATCCGCACCAGTGAAGGACGCTGGGAAGCGCTGCCTCAGCTGAACGGCACGACGCTGGTGCGCCTCGAAACCTATACCAACCCGGGCGACACGCTGCCCGCCTGGCTCGTCAATCCCATGGCTGCCGACGCTGCGCTGCAGAGTTTTCGCGCCATTCGCCGCCTGATGGAGGGCGCCCCGGTGGGGATCTGTGCCTGTCTTCATCAGCGACCTGGTGGAAAGCATGGCGCTTGTGGCGCTACCCCTTGACTGCGGCAGGGTGGGGAAGGCAGGGCGAATTGGACAAGCAAGTGACAGTGGGGCGGTCTGACAACTGTCTGGGGCCTGACGCACCAGCAAATCCGGCCAGGATCCGGTGTCGGATCCGCAGGTTTGTGGCATAATCAGGCACCGGTGAGCGCAAGTTCCGCCATGTGCGGGGGTTGTGAGGTTAAAATCATCGGGGGTAAGGACTTTTTCCTTTGACTATCAGTTGTTGGACCTATAATATTCGCGCCCTATGCAAAAGGTGAAGTTGCCCGTAAAGGTTGATCCAGTCCGTAGTGCCTCGAAGCTGCTCGATTATGTCGGGATAGTGGAAAAGTCGCAGATGCCCAGGCTGGAGGAATCAACCGCAGGCTTGCGGAGTGATATCGATGTATCGCTGCACTTTGGCAAAGATGTCCAGAAGTTGACCGTTATGAAAGGCACTGCCCATGCCAAGGTTGACCTGGTTTGCCAGCGTTGTGGAGAGACATTCGAACATCTCTGTGAAGCTGAATTTATCTACACTCCGCTGTTCGAAAGAACAAACGAGGAAGAACTGCCGGAAGCTTATGAGCCCATTGAGTTGGACGAAAACGGCGAGATGGATCTTCATCAAATCCTGGAGGATGAACTCATCCTCTCGTTGCCGCAGGTGGCCATGCATCCCATGGATGCTTGCCCGCGCGGTAACATGGAGATGACCTGGGGTGAAATCGAACCTGCTGATGAGCGGCCGAATCCCTTTGCAGTTCTTGAAGAGCTTAAACGTAAGTGAATTTAGGAGTTAGCCTACAATGGCCGTACAACAGAACCGTAAAACCCGTGCCAAGCGTGGCATGCGTCGTTCCCACGATGCGCTGACCACCGCTGCCCTGACTGTTGATCAGACCAGTGGCGAAATCCATCGTCGTCACCACGTGACTGCCGATGGTTTCTACCGCGGTAAAAAGGTAATCGCTTAAGGATTGCCTTTGTCTACGCAAACTGTCGCGCTAGACATCATGGGGGGAGATATTGGCCCCTCGGAAACAGTGCCTGCCGCCGTGCAGGCACTGTCTCTTTTACCCCAGCTGAAATTGATCCTGGTCGGTGACCAGCACCAGACCACCCCCCTCCTGCAGCAACATGGCTTGCTCAATCACCCTCGCGTCCGTTTTGTCCATGCCTCCCAGGTTGTTGGGATGGGCGACAAACCGATCGTGGCACTGCGCACCCTGAAAGACTCCTCCATGCGAGTCGTACTCAATCTGGTCAAGAGCGGCGAGGCCGATGCCTGCGTCAGCGCCGGCAACACAGGCGCACTGATGGCCATGGCCAAATGCGTGCTCAAATCCCTGCCCGGCGTCGACCGACCCGCCCTCATCAAGGCGCTGCCCACCCTGTCCGGCAAACGTACCGTGATGCTGGATCTCGGTGCCAACGTCAGCTGCGATGCCGACACCCTGCTGCAGTTTGCCGTGATGGGCTCAGTGGTGGCTGAAAAGGTGGAGGGGGTTGCCACTCCCAGGGTGGCCCTGCTCAACGTGGGGGAGGAGGAGATCAAGGGGAACGATCTGGTGCGCCACAGTGCCGAACTGCTGCGCCAGTGCCAGGCGCTCAACTTTGTCGGCTTTGTTGAAGGGGATCGAATTTTTAGCGGCGATTGTGACGTGATCGTCTGCGACGGTTTTGTCGGCAATGTCGCCCTCAAGACGGCAGAGGGGGTGGTACGGATGATGGCCCAACTGGCCGGATATCCCCGCAAGAAACGCAGTTTTCTTGGCCGTATCGCCGGATTTATGTTCAAACGACGTTTTTCTTACCTGAACCCCGACCAGTATAACGGTGCAAGTCTGTTAGGATTGCGCGGCATTGTGGTAAAAAGCCATGGGCGGGCCGAACGGCGCGCCCTGTGTAACGCGATCCTGCTGGCCGCGCAAGAGGCCAAGCATCAACTTCCATTGCAAATCGCAGATCGCCTTGAATCTGTCTTTTCCGACAGGGACCTATAAGAACTCTATGCATAGCAAAATTTTGGGTACTGGCAGCTATCTGCCGTCCTCAGTACGTACCAACGCCGACCTCGAACAGATGGTAGAGACCAGTGACGAGTGGATTGTGGAGCGTACCGGGATCCGTGAACGCCGCATTGCCGGTGCCGATGAAACCGTTGCAACCCTGTCTCACCAGGCGGCCCTGCGCGCGCTGGATGCCGCAGGTCTGACTGCTGCCGATCTCGACATGATAGTGCTGGCCACCACCAGCGCCGAAAACGCCTTTCCGGCCGCCGCCTGTGAACTGCAGGGGCTGCTCGGGGTGCAAGGGATCCCGGCCTTCGACGTGGCGGCCGCCTGCGCCGGCTTTACGTATGCGCTCTCCATTGCCGATCAGTTCGTCAAATCCGGCGCCGCCCGCCACGTGCTGGTCGTCGGCGCCGATGTGCTGTCGCGCATGTGCGATCCCGAGGATCGTGGCACCATCATCCTGTTCGGGGATGGGGCAGGGGCAGTGGTGATCGGTGCGAGCGACACCCCCGGCATCCTCTCCACCCATCTGCATGCCGATGGTCGTTATGGCGAGCTGCTCAAGCTGCCGCAGCCCCGTCGCGGCATGCCGGGGGCCGAGCTCGAAGCCTACATGTACATGAAGGGCAATGATGTCTTCAAAGTCGCGGTCACCCGTCTGAGCGAGATCGTCACCGAAACCCTGGCCGCCGCCGGCATCGAGCCGAGCGAGCTGGACTGGCTGGTGCCCCATCAGGCCAACTTCCGCATCATCAGCGCCACCGCCAAGAAGCTTGGCATGGGGCTGGACAAGGTGGTGCTGACCCTCGACAAACACGGCAACACCTCTGCTGCCTCCGTGCCCATCGCCTTCGATGAAGGGGTGCGCGACGGCCGGATCAAACCGGGCCAGCTGGTCTTGCTGGAAGCTTTCGGCGGCGGTTTTGCCTGGGGCTCGGCGCTGGTTCGCCTCTGATCGTCAGCGGGATGGGACGAGCGTCTCATCCTGCCGTTCTCATTTTTCTCTTATTTAAAGGAATCAATGATGACCCAATTTGCCATTGCCTTCCCGGGACAGGGCTCCCAAACCGTCGGCATGCTGGCCGAGCTGGCCGAACAACATGCCGTGATCAAGGAGACCTTCGCCGAGGCGAGCCAGGTGCTGGGTTATGACCTGTTTGCCCTGGTCATGGAAGGTCCGGCCGAAGAGCTGAACAAGACCTGGCGTACCCAGCCTGCACTGCTGACCGCTTCTGTCGCGCTGTGGCGCCTGTGGCAACAGCAGGGTGGGGCAACCCCCGCCGTGATGGCAGGCCACAGTCTGGGTGAGTATTCCGCCCTGGTCTGCAGCGGCGCACTGGCCTTTACCGATGCGGTCAAGCTGGTTGAACTGCGTGGTCTGGCCATGCAGGAAGCCGTGCCGGAAGGCACCGGTGCCATGGCCGCCATCATCGGCCTGGACAATGACGCCATCGCTGCCAACTGCGAGAAGGCGGCTGAAGGGCAGGTGGTCTCTCCGGTCAACTTCAACTCCCCGGGCCAGGTGGTCATCGCCGGTCACAAAGAGGCTGTCGAGCGCGCCAACGTGCTGATGAAAGAGTCCGGTGCCAAGCGTGCGCTGCCGCTGCCGGTCTCCGTGCCCTCCCACTGCGCCCTGATGAAACCTGCCGCCGAAAAACTGGCAGCTGCGCTGGACGGGATCGAGATCAAGGTTCCTGCCATCGCCGTCATCAATAATGTCGACGTATCCTGTGAGCAGGATCCGGCCGCCATCAAGCAGGCATTGGTGCGTCAGCTGTTCAGCCCGGTTCGTTGGACCGAGACTGTCGAGCGGATGGCCAACGAGGGGGTCACCCTCGAGATCGAAATGGGACCGGGCAAGGTACTGACCGGGCTCGCCAAGCGCATCGACAAGCGCGTGGAAGGTATTCATGCCAACGATGCCGCCTCTTTCGAGCAGGCGCTGGCCCAGATCAAGTAAACAGGAGCAATGAATGAGCTTTACCGATAAGGTTGTGTTGGTGACCGGTGCCAGTCGTGGCATCGGCCGTGCGATTGCTGAAACTTTTGCGGCCCGTGGCGCCAAGGTAGTCGGCACGGCGACCAGCGAGAGCGGCGCCGAGGCAATCAGCGTCTATCTGGGTGAACAGGGTTGCGGCATGGCACTGAACGTGACTAGCCAGGAATCCATCGAAGCCGTCTTCGCCGCCATCAAGGCGCGTTTTGGCGACATCGACATCCTGATCAACAACGCAGGGATCACCCGTGACAACCTGTTGATGCGGATGAAGGATGATGAGTGGAACGAGATCATCGACACCAACCTCACCTCCCTGTACCGTCTGAGCAAGCCGGTGCTGCGCGCCATGATGAAGAAGCGCAATGGCCGCATCATCAGCATCGGTTCCGTGGTCGGCACCATGGGCAACGCTGGTCAGGTCAACTATGCAGCCGCCAAGGCGGGCCTGGTGGGGTTCACCAAGTCGCTGGCCCGTGAAGTGGCCTCCCGCGGCATTACCGTGAACGCGGTTGCCCCCGGTTTCATCGAGACCGATATGACCAAGGCGCTCAATGAAGAGCAGCGTGCCGGCATCATGAGCCAGGTACCTGCCGCTCGGCTGGGCGATCCAAAAGAAATTGCCGCTGCTGTGGTATTCTTGGCATCGGATGATGCCGCCTACATCACTGGCGAAACCCTGCATGTTAATGGCGGGATGTACATGGTGTAATCAATTTGTCGTGAGATCTGTTCAAATTTGCGATAGTACGCCGAAGTTTGGCGAATTTCGTGGTTTGACCAGCGGCAAGCTACTTGCAAACTCACGTCAATTGAATAAACTACCCCAACCAGACGCAATAGCGTATTTTTAAAGGAAAATTCAGGTCATGAGCAACATCGAAGAACGCGTAAAGAAAATCATCATCGAACAACTGGGTGTTAAAGAAGAAGACGTTAAGAACGCTGCCTCCTTCGTCGACGACCTGGGCGCTGACTCTTTGGATACCGTTGAACTGGTAATGGCGCTGGAAGAAGAATTCGATACCGAAATTCCTGATGAAGAAGCCGAGAAGATCACCACTGTTCAAGCGGCTATCGACTACATCACCGCTAATCAGGAATAAGTTCCTGTTCTGAAAGAAGCGGCCCAAGGGCCGCTTCTTTTATGTTTACTCCTTTTCAAAACACCTCTCGGAGACTACCTCAGTGTCAAAACGCAGAGTCGTGGTGACCGGCTTGGGGATGCTTTCCCCGGTAGGCAACACTGCCGAATCCAGCTGGCAAGCCCTGCTCAACGGGCAGAGCGGCATTTCTCCCATCGAACACTTTGACGCCAGCGAGTTTGCGACCCGCTTCGCAGGCCAGGTCAAGGATTTCGATCCCGAGCAGTACGGTATCAACCGCAAAGAAGCTCGCAAGATGGATCTCTTCATCCAGTACGGCATCGCCGCAGGCGTGCAGGCGCTGGATGATGCCGGTCTCGTCATCAACGAGGAGAATGCCGAGCGTGTCGGTGTGGCGATTGGTTCCGGCATCGGCGGTCTGGGTCTGATTGAGCAGAACCACAGCAGCCTGGTCAACGGCGGTCCCCGCAAGCTGAGCCCCTTCTTCGTACCGTCCACCATCATCAATATGGTGTCCGGTCATCTCTCCATCATGAGAGGCCTGCAGGGCCCCAACATCGCCGTCACCACCGCCTGTACCACAGGCACCCATGCCATCGGCATGGCCGGTCGCATGATCGCCTACGGCGATGCGGACGTGATGGTGGCCGGTGGTGCCGAGAAGGCATCCACCCCGATGGGGATGGGCGGTTTTGCCGCCGCCAAGGCGCTCTCCAACCGCAACGACGAGCCCACCAAGGCCAGCCGTCCGTGGGATAAAGATCGCGACGGTTTCGTGCTGGGTGATGGCGCCGGGGTGCTGGTGCTGGAAGAGTACGAACACGCCAAGGCCCGTGGTGCCAAGATCTATGCCGAGCTGGTCGGCTTTGGCATGAGCGGCGATGCCTACCACATGACGGCGCCTCCCGCTGACGGAAACGGTGGCGCACGCGCCATGCAAAATGCCATCAAGGATGCCGGTATCGCCCCCGAGCAGGTGGGCTACATCAACGCCCACGGCACCTCCACCCCGCTGGGTGACGTCGCCGAGCTGCGCGGCATGAAGGCCGTATTTGGCGAACATGCCAAATCCCTGATGGTCAGTTCCACCAAATCGATGACCGGTCACCTGCTGGGTGCCGCCGGCGCCATCGAGGCGATCATCACGGTACTGGCGCTGCGCGATCAGATGGCGCCGCCCACCATCAACCTGGACAACCCGGATGATGAGTGCGACCTGGATCTGGTGCCTCATGTTGCCAAGGCCGGCAACTTCGAATATGCCCTCTCCAATTCCTTCGGTTTTGGCGGCACCAATGGCTCACTGATCTTCAAACGCGTATAATTCGCCCTGGGCGGATAGTATGGGCCCGATACGTCAGTATCGGGCCTTTTTTATCGGAGGGATCCTTTTGCTGATCAATGGAATACCGACAGACAGCGTCTCCGCTATGGATCGTGGTCTGGCCTATGGGGATGGTCATTTCACCACCCTGTTGGTCAAGGATAGCCGACCCGTCTGGTGGCCGGCACACCTGACAAGGTTGCAGCAAGCGAGCGCCAGACTCGGCCTTGCCGAGCTGGACTGGCAACAACTTGGCGATGAAGTGGCCCAATTGGCCCGCGATCAAGCGCTGGCGGTGATCAAGGTGATGCTGACCCGTGGCAGCGGTGGCCGGGGCTATGATGGCACAGCCTGCCATGCGCCGACCCGGATCCTGTCGCTGGCCGCTTACCCGGCTCACTATCCGACATGGCAGCGAGATGGCATTCCACTCTTGGTATGCCGACAGCGGTTGGGGGATGCCCCCATGCTGGCAGGCCTCAAGACCCTCAACCGGCTGGAGCAGGTGCTGCTGAAAAGCGAACTCGCGGCCCGTTCCGGGGTCGAAGGTATAGTCTTGAACAGTCGGGGATTTCTGGTAGAAGGGGTCAGTGCCAATCTGTTTTGGCGCCGTGGTAGAACGGTGTTTACACCGGATCTCTCCCACTGCGGCATAGACGGCATCATGCGGCGCCATGTGATGGCGATGCTAAAACAGATGAGCATTGAACTGCGTGTCGTGGAGGCTCCGCTGGAGTCACTGTGGCAGGCCGAAGAGGTATGGCTGACCAATACCCTGATGGGCATAGTGCCGGTCACCGGCATCGGGGAGACCCAATATGCCAGTCAGGAATTGATCCGCCGTTTACAGGAGCGTTTGGTCATTGAAGTTTAATCGGCTTTACACCCTGCTCGCGGGCGCGGCGCTGACTGTCGCCGCTGCCGGGGGCTATGTACATTACAAGTGGCAACAGGTGGAGACGCTCACCAACAAGGGACCGACCCGTCTCTTTACCGTTGAGAAGGGGGCCCATGCGGCGCGTCTGATCGCCGAACTGGGGGAGGGGGAAACCAGCCCCTGGGCGGTGCGGCTCTGGTTGCGCGGTCATCCCGAGCTGGTTGCCATCAAGTCCGGTACCTATGAGATCAAGGAAGGGGCACCGCTCAAGGATACCCTCTCCCTGTTTGCTTCCGGCAAGGAGTTTCACTTCAGCCTGACCTTCGTCGAAGGATCCCGTTTCGAGGATTGGTTGAAGCAGCTGGCCAGCGCCCCCTATCTGGAGCGGCTGACCGTCGAGTTGCCCGAGACCGATCTGGCTCAGGAGCTTGGCATCGAAAACGGCAAGCTGGAGGGGTGGTTCCTGCCGGAGACCTACGCCTATACCACTCATGCCAGCGATCTCTCCATTTTGCGCCGTGCCCATCAGGACATGGAGACCTTCCTGCAGCAGAGCTGGGAGAAGCGTCAGGCCAATCTGCCCTACAAGACTCCCTACGAGGCGCTGATCATGGCCTCGATCATCGAAAAAGAGACGGGGATGCCGGAAGAGCGGGCGCGGATCGCCTCGGTGTTCGTCAATCGTCTTCGCCTTGGCATGAAGCTGCAGACTGATCCCACCGTCATCTACGGGGTGAAGGACAGGTATGACGGCAATATCCGCCGCAGCGACCTGACCGACGTGAACCCCTACAACACCTATGTGATCGACGGCTTGCCGCCCACTCCCATCGCCATGCCGGGCAAGGCCTCCATCGAAGCGGCGCTCAACCCCCTGTCGACCGACTATCTCTATTTCGTCGCCAAGGGGGGCGGAGCCCACTATTTTTCCAAGACCCTCGATGAACACAATCGGGCGGTGCGTGAATACATTTTGAAGAAACCCTAATGTCTAAATTTATCGTGATTGAAGGACTGGAAGGCGCAGGAAAGAGCTCCGCGGTGCGCTACGTGACCGACTATCTGCATGCCCACGGGGTGGCACGGATCGAGTGTACCCGTGAGCCGGGCGGCACGCCGTTGGCGGAGCGGATGCGGGCCATCGTCAAGGAGGTGCACGACGAGCGGCTCACCATCGAAGCCGAACTGTTGCTGATGTACGCCTCCCGGGTGCAACTGGTCGAGACCCGCATCAAGCCGGCGCTGGCCGATGGTGTCTGGGTGGTGGGCGATCGCCACGATCTCTCCTCCCAGGCCTACCAGGGCGGTGGTCGCGGCATCGATGCCAACCTCATCGGCGCCATCAAGCGGGCCGTGCTCGGCGACTTCAAGCCGGATCTGACCCTCTATCTCGACATCGATCCCGCCATCGGCCTGCAACGGGCCCGTCATCGCGGTGAGCTGGACCGGATCGAGCTTGAACAGCTCAGCTTCTTCGAGCGTACCCGCCAGCGCTATCTGGAACTGGCTGCCGCCGATGCGTCAGTCAAGGTGATCGACGCCGGCCAAGCGCCGGAGCAGGTCAAGGCGGCCATCGAGGCTGCATTGTCCCACTACCTGAAAGACGAGCCCTCATGTATCCCTGGTTGATCCCGGACTGGCATGCCTTGAGTCAGACTGCCGCCGCCGGCCGGCTGGGGCACGCCTGGCTGCTGCTGGGTGATCCCGGTCTTGGCAAGGAGCAACTTGCACAGCAGCTGGCCCGCCTGCACCTGTGCCATCAGCCTGATCGGGGCGAGCCTTGTGGTCAGTGCCACTCCTGCCAGCTGTTTGAAAAGGGCCACCACCCGGATCTGGGCACCCTCACCACTGAGGGCAAGACCATAGGGGTCGAGGCCATCCGCGAGATCTGTGCACGTCTGCAGAATTCGGCCCAGCTTGGCCGGGGCAAGGTGGTGATCATCCCGGATACGGAGCGCATGACCGAATCGGCCGCCAACGCGCTGCTCAAAACCCTGGAGGAGCCGGCCGGCGACAGCTTGTTGCTGCTGATCGCCTCTCAGGTTTCCCGCCTGCTGCCCACCATTCTCAGCCGTTGCCACAAGCATGTCTGCCAGTTGCCGGCGGAAGGGGAGACCCTGGCCTGGCTCGCCGAGCAGGGTCATCAGGCCACCCAGGCTCAGGTGCGGATCTGCCAGGGGGCTCCGCTGCGAGTGCTGGATTACTTGATGCAGCAGCAGGACACGGATCGCCGTGATCTGCTTGAGAGTTTTCTCGCCCTCTCGCAAACGCCCACCCGGACCAACCATGTGTGCAGCCTGCTGGCAAGCGATACCCAGGTCAGACTGCACTGGGTGCAGCTGTTCTTGTGCGATGCGCTCAAGACGCAGGCCGGTTGTGGGCATCACCAGCTGGCCATGCCGGATCTGGCCTCGCTCAGTCAACAACTGGCGGAGCGTCACTCCAGTGAAAAGCTGCTGGAGGCGGAGCAGCAGCTCGTTGGGCTCAAGGCGGCCTGCCAGCCCGGGCAGCTCTCCAACCCCACCATTCATTTGATGAACTGGCTCACTCGCTGGTTATAGATCCCAAAAGGTTTTGTATGTTACTCGTTGATTCCCATTGCCATCTCGATCGTCTGAGTTATGGCAGCAAGCAGACCGACATGGCCGATGTGCTGGCCAAGGCGGCCAGGCAGGACGTGGGATATTTTCTCTGTGTGAGTGTGACCCAGGCACAGTTCCCGACCATGCTGGAGGCGATCGCCCCTTACCCTCAGGTGTTTGCCTCCTGCGGCGTGCATCCCCTCAACCAAGAGCCTGGCGTCGATGCCGATTTGTTGTTGACTCAGGCGGCGGATAAAAGGGTGGTGGCCATCGGCGAGACCGGGCTCGACTACTTCTATTCGCCGGAGAACAAGGAGGTACAGCAGGCTTCCTTCCGGGAGCATATCCGGGTGGCCCGCGCCCTGAACAAGCCCCTCATCATCCATACCCGCGATGCCCAGCAGGATACCCTGCAGATCATGCGCGAAGAGGGGGCAGATCAGGTAGGCGGGGTGCTGCACTGCTTCACCGAGTCGCTTGAAATGGCAGAGGCGGCCATGGCGATGGGCTTTTATATCTCCATCTCCGGTATCGCTACTTTCAAGAACGCGGCTGCGCTGCAATCTGTAGTCAAGGCGCTGCCACTGGAACGACTGCTGGTTGAAACCGACTCACCCTATCTGGCGCCGGTTCCGCACCGGGGCAGGGAGAACGAGCCGGCCTTTGTTCGCGACGTGGCCCAGTTCATCGCGGATCTGCGGCAAATGCCGCTAGCCGAATTGGCGCAGGCGACCAGTGACAACTTCTTTGAATTGTTCAAGTTGGCAAAGCGATAACAAACAACGCCCCGCATAGCGGGGCGTTTTACTATGACAATCAGCACTATCATGGCCCATTCAAAAACGATCATAGTTGTTCGTTATCTCTCACTTCGTGTAGTGGATGCTGATGAGGCAAAGCCCTCAACCCTGATAAAACGAAGCAAGAAGAACAGTGTGCTGAGGAATAAATGAGGAGGGTGAAATGGGTTAAAAGCACTCTTCATAAGTATCGATAATATTCATTATCGATACTTGATAGATCTGCAAGATCCTGTAAGATTCAACGAAACTCCGCATTAAATCATAGAGTTAAGTGAACTACCCACGCATTTCAAACCCAGTTCAACAGCCCTTGCAGAGCGTCTTCGATCCTCAGCTGAACAGCCGGGCCAGACGCTTCCTGCGCAGCGCCAAAGCCGACTCCACCCTCAATGCCTACCAGGCCGATACCCGTATCTTCGTGTTCTGGTGTCAGCTGCATGGGCTCGATCCGCTGCAGACTACCCATCATGACATCATGAACTTTCTGGCGGATCAGGCCGACGGCATCCTGGCCGATTGGGTCTGGCTGGACAAGGAAGAGGGGAAGGGGGCGCTGCGCAACGGCGATCCCCGCAAGCCAGCCACCCTGGTAAGACGGCTCGCCGGCATCCGTTATGCCTTCAAGCAGAAGGGGATCCACCCCATGCCGACCGAGCATGCGGAAATAAAGGAGATGATGCGGGGCATAGTGCGGCTCGGTGACAACCGCAAACGTAAAACGGGGGCGCTGACCCTGAAACCGCTGGCATGCGTGCTCGACCAAATCGACACCAGCAATCTGGCGGGACTGCGGGATTACACCCTGTTGTTGCTGATGTTCAGCTGTGCCTTGCGCCGCTCGGAGGCCGCAAGGATTGAGGTGGATGACCTCGACTTTGTGGGGCAGGGGATCCGCCTTCGGCTCAAGCCCAGCAAGCATCAGCTACATGAAACGGAGATCGCCCTGGTGCCCGGCAAACAATATTGCCCGGTGTCGGCACTGGCGCGCTGGCTCAAACAGAGCCGGATCCATGAGGGGGCCCTGTTTCGCCGCATGAATCGCTGGGGCCAGCTCATGCAGGAGCCGCTCGGCCCGCAAGGCATCAACCTGATGATCAAGCGGCGCACCGGTCAGGCCATCGACGATCTCCAGGTCAGCGGCCACAGTCTGCGCCGCGGCTTTATCACATCGGCGGTGACCGCCGGCAAACCGATGAACAAGATCATCGAGGTCACCCGCCACAAGGACATCCGTACCTTGCAGGAGTATTTCGACGACGCTCACAAGTTCTCGGATCACGCCCTGGATGGCCTTCTGTAACATATGTCAAAAACATGTAGAAATGTCGTGAATTCCGTCAAATAGAAATGTCATAGAATAGAGGAAGTGCTGAGTAAAGAGTCACGACAACAGAAGTATAATGAAGGGCCACAGGAGTCTCACATTTATGAGCGCTCGCATCGAAATTTCAGTGTCATGAGAGTGGGGAGACGAGACATGGAAGAAGTGTTTAGCAAATACGAACCTGCTGAATACTTGACCAGTGAAGCCGAGATTAAAGCATATCTGGACGAAGCTGTTGAGGTAGGAGACCCGGAGCTGATCTCTGTTGTCCTCGATGACATAGCCAAAGCCAGACGCACGAAAGAGTCATTTCAAAGTGGCTAAGACCTTGATGACATTGAATAAAGAGTCATGTCACAATCATTTATCTATGGATCCATTGAGATACAGGCTAGCAAATATGGAATATCTTACCTCTCTAACCTTACTGGGAGGCCCCATTGCTTTTCTCTTCGGCGTTTGGAAATACTTGGACACACGAAAACTCGAAGCAGCAAACAAACGCTTTGAACAATTTCGCCAAGTATTTGTGTGGTTTGCTGGCATGGATGAAAAAGGCCAAGTGCTCACCGCAGTACAGCAGGCTATTGCTACTTACCAATTAGCCGAGTTTCCCGAGTACAAGTCAATGTCATTACCTATCATTGAGCATCTGATTGAACAGACTAAGGATGAACATCCCCAGTCTCTCTATCGCAAAGCATTGCTTGATGTTCGGCATCGTCTACAACGTGTACAGATCTAGTTATCACCTGACACCGGCCTCAAACCGGTGTCTTGTTTACGCTACTTTAGTGCGCACTTCCTTCGGTATCAATTTCAGACCCTTCTTGAACATGCTGTAGGGCGTTTGTCCTTCCATCATCCTGCCCTGATGTGGTCGCTGGTTGTTGTAGTGCTCCAGATAGCTATCCAGGTCTGTCTGCATCTGCTCCACCGACTCATACCAGGTTGTCCTCCCTTTGATACGGAAGTGTTCATCCAACAGGGTTCGATGCAACCGTTCGATAAAGCCGTTGCTCTGTGGCCTGCGTACCTTGGTGGTCTGGTGCTCAATCCCCTCCAGTTGCAGGAACAGCTCGTAGGGATGATGGTCAGGGCGCCCGCAGAACTCGCGCCCATTGTCCGACAAGATGGTATAGACCCGTGCCTCATGGGCTTCGAAGAACGGCAGCACCGTTTCGTTGAGTACATGGACCGACGTCACCGGCAGCTTGCTGGTGTAGAGCCGTCCCCAGGCGTGGCGGCTGTAGCAATCTAGCACGGTTTGCAGATACACCTTGCCCACACCCTTGAGTGCACCGACGAAGAAGGTGTCGACTGCCACCAGTTCCCCGGTGTAGTGGACCTCTATCTGGCGTTCTCGGAACTCGGGACTGAAGCGCTCGAGCAGGCGAATTTGCTCGTCATTGAGCTCAATGGTCTGCTCCCTATGGGTTTTCTCGAGGCGCAACAAGCGGTCATGCTTAGAGAGCAAATCGTGACGTTGCCACACGCCACGCACACCGCCCGCACTGACGTTGATGCCTTGCAGAGCCAGTTCTTGCGCGACCCGCAGCGGGCCATGGGTTGGTCTGGTGAGAGAGTAATCGAGGATGGCCTGCTCAATCTCGGGAGCGACCCGGTTGGGATGCCCCCCTTTACAGCCGGGGAGTTTGTCGAGCAAGCCCTCGGCGCCATAGGTCTGGTAGTTACGGCGGATCTCGTAGAACTGCTGGCGGCTGTAGCCG